>CAYLND010000081.1:0-16411 GCA_964384905.1 uncultured Acidobacteriota bacterium
ACGCCCCGGAGGGCGGCGGGCGCCGCCGGCCCCGCGGCGTCGCGCGTGGAGACGGTCGCGGCCGAGCCCAAGGCCGAAAAGCGCCTCGTGGCGCTCAAGAAGAAGCATCTGCTCGGGATGCAGGGTCTGTCGGCCGAGGAGATCGTGCTCATCCTGGACACGGCCCGCTCTTTCGCCGAGGTGTCCACCCGCGCGATCAAGAAGGTCCCGACGCTGCGCGGCCGGACGATCGTGAACTTCTTCATGGAGCCCTCGACGCGCACGCGCTCCTCGTTCGAGATCGCCGAGAAGCGTCTGTCCGCCGACACGCTGAATTTCTCGCCGGGCGGCTCCAGCGTCGCGAAGGGGGAGACGCTGCTGGACACCGCGCGCAATCTCGAGGCGATGGCTCCGGACATGATCGTCATCCGGCATCCCTCCTCGGGGGCGCCGCACTTCCTGGCGCGCCACTGCCGGTCGCACATCATCAACGCCGGCGACGGCTGGCACGAGCATCCGACGCAGGCGCTCCTCGACGCGTTCACGATCCGCGAGAAGAAGGGCCGCCTGAAGGGCCTGCGCGTGGCGATCGTCGGCGACCTCATGCACAGCCGGGTGCTGCGCAGCAACATCTTCCTGCTGAGGACCCTCGGAGCCGAGGTCGTCGCCTGCGCCCCGCCGACGCTGACGCCGGTCGAGCTGTCGCGTCTGGGAGTCCGCGTGACGTGGAAGATTGACGAGGCGCTCGAGGGGGCGGACGTCGTGATGATGCTGCGCATCCAGCGGGAGCGCCAGCGCGGCGGTGCCTTCCCGTCGGCGCGCGAGTACTACAATCTCTACGGTCTGACGGTCGAGCGCGCCCGGAGGGCGAAGCCGGAGGTGATCATCATGCATCCGGGCCCCATGAACCGCGGGGTCGAGATCGACAGCGCCGTGGCGGACGGACCGTATTCGGTGATCCTCGATCAGGTCACCAACGGCGTGGCGGTGCGGATGGCCGTGCTGTACCTGCTGGCGGGGGGAACGCTTGGCGAGCTTGCTGATTAAGGGCGGACGGGTCATCGACCCGGCGACCCGAACCGACGCCCTCCTCGATCTGCTCGTGGTGGACGGACGCGTGGCCGAGCGGCGGAGCGCGGGCCAGGGCAAGGGCTCCGTGCCCGCCGGCGCCCAGGTGCTCGACGCCAGCGGCCGGTGGGTCTGCCCGGGGCTCGTGGACATGCACGTCCATCTGCGCGAGCCGGGGCAGGAGCACAAGGAGACCATCGAGTCCGGCACGCAGGCCGCCGCCGCGGGCGGGTTCACCTCGATCGCCTGCATGCCGAACACGGCTCCCTGGAACGACGGTCTGTCGGTCACCGAGTACATCGTGGCCGAGGCCCGGCGCAAGGGCGTGGTCCGCGTCTTTCCGATCGGCTGCGTCAGCAAGGCGGGGGAGGGAGAGGAGCTGGCGGAAATCGGCGACATGGCCCGCTCCGGCGCCGTGGCGGTCTCGGACGACGGGCGGCCGGTGGGGAACACCTACCTGCTGCGCATGGCATTGGAGTACACGAAGATCTTCGGCATCCCGCTCATCGATCATTGCGAGGACAGGGATCTGAGCGCGGGCGGGGCGATGCACGAAGGGTACGTCTCGACCCTGCTCGGCCTGAAGGGGATGCCGGCCGCCGCGGAAGAGGTCGCGGTCGCGTCCGACCTGGCGGTGGCCGGGCTGACCGGCGGGCGGCTCCACCTGGCGCATCTCAGCACGCGCGGCAGCCTCGAGAGGGTGCGGCAGGCGAAGCGGGAAGGGCTGCGGGTCACCTGCGAGGTCACGCCACACCACCTGGTGCTGACCGATCAGGCCGTGGCGGATTCGGAGTTCGACCCGAACACCAAGATGAACCCTCCCCTGCGCCGCGAGGAGGACCGCCAGGCGCTGATCGAGGGGCTGCGCGACGGGACCATCGACGCCATCGCCTCGGACCACGCGCCGCACCACCAGGACGAGAAGCTGCAGGAGTTCGACGAGGCGCCGTTCGGCATCATCGGGCTGGAGACCTCGGTCCCGCTGATCCTGGATCGTTTCGTCCGCACCGGCGTCATCGGGCCGGCGCGCTTCGTCGAGCTGATGTCGGTGAACCCCTCCGCGATCCTGGGGATCGGGAAAGGGTCGCTGGCGGTCGGGGCGGAGGCCGACGTCACCCTCATCGACCCGGAGCTGGAGCGCTCGGTGGACGTGGCGCAGTTCCGCTCGAAGTCGCGGAACTGCCCGTTCCACGGCTGGACGCTGCGCGGCTGGCCGGTCGCCACCGTCGTCGGCGGCCGCCTGGTCCACGAGATGCAGACCGCCGCGACCCGCTGAACCGATGACCGTCCGGACGCCCGCGCGACCGTGCGCCACGGGACGCGTCCCGCACCCCCTGTGCCGACGTGCCGCCGCGCTCTTCCTCGGTCTCCTGGGTCTCTCCTGCGCCGGACGCTTCGACCCCTCCCGCCAGGACGTCGTGCTCGTCGTGGTCGACACGCTGCGCGCCGATCACCTGGGAGCGTATGGCTACGAGCGCCCGACCTCCCCGCGGCTCGACGCTTTCGCGCGCCGGGCGACCGTGTTCGACGCGGCCTGGTCGGCGGCCCCCTGGACGCTGCCGTCGGTGATGTCGATCATGACCTCGCGCTACCCTTCGAGTCACCGGGTCGAGAACGACGGCCTGCGCCTCGCCGCCGACGTGCCGACCCTCGCCGAGACTCTGAAGCGTGCCGGCTACGCGACCGGCGGCTTCGTGTCGCACGTCTACGTCTCCTCGACGTTCGGCTTCGCGCGCGGCTTCGACCTGTTCGAGGACTTCGGCCTGTCGGGGCCAGAGTATCGTCTGGAGGCGGGCATGGAGCCGCGGGCCGACCGGGTGACCGACGCGGCGCTCGACTGGCTGCGAGGACAGGGACGCCGGCCGGTGTTCCTGCTGGTGCACTACTTCGACCCGCACTGGCCGTACGCCCCTCCCGAGGCCTACCGCGCCCTGTTCCCCGATGCCTACCGGGGCCCGCTCGACGCCTCGTACGATTCGATCTCGAAGTTCCTCGATCCGCTGACGCCGATACCCGACGACTACCGCCGCTTCCTGATCGACCGCTACGACGGCGAGATCCGGTTCGTGGACGATCAGATCGGCCGGCTGCTCGACGGTCTCGCCGCCTCCGGGCGCGCGCCGCGCGCCTGGGTCGTGCTGACGGCGGACCACGGCGAGGAGTTCAAGGACCACGGCTCGATGGGGCACGGCCGGAGGCTGTACGAGGAGACGATCCACGTGCCGCTGGTGATCGGTCGCGCGGCGGCAGGCGGGATCGCATCTCCCGGAGGGGCGCCCGCCGGAGCGCGCGTGTCGGTGCCGGTCAGCGGCATCGATCTGTTCCCGACCATCGCGGGTTTGGCCGGGGCGCCCGCGCCGGCCGGCCTGCAGGGAGCCAGCCTGGCGCCGCTTCTGGGCTCCGGGACGGGCGGCGCGCCCGCCGCGGACCGGCCGCTGGTGTGCGAGACGATCCGGCTGAACGCCCACCTCAAGGCTCTGCGCCGGGGCCCGCTCAAGCTAATCCAGTCGATGGACGAGAACCGCACCGAGCTGTACGACCTGGTCGCCGATCCGCGCGAGCGCCGCGATCTGTCCGACGCGCGCCCCGACGAGCGCCGGTCGCTGGTCCGCACGCTCTTCTCGCAGGTCGATTTCCTGTCGGGCGGCTGGAACGTGCGCTGGAGCGGCGACGGGCACGGGCACTCGTTCCAGGGCACCCTGCGCACGCGCGGCATCTTCCGGACGGTGGTGCCGCTGTTCCGCGAACGGGGCAAGTACGTGCTCGGCCCGCCCAACCAGCTGGAGTTCACGGACGCGGGCCAGGCGGGCGCCAGCGGGATGTCGTTCACCCTCAGTCCCGACGACGCGGCGGTGGAATTCGATCTGCGCATCGACGGGCGGCCGGTCACCGACCGCGTCTTCCTCGGAGGCAACGAGACGAAGCCTCGTGCCATGCCGTTCTCGCTCGAGGGCAAGCCGTCCGCCGACGCGGCGTTCACGAAGCCGCCACGCGCCGACGGCCGCGACCTCGGGTTCTTCATCTGGCGTCTGCGACCCGCCGCGGCCGACCAGGAGATCGTCCTGGACGATGAGATCCGGGAGCGACTAAGATCCCTCGGCTACGCCAACTAGGAGGACGCGGTTGGCCGGAACGAACGATCCCATGAGCTCCCCCGACGACCACGGCACGCCCCCGGCGGCGAGCCGCGGCCTCCTCGATCGGCTCGGGGTCCCGCTGGCGGCGGTCGTCGCGCTCGGGGGACAGGCCCTCGTCGCGAGCGGTCGCGGCCTCTATCTCAGCCTCGAGCCGGGCGCGGCGCTTCTGTCGCTCGCGGCGGCGCTGCTCGCGTACGTCCTGTTCCGGGGCGCCCGGGATGCCGGCACGGGCGCGGGGACCGCGACCGGGTCCGGCGGCCTGGCGCGCCGCCTCACGCCGGGCGTCGAGTGGACCCTGATCGCGATTCTCCTCATGGGCGGTCTGTACCTGCGTCTGTATCGCATCGATCTGATCCCGTGGGGGCTGAACAACGACGAGGCGATCAACGCGCTCGAGACCCAGGCGATCGAAGCCGGCAAGCCGTTCGCGACGCTGACCGAGACCGGGCTGAACCGCGAGACGATGTTCCACTATCTGGCGGCCTTCGCCGAACGCAGCTCCGGCATCGAGCTCAACCTGTTGCGCGCCATGCCCGCGGTGTTCGGTCTGACCCCGAAGCTGATCGACGATCCGATGATGGACGCGATCTTCCCGCTGCGCAGCGTGGCGATCGCCGCCGGCACTCTGACGTTGCTGCTCCTCTATCTGTTCGCCCGCGACCGCTTCGGCTGGCCCGTGGCGCTCCTGGCGACGGCGTTCCTGGCGGTCTCGCCATGGCACGTCCTGTACAGCCGGGTCGGGGAGCGCGCCATCCTGGCGCCGCTGTTCGCCGTGCCGACGCTGCTCCTGTTCCTCAGGGCGCAGGAGACCGGACGGACCCGCGACCACGTCGCGTGGGGGATCCTCCTCGGACTCGGCTTCTGGAGCTACACGTCCTTCCGGGCGATCGCGATCGCTCTGGTCGCCTTCGGGCTGCTGCGCCGGCCGCTCGGCTGGGCCGGGGAGCGGGGCGCCTCGCCGCGGGCGCGTCGCGACGTCCTCATCGCCGTGGGGATCGCGGCCATCCTGGTGCTGGGCCTGATGCTGTTCTCGGGTCAGGGACCGCTGGGGTTCGCGACCCGGGGGGCCTACGCCGCCCTGATCACGCCGAAGGCGAATTTCGGTTTGAATCTCCTGTCCTCGCTGGGGATGGCGCATTACATCCCGTCGCGCTACGCCGTGATCCAATCCGACCAGTTCATCAGCGACGGGATGAGCACAACCTATGGCCTGATCGGTCTGCCGCCCGAGACGACGGTGGTGGCGGCGCTGTCGCTGCTCGGGCTGGTATACGCCGCGTGGCGGGGCGTGCGGCGTCGCGACGCCACCTGCGGTCTCCTGGTCCTGTGCCATCTGGCGCTGCTGCTCACCGTCGGCGTCGCCGGCCCGAGTCTGACCCGCATGCTGCTGAACGACCCGTGGCTCTGTGTGTTCGCCGCTCTCCTGAGCGCTCGCATGTTCGAGGACATCGCCGCCCTGCGCCGCCCGATCAGCGTCTGGGCCGGCGCGGCCGCGCTCGCGGCGCTGGGCGCCTGGCATGGCGCGCAGGGGTACACGAACTACTTTCTGCGCGCCGGGCGGTCGGAGATCGCGATGCAGAATTTCGGTCCGGTGCAGTCGATCATGGGGATGTTCGTGCGCTCCCTGCCGCCCGACCAGATGATCTACGTCCTGCACACCCTGCGCGTCGACACGCTGAAGTATCTGATCGGCAATCGCCCCAACGTCCACCTGATCAGCGACCCGCGGACTCTCGACATGGATGGGGTCATCAAGTCACCGAAGACCACGACCTTCGTCATCGAATTCGCCCGCCCGTTCGCCGAGGCGATGCGCTACCTGATCATGCGCTATCCGCTCGGCGACGCCACCCAGGTGGCCGACAGCCGATTCGACCCGGACAAGGTGATCTTCTACACCTTCACGCTCTGGAAGGACCCGGGCGGCCAGCCGATGCAGGCGCCGGGAACGGCCCCCGGCGCGATGCGACCCGGATCGGCGCCGCCGGGCGAGGTGCCGCCTCTGGGAGAGCTCCCCCCGCTCGGCGCGTCCCAGGCCAGGCCGCCGCCGGGCGCGCGGCCGCCGGGACAGCCTTAGATCGGTCAGTTTCCGGCCAGCCGCTCCGAGGGCGAGCCGGCGCTGACCGACACGATGTTGTCGTCGGGATCGCGATCGATCAGCTTGTTGAGCGGATCGACGCCGGCCTTCTTCGGCTCCTGATCCACGACCACCTCGAAGGTCTCGGCGCCGCGATCGACGTGACGCTTCTCCATCGCCAGCAGGCGACCCTCGGACGGCCCTTTCGGATCGCGCTCTCCGAACACGCCGATGTCGATCCAGTCGTCCAGCGCGGCCGGCGTCTCCTTCCCCTTGCCGTCGGCGCGGTACTTCGCCGCGGTCACCTCGAGGCGCACGACGTACTTGCCATCCTCGCGCTTCGACCAGGTGGCGGCGACGGCCTTGTTCTGGTACAGCGTGATGTTGCGGAACAGATCGTCGAGAATCGGCCGGCGATCGGCCGGCACGGCCCTGGCGATGAAGTCGAGGAAATCGAGCGAGTCGGTGTACGGCGGCTGCTGGAACGCCCTGAGCCTGAGATAGTCCGCCAGGGCGTGGTTCAGGGCGTCCTCGCCGATGGCGTCCCGGAGGGCGTACATCACCAGGCTGCCCTTGCGGTAATGGATGTACGGCTGGTTCTCGACCAGATAGATCGGCAGCTCCTCGATACGCTCGCCGCCGCGACCCTGCAGGTAGCGATCGAGCTCGTACTTCAGGAAGCGGCGCATCTTGTCGCGCCCGTACTCGTGCTCCATGACCATGAACGCCGAGTACTGCGCCAGCGTCTCGGACAGCAGCGTCGCCCCCTGCACGTTCCCCCCGAGCACCTGATGGCCCCACCACTGGTGCGCCATCTCGTGGGCCGTCACGTACGACACGTAGTCCATCGCGTCGGGACGATCGTCGAGACGGGCGATGAAGCCGATGCTCTCCGAGAACGGGATGGTGTTCGGGAACGCCTGCGCCATGCGCGTGTAGCGCGGGAATTCGACGATGCGCACCTGCCGGTGCTGGTACGGGGTGAAGCGGGTGGTGAAGTAGTCGAGCGATCTCTTGGTCGCGTCGATCATCCGGTCGACGTTGTACGGATGTCCGGGGTGGTACAGGATCTCGATGTCGACGTCGTGCCAGCGGTCGCGCTTGACGGCATAGCGGGCCGACAGGTAGGCGAAGAAATCGAAGATCGGAGAGTCCATCTCGTAGCGGAAATAGCGCCGGCCGTTCTCGGTCCACTCGCGCTTCAGATATCCGGGGGCGATGGCGATCTGGTCGGGGCTGGTGCTGACCGTCGTGGCGAACCGCACCCAGTCGGCCTCGTTGGAGGCGTAGGTGTTGGCGTGCGCGGCGGCGTCGTCGATCTTCGGGAAGCGCTGCACCGGCGGCAGGTCGCGCCGGCGTCTCTCGGTCGGGTCGTCCAGCTCGACCTGATGGATGTAGCCGACGTGCGGGAAGAAACTGACGCTGTCGAAGAAGGTGCCGTTCTCGACGATCTGGTTGCGGCTCCCGTTGTTCACGAAGCCGTGGTGCTCGATCGCCAGATCGAAGGTGAGCGGCATCTCCGCGCCGGGGGCCAGCGGGGGGTCGAGGCGATAGATGCGATACCCGACCTCGTCGTCCTGCGTGTCGATCGCCCCGGCGGCGGGCGCCAGCGCCCGCACCGTCACGTCCGGGTTCAGATAGACGTGCAGGCGATCGATCGGCGCGCCGGTCTTGTTCGCGAGCGTGTAGCGCCCGCGGATGTCGACCGACCGCGTCTCGGGATGGATATCGACGTCGGCGTACACCTCGGTGACGCGCGGCTGCGGGATTCCCATGTACTTGCGGTAGCGCTTCTCGTAGGCCGCCTGGCGGTCGTCGATCGACTTGGTCGGCAGGTAGTGGTTGAGGATGTTGGTGTTGTAGTAGATGAAGCCGCCGACCACCGCCGCCCCGGCGATCGCCGCCAGAAGAGCCCCGGTCGCCGGGCGCGTCAGCCGTCGGCGCGCCATCCGCGCGCGCAGGCGGAACGAGACCTCCGTGCCGCGCGACCAGAACAGGTGCGCCACGACCACGAGGGCGGCGCACACCAGCCCCCAGTAGAGATAGAACCAGGCGAGCGGCCGCACGAAGTGCCCGTACCCGTTCATGTCGGAATAGGGCGCGTCGGGAGCGGTGCCGAAGCGGTACAGATGATGCTCGAGCCGCAGGGCCGGCAGGACGAAACCCGCGATGTAGTACAGGCTCGACACCAGCCAGCCGACGAACTTGTTGTCGACCATCACCTGGACGAACAGGCAGAGCGCGGCGACGAACAGGAGCTTCGGCATCTCCACGAGGAACAGTCCCTTCAGATAAAGCGGGATCTCGAAGTTCGTGTAGCCGTTCGAGGCCTGCAGGCCGACGCACGCCAGAAGGACCGCGACGAGCATGGCGGCGACGAGCGCGATCAAGGCGCACAGCTTCGAGGCCCAGCCGATCCAGGTGCGCACCGGCAGGGCGTCGAACAGCTCCGACATGCGCAGGTTGCGCTCGCGCCAGACCAGATCGCCGCTGTAGAAGGTGATCACCAGGAAGACGAACAGCGAGAAGGTCGAGGCGACAGCCCGCAGCATCAGGTTGGTGACCGGATAGACCTTGGTGCCATAGAGATCATCCAGAGAGGTGACCGCGCCGAAGATGTTCAGGAGGCCGGCGAACAGCATGATCAAAAAGGGGACGCCGCGCAGGGCGCCGAGGGTCTCGATGCGCGTCTGGTGCAGGAACTGCGTCCAGGAGGTCTCGGGGCCGAAGCGCTGGGCGGCGATCGGCGGGTCGGACTTGGGCGCTGCGATCGCCGGCGCGACGACGGACGACGAATCGGCGGTGGATCGTCGCCACCATCGCCTCCGGCGGACACCGCCGGAAGGGACGGTCGTGAAGCGGAAGCGGCTCCAGGTGAACAACAGGACCACCGCGGCCAGCCCGAGCCAGAGGAGCCGGTTCTCGAGCAGGATTCCCTGGAGCGGCATCAGGCCGGTGTTTTTCTCCGCCACCGTCCAATAGCGCGTCACCAGCTCGAACGCCCCGAAGCCGTAAGGATCGACGAGCGCCGCGAGCGTGCGGTTCTCCAGGTCGCCCAGGAACAGACCGGAGATGGCGTAGGCGACGAAGAACACCACGACCCCGGCGTAGGTATAGAGGAGGCTGCGGGTCAGGGTCGCGATGGCGAAGAAGATCGCCCCGGTGATGATGACGTTCGGGAGGACGAACGACAGCATCGAGAACACGTAGGGAGCGATCCGGAACGGGCCGATCCGCTCGGGCTCGAGCCACGGCATCAGGCCGCCGATGATCACGCCGAGCAGGACGGCGATGTAAACGAGCCAGGCCACCATGAGCGAGCCCGACAATCGCCCGAACAGATAGTCGCGCTTCTTCAGCGGCAGCGAGAAGAACAGGGCGTCCGCCTGGCTCTCGACATCGCGATAGACGCTGTTGGCCGCGAACGCCGTGGTCAGGAAGGTGCCGACGACCGTCATGACCAGAAGGATCTGCATCAGGACGAACGGGGCGTTCCGGTTGACGCTGCCGATCGAGCCGCCGACCGACACGACATCGGTCGTGACGGCGCCGAAGGTCAGCAGGAAGAAGAGGGCCGCGGCGACCCAGAAGAGCGGCTGCCGGAGCTGGTAGCGGACCTCGAACGCGAAGATGCGCGCCAGCATCGGCGTCAGGCGACCCGCTGCCCGGTGGCGGCGTGCAGGGTCGAGAAGTAGACGTCCTCGAGATCGGCCGGCACTTCGTCGAACGACGGGTCGGGGCGCGCCGGCGCGACGACGTGGACCGCGGTCCTGCCGGCGACCAGATGCGTCGAGATCACCTCGAGGTCGCGCTCGTAGGCCGGGAGCTGCTCGCGCTGCACGAACTTCCTCCAGATCCGCCCGCGCAGCGCGTCGATCGCCGACTGCGGGTCGCCCGTCTGCAGCACCCGTCCCGAGGCGATGATCGCCATCCGGCTGCACAGGTCGCTGACGTCCTCGACGATGTGGGTCGACAGGATCACCACGATGTTCTCGCCGATCTCGCTCAGCATGTTGTGAAAACGCAGCCGCTCCGCCGGGTCGAGACCGGCGGTCGGCTCGTCCACGATCATCAGACGCGGGCTGCCCAGAAGCGCCTGCGCGATCCCGAAGCGCTGCTTCATCCCGCCGGAGAAGGTGCCCAGCCGCCGCTTGCGCACGTCCCACAGATTGGTGCGGCGCAGGACCGATTCGACGATCTCGGCGCGCGGGCGGCGCTCGACGATCCCCTTCAGGACCGCGAAATGTTCCAGAAGCTCCAGCGCGGAGACCTTCGGATAGACCCCGAACTCCTGCGGCAGGTAGCCCAGCGTGCGCCGCACCGCGTCCTTCTGCTTCAGAACATCGATGTCCCCGAACGTGATCGAGCCGCCGTCCGGCTCCTGCAGGGTGGCGATGGTGCGCATCAGGGTCGACTTGCCGGCGCCGTTCGGTCCCAGGAGCCCGAACATGCCGGCCGGTATGCGCAGCGAGACGCCCTTCAGCGCCCGCACGCCGTTGGGATAGGTCTTCGCGACGTTGTCGATGACGAGCTCCGGTGTCATGTCGTGGGTCCTCCGCGCGCGCCCGGTGGGCGACTGCCGGATCCTACGTCGTGCGTGGCGGATGGTTCCAGGAGAATGGATTGACGGGCGCCCGGGTCCGGTCCGCCGCGCCCGCGAGGAACTTTGAATCTCTCTTGACATTCACCTGATTTACACCTAACCTGTCTGCGGGCCGGGGGACCGGTCGCCCGGGAGCGTCTCCGGGGGGAGCGCGTCCAGGCAGGGACCCCGGTCACGGTCATCATCTTATTAGTGCGGGCCGCCCCCGCATGACGGGCTGCCCGCATCACGGGCGTCCGGCGCCCGGCAGGAGCAACGGAGATGACGCGCGCGCAGGTCGCCCCCGCGGGCCACCTGACCAAGAGGCAGCAGGTCGTCTTCGAGTTCATCAAGAATTACATCCAGACGCACGGCGTCGCGCCGTCCTACGAGGAGATCCGCCGGCACTTCGGTTTCGGCTCCTACAACTCGGTCCAGAAGCACCTCAAGAGCCTGGTCGCGAAGGGGTATCTCAAGACCCCCTGGGGCAACCAGAAGCGCGCCCTGACGCTGGCCGAGCCCGGCCCGTCCACCACCATCCTGCCGCTTCTCGGCCGGGTGGCGGCCGGCCGCCCGATCGAGGCGATCGTCCACCCCGAGACCGTCGAGGTTCCCGAGATGCTCCTGCGCGGCGAGGACAACTTCGCCCTGCGCGTCGTCGGCGACAGCATGGTCGACGAGGGGATCCGCGACGGCGACATCGTCATCGTCAAGCGCCAGCGCGACGCGGAGAACGGCCAGACCGTCGTGGCGCTGATCGGCGACGACGCCACCATCAAGCAGTACTACCGCCGCGGCGGCCGCGTCGAGCTGCGCCCCGCCAACTCGCGCATGGCGCCGATCGTGGTGGAGGAAGGCGACCTGCAGGTGCAGGGGATCGTGGTGGGGCTGATCCGGAAGTTTCACCGGTGAAGGACGGAGGCGGCATGCGGACGTTCAACGCGGTCATCGAGCGGGATCCGGACTCGGGCCTGTACGTCGGGCGCGTGCCCGGCTGGCCCGGCGCCCACAGCCTGGGCGCCAGCCTCGACGAGCTGGAGCGCAACCTGCGCGACGTCGTCGAGATGCTCCTCGAGGAGGGCGACCCGAAGCTCGAATCGGAGTTCGTCGGGGTGCAGACGATCCGGGTGGCGTGAGGGGAACGGAGACTGCAGAGACCGACGTCGATGTTCCGCTGGCAAGATAGAGACAGGCTGAAAACTAAATAAAGCAGTGAGGCGCTTCCGTCCCAAGCCTTCAGACAAAGTATGCTGTGGAGAACTCGTTTTGTCGAGAGGGGGTCTTGACATGCCTTCGGCAGGGTCCGTCGGCTATGAGGTCAACTTCAACTGCTACTTATATCGCTACACGCCGCCTCGGCTGCTGGAGGAGATCGAGGCGGACATTACGGGCCATTGAGATGGACATAGTGTGGATGCTGGCCGAGGTGGGCAGCCACACCTGAATTATGACGACGCCACCGGCCCGGCCGAAGATCTATCACATCACTCACGTGGACAATCTGCGGGGAATCGTCAATGATGGTGCGCTAGTGTCTGATGCAGAGATGATTGCGCGCGGTGGCCCCGCGCAAGCCATCGGCATGTCGGCCATCAAACGCCGTCGTGTCGAGGAGCTTGAGGTTGATTGCCACACCGACACGAAGGTAGGCGACTACGTTCCTTTTTATTTCTGTCCCAGGTCCGTCATGCTGTTCGTGATCCACTGCGCGAATCACCCCGAACTAGCCTATCGCGACGGGCAAAGCCCGATCGTTCATCTCGAGGCGGATCTCCACACTGTCATTCGGTCGGTTGAGGCATCTGGCGGACGGTGGGCATTTTCCTTGTCAAACGCAGGGGCCTATTACACTGAGTTCCGCTCTCATCTAGATGAGCTCGATCAACTCGACTGGGAGGCGATTGCAGCGACGGATTTCCGGCCAGTTGAGGTCAAGGAACGTAAACAGGCTGAGTTTTTGGTTCACGGCCGTTTCCCCTTCACGTTGGTCGAGTGCATCGGCGTGCAATCGGTCGCAATCCAGACGCGGGTGGCCACGGCCATGGCTGGTGGACGGCATCGGCCGATAATCGAGATACGTCGGGAATGGTATTTCTGAGGCAGGAGGAGCGGCGATGATCGAGCTTAAGACGGGCGACATCTTGAAGGAGAACGCCGAGGCTCTGGTCAACACGGTCAACTGTGTCGGCTTCATGGGGCGGGGCATTGCACTCCAATTCAAGCGAGCCTTTTCTGAGAATTTCAAAGCCTACGCCGCTGCCTGCCGTCGGCGCGAAGTTGAGCCAGGCCGAATGTTCGTGTTCGACACGGGGAAGCTCACTCATCCGCGTTACATCATCAATTTCCCGACGAAGAGGCACTGGCACGGTAAGTCTCGCATCGAAGACATCGAGGCAGGGCTTGAAAGTCTCGTCGCGGTTATCCATGAGCGGAGGATTCGGTCGATAGCCATTCCACCTCTAGGGGCTGGGCTAGGCGGATTGAATTGGGCCGAGGTGCGTCCACGCATCGAGCGGGCATTACTCCCCCTCGCAGATGTGCGCGTTGTTTTGTTCGAGCCGCACACTGCACCGGCCACGGCTCGAGTAGCAAAGGCGCGGAAGGTTCCTAAAATGACAGCGGGACGGGCCGCGCTCGTCGGCCTGATGGACCGTTACTTGGCCGGATTATTGGATCCCTTTGTCACACTGCTCGAGGTGCATAAGCTGATGTATTTCATGCAGGAGGCCGGGGAGCCTCTCCGGCTACGCTACGTCCCAGGCCCCTATGGCCCCTATGCCGAGAACCTCCGGCACGTGTTGCATGCCATCGAGGGTTACTACGTGTCGGGGTACGGTCATGGCGGCGACGAGCCCGATAAGGTCCTGCAGCTCGTGCCCGGCGCAGTCGGTGATGCGAAGGTCTCGTTGAGGGCGCACGCCGAGTCGCAGGCACGGTTCGAGAAGGTGGCGCGTTTGGTGGAGGGGTTCGAGTCGCCCTTCGGTCTGGAGCTGCTGGCGACGGTGTATTGGATTGCCACCCGCGAGCATCCCGTTTCGAGTAACGACTTGATTACGCGCGTATACGCTTGGGCTGAGCATAAACGCCGCTTTTCTGCGCAGCAGATCAGGCTGGCCCAGCGTGTCCTGGTGGAGAAAGGTTGGAATGCAAGCACGCCGAGCTGACACGGGATGAACCCTGGCTTGGGCGCGCGAGTTGCCCGCGAAATCGAGTTCACGTCACAGACAGCGAGTCGACTGGGATCCTGTTGTTATGTTCTCAACGCGGAGGCAGCCTCGTGAACGGAACGATCAAAGGAGCTTCACGCCGTGCTGACACCTCGGATCCGGACGCGCTTCCCAGCAGTGGTCGCAATCTCCACGTACACCGACGCAGGTGTGGATGTTTAGTTATGTGGACGGCATTTGTAAGGAAACGACTATGAAGTCCAGAGGTCATCGACACCTGTTGCTTCAGCATCTCGAAGGCGTGTCATGGAGAATCCTCGAGGCGTATCCTCAACTGCTTCGCGCGATCATTCGCAAGAAATCGGGTGTGTATGCCCTATACCGTAAAGACAAGTTGTACTACGTTGGCCTCGCCAGCAATCTCATGGGGCGCATCGAGGCACACCTGCGGGACCGGCACCACGGGTCTTGGGACCGGTTCAATGTGTACCTCACGGCTCAGACTAACCATATCCAAGAGCTGGAAGCGCTTGTTCTTCGTATCGTGAATCCCGCTGGCAACAAACAGATCAGTCGCTTTCCACACGCAGAGAACCTTGCCCTCAAGCTGAACCGCCGCATGAGCGACGCCGACGCTGATCGGCGCGCTCGGCTCTTGGGTGGTCATGTCGCACGGAGACGTCGCCGCGCCAAGACATCGCGGGCCCGAGGAACCGTAGTTCTGTCCGGCGTAGTGGATCGACGAATTCCACTGCGCGGTCGGGGGCGCCACAAGCATCTCAAAGCCACGCTAGGGACTGACGGGCGGATCAGATTCAAGAAGCACACCTATGACTCCCCGTCAGCGGCGGCGCAAGTGGCCACCGGCGTGAATCGGAACGGTTGGACTTTCTGGCAGTATCGCGACGAGCGCAGGCGGTGGACGGCGCTCAAGCAGTTGAGAAGATAGCCTGACTCGTCCAACGTGACTTAGCGACATGTTGGGAGGACAAGTTGCACAGAGGAGGAATGACGACCGAGGAGCTTGACCAAGTGGAGCGGGAAGTCCGGGATGCTCTTCTAACACGTGACCGCGAATGGCAGAAGATGCCTGACTCTGACGCGGCGTGGACGCGGGCCATAAAGGATGCTGTTGGGGGAGTGGGTGAGAGTCATGGTTTCCTGGTGTGCGCAGATGAGTCACGGTTTGCGGAGAACGGTGAGTGGCTCTATGACCTGACGTGGCTGAAAGTCGAAGACAAGAAAAGAATTGTTGTTGACATTCCGCTCGCCCTCGAATCTTAGTGGACGCCGGACGGCGAGTTGATGTTCGACTTCCAGAAGCTCGTCGTTTCGAAGGCTCAGCTTCGCGTGATGGTGTTTTGGGCTGAAAGCAAGCGGACTGCCGACCAGATTCTGACCGGTTTCATCGATCAGATTCGCAGATTTCGAGGCAGTCGCTCAGACGACCGTTACCTGTTCGCGTACTACGTGGGGGACAAGCAGCCACTGCAGTTTAAGTCCTATGTCCACGAGTGACCGGCAGTCCAACTACCCGCTTCAGCCACGGTTGGAATGGCCGTGTGGAGCTTGTGGTTTTTTGAGTCCATGTCCCACACCGTCCTCAACGTCGACATCGCCGCCTTCCCGATCGCCGTCGAGAGGGTGATCGAGCCTGCTCTGCGCGGGCGGCCGGTGCTGCTGGCGCCGCCCGGGTCGGCGCGCGCGCCGGTGCTGGTGGTGTCGCAGGAGGCGGCGCGCGAGGGGGTGCGGGCCGGGATGCCGCTCCCGGTCGCCTTGCGGCGCTGCCCGGGCGCGACGGTGCTGCATCCGAACGAGACGCTCTACAAGCGCGCCACGGGGGCGGTGCTGGCGCTTCTGGGCGGGTACTCGCCCCTGGTCGAGCCGGCGGCGCTCGGGCAGACGTTCCTCGATCTCACCGGCACGGCGCGTCTGTTCGGCGCGGCGCAGGACGCGGCGGCGCGCATCCGCGGGGAGATCGAGACGCGGCTGCGGCTGCGGCCGACGGTCGGGCTCGCGACCAGCAAGTTGGTGAGCCGGGTGGCGGCGCGGGTGATCCGGCCGGACGGGCTGTGCGACGTCTTCCCGGGCTCGGAGGCGACCTTCCTGGCGCCCTTGCCGGTCGGGCTCCTGCCGGCGGCGCGCGGCACGACGCGCGAGCGCCTCTCGGATCTCAACGTCGCCCGGGTGGCCGATCTCCTGCGCTTCTCGCGGGAGCAGATCCTGATCGCCTTCGGGGCGCAGGGCGGGCGGCTGCGCTCGCAGGCGCTCGGGATCGACGCCTCGCCGGTCCGCCCGCCGGAGGCGGCCGCGGCGGTGGTCGAAGACGAGACGCTCGCCGAGGACTCGAACGAGGAGGCGGTTCTGCTGCGGGCGCTTCTCGGCCTGTGCGAGCGCTCCG
>CAYLND010000082.1:0-16335 GCA_964384905.1 uncultured Acidobacteriota bacterium
AAGTCACGAAGAAAAAATAACTTACGGTGATCCCGATTCACGGTTTCCTATTTAGGGGCCGGAGTCGTCGAGGAACTTGACGACCTCCCGCTCGATGACGGTCGGATCGACGTAACCGAGAAACCTCCGGCGCATCCGCCCGGAGCGGTCGACCAGGAGAGTGGTGGGCACCGCATCGGGGTAGCCGACCAGCGCCTCGAGCTGCGGGTTCATCATCCCGGAGGGGTAGCGAATCGGCACGGCGCGGGTGAACTCGACCACGTCTTCGGGGCGCGCGTCGATCGAGACGCCGATGACGACAAGCCCGCGGTCCCGGTAGCTCTCGTACAGTCGGTTCAGATGCGGGATGCCCTTGCGGCACGGACCGCACCAGGACGCCCACAGATCGAACAGTCGAACCTTCCCTCTGTACTCTTTCAAGGGCACCGAGGCGCCCTGGGTGTCCTGCAGGACGATGCCGGCGTACGGATCCTCCCGCTCGCCCGTGGCTCGCACTGACGTCGCCACAGGATCGCCCGCCGGAGCGGCGCGGCCGCCGTTCGGCGCGGCGTGATCGCCGGCGCACGACGCCCCGAGGCACAGGGCGGCGAGGCAGAACGCCAGCGTCGGCGTGCGGCACCGAGCGCCGCTCATCGCTTCGACTCCGGCGACGCCGGCCCGCGGTACTCGGCGCGGACGATCGCGATGGCGGGCGGCTTCCAGCGCGGATGCTCGTGCAGGCGGAACACCAGGAAATAGTCTCCGCGCAGCCCGGCATGACTCCTGAAGAGGCGGCGCAGCTCGTCGTCCTCGAGGACCTGATAGGCCGGGGTCGTCCCGGGCATGCGGAACGTGATGCGACCCTCGGGACCGATGCTGAACCGGCCGACCCCTTCGACCTGGCACTCTCCCCCCACCTTGAACCCGGCCGCCTGGATGCGCGCCTTCACGTCGTGGATATTGAGCGACTTCCCTTCCTCCGCCTGCACACGGACCAGACCGGTGGCCAGATCCGCTGAAGCGCCAACGACACCGTCGAGTCGCTTGATCGACTCCTCGACCCCGCGGGTGCACAGGACGCAGGTCATGCCGCTGACCGGCACGGTGAGTGCGGTGATGGCCCCGGGAGGCGGGATCGCCTGCTGGGGGACGGCGCCGACGTCCATCGGCAGCGCCACCGCCCCCGCCATGACGACGACCCAGCCCGCGATGCGCGGCGCTTTCTGCTGTATTCTCATGATGATCGCCCGTGGTGCATCCGCCCGGTCATGCCGAGACAATAAATCGCCCGACGGGCGAAGGCAAGGCGATCCTGGAGATGACGTGCGGCAAACGCCACCCGGACGGCGGGAGCGGGTCAAGCCCGCTCCCGTCACCCTGACGCCTCTGCCATCCGCCTGGGCGGTTCCGGTGCCGCTGGCGCTCGTTCTTGCGGCCGCCGCCCTGTTCCGGGCCGTGTATTTCTACCTGGTCGCCGGAAACAGCATCTTCTTCGACGGTCTCATCCTCGATTCCTCGGTCTATGACTCCTGGGCGCGGTCGATCGCGTCCGGGCACTGGCTCGGCCGGGAAGCATTCTACTTCCCTCCTCTCTATCCTTACGCTCTCGCGCTGCTCTTCAAGGCGGCCGGCCATTCCCTGGCGATCGTCTACCTGCTGCAGGCGGCGCTCGGTCTTCTCAATCTGGTGCTGATCCACCGGATCGGCTCCGCCGTGTTCGGCGCGCGCGCCGGTCTGATCGCCGCCTGCGGCGCGGCGCTGTACGGGCCCTTCGCATTCTTCGAATTGAAGGTGCTCGCAACGACCCTCGGCCTGACGCTCGACCTCGTCGCCCTGACGCTGCTGGTGGGTGCGGAGCGCGCCGCCGCCACCGGGGGGCGAGGCGCTCACCGCCGCTGGCCCGTGGCCGGCCTGGCCATCGGTGTCGCGACGATGTGCCTTCCGGGAACCGTGCTGCTGGCGCCGCTCTATGCCGCTTATCTCGGGCCGCGACGGGCGCGGGCCGCCGGCCTGCTGCTCGCCGGCACCCTCCTCGGCATGGCGCCGGTGGCGGCGCACAACCTGTATGTCGCCCGCGACTTTCTGCCGCTCTCCGGCCAGGGAGGCATCACCTTCTACCAGGGGAACAATCCGAACGCCGCCGGCCTGTACAACGTGGCGCCGGGATTCAGCGGCTCGCCCGAGAGCCAGGCGATCGAAGAGACTTCGATCGCGGAGCGCGAGACGGGGCGCGTGATGAGCCGCTCGGAGGTCAGCGCCCACTTCTTCCGGAAGGGGCTCGCCTTCGTGCGCTCCTCTCCGGGCGCCTGGCTGATTCTGGAGCTCCGCAAGCTCGGGGCTCTCCTGGGTGACTACGAGGCCTCCACCGAATACAGCCTCTACCTGGAGCGCGATCAGATCCCGTGGCTGCGTCTGCTGTTCCTGCCGTTTGCCGCGATCGCCGGCGCCGGCTTCGCCGGGATGGTCGGCGTCGGCCGGCCGCGCCCCCCCGGCGTCGCCCTGTTCCTGTACGCCGTCTCCGCCGCCGCGATACCTCTCCTGTTCTACGTGTCGTCGCGGTACCGCCAGCCGCTGGTGCCGGCCCTGCTGATTTACGGCGGCGCGCTCGCCGACCGCGTCTGGCGTGCCGCGCGCCGGGACGGCGCCGTCGGAGCCCGCGAGAAGCGCGTCCTGGCCCTGGCGCTGGGACTGGCGCTCGTGTCGTTCTTCCCGCTGGGAGGCCGGAGCGTGTCGGCGGAGGCGAACGTGCACTACAACATCGGCAACCTCCTGTCGGACAGGGGACGCACCGAGGAGGCGATCGCGTCCTACGATCGCTCGCTGGCGCAGTGGCCGGGCAACGCCTATGCGTGGATCAATCGCGGCAACAGCCTCGACAAGCTGGGCCGGGCCGACGAGGCGCTCGCCTCCTATCGGCGGGCGGAGGAGGCGAACCGCGGCCTGTGGCGGTCGTACAAGGCGCAGGTGATCCTCCTGCACCGGGAGAAACGCTACGAGGAGGCGGTGGCGGTCATCCGCCGGGGCCTCCGGACGGACGGCGAGGAGGCGTACTATCTGCTCGGGGTCGATCTGAAGAACCTCGATCGCCTCGACGAGGCGGTCCAGGCGTTCGAGCAGGCCGTGCGCATCAATCCCAGCTACGCGCGCGCCCACACGCGTCTCGGCGAGATCTACGCCGCCCATGGGGACGCCGACGTGGCGCGCGAGCATTTCCGCCGTGCCATCGCCTCCGACCCCGGCGACAGCGCGGCCCGCAGCGGTCTCGCCGGGCTGGGAGGCTGACCGCGCGTCGCACCCGTGGACGATCGGCCGGTGTGGTACCATCGACGCGATCATGGAGACAACCCGGCCGGAAACCACGACCGACGCGCGTTCCGACCGCCCGGAGGCCGCCGAGCGATCCTCCGTCTATCGCTCGCTCTGGCGCAAGCTGGATGCGGCGCTGGGCGCGGCCGAGGACGGCGTCGACCTGACCGCCTCGCTGGACGCGATGCTGCGCATCCTCCTGAAGGACTTCCGCCAGGAGCTCGGATTCGTGGCGGGACGGTTGTACGAGCGCGTCGACGACGGGCACTACGTGCTGCGCCGATGGCTGGGGGACCATCCGCCGGACAGGCTCGGCTACGCCGTGCCGATCACTTACGCCGCCGTGCAGCAGCTCCTGGAGCGCGGGATCATCATCATGAAGGAGACCGACCCCGGCTTCGACCACACGATCGAGGACGCCCTCGGTGTCTCCGTCTTCGCCGCCATGACCATCGGTCCCGAGTCCCGGTACATCCTTTCGTTCAGCATCGAAGGAGAGGTCGACCGCGAGAAGACGCTGTACCTGCTCTCCGCCGTGCAGCACATCATCGGGCAGAAGATCCGGCAGCAACGGCTGTACAACATCCTGGAAGAGGCGCGACGCATCCAGCATTCCCTCCTCCCCCGCTCGTCGCCGGCCTTCCTGAACTACGACATCCACGGTCGCACGGTGGCCGCCGAGACGGTCGGCGGCGACCTGTACGATTTCATCCAGGTCTCCGATCGCATCCTGGGGATCGCCCTGGCCGACTCGTCGGGCCACGGGCTCCCGGCCGCGCTGCAGGCGCGCGACGTGATCACCGGGCTGCGCATGGGGATCACGGAGCACCTGAAGATCGTCAGCACCATCGAGCGGCTGAACAAGATCATCAACCGCTCGACCCTGGTGACGCGCTTCGTGTCGCTGTTCTACGGAGAGATCGAGAAGAACGGCAATTTCATCTACTGCAATTGCGGTCATCCACCGGCCCTGCTCTTCCAGGACGGCCGGTTCCAGCAGCTCAGCCTGGGGGGTCTGGTGCTCGGCCCCAACCCGGACGCGCGCTACGAGCGGGGGTACGTCCGCGTGCGCCCTTCGGACGTCATCGTCCTCTACAGCGACGGCATCACCGAGGCCACCGACCCGGCCGGCGAGGACTTCGGCGTGCAGCGCCTGCAGGGGCTCATCGCGGACAATCACACGCTCTCCGCCCGGTCACTCAACGAGCTGATCTTCCAGAGAGTCGAGGCGTTCTCGCGGCGCGCGCGGCCGCGGGACGACCAGACCGTCGTGGTGGTCCGCCCCTCCGCCTCCTGAGACCTCCCGCGCGTCCCGGCACCCCGCGCGATATGACATACTGCCCCCTCCATGAGCACGCCCGCTGTGGCTCCGACTGAGACGTCACCGTACGCGGCGACCAGCTTCTGGCTCGAGACCTGCGGCGACGATCTCACGCCCCGACCCGCGCTGGACGGTTCGATCGACGTGGACGTGGCCGTCCTGGGAGCCGGCTACACCGGTCTGTGGACCGCGTACTACCTCCTCAGAAGCCAGCCGTCGCTGCGCGTGGCTGTGGTGGAGCGCCGCATCGCCGGTTTCGGCGCGTCCGGACGCAACGGCGGCTGGTGCTCCAGCAAGCTGAACATCGGCCTCGACGCCATGGCCGGCATGTACGGCCGCGACCGGGCGCTGGCCATGCAGCGGGCGCTCGACGAGACGGTGGACGAGATCGGCCGCGTCTGCGTCGCCGAGAGCCTCGACGCCGGCTTCGCCAAGGTCGGAGCTCTGTTCGTGGCGCGATTCCCCTACCAGCTCGCCCTGATGCACGAGTACGCCCACACGTTCGAGCGCTTCGGGCTTGGCGCGCACCAGCGTCTTCTCGACGCCGCCGCGACCGCGGAGAGGGTGCGGGTGCGCGGGGCGCTGGGGGCCTGGTTCTCCCCGCAGTACGGGCGGGTCCATCCGGGCCGGCTGGCGCGCGGCCTGGCGCGCGCGGTCGAGCGGCTGGGGGGAACGATCTACGAGGAGACCGAGGTGACCGACTTCGCGCCCGGCGCGCGGCCGTCCCTGCGCACGCCGCGCGGCGACGTGCGGGCCCGGGCGGTCGTTCTCGCAGGCGAGGCGTATCTGACGAGTCTGCGCGCTCTGCGCCGGTGTCTCCTGCCCGTCTACTCGCTCATCGTCCTCACGGAGCCCCTGAATGCCTCGCGCTGGAGCGCGATCGGCTGGCAGGGACGTGAGTGCCTGGCGTCGTTCCGGATCTCGATCGATTACCTGTCGCGCACGGACGACGGACGGATCCTGTTCGGAGGCCGCGGCGCCCCGTATCGCTTCGGCTCGGCGATCGCCGACGCCTACGACCGCGACCCGCCGACCCACGAGATGCTGCGGCGCATGGCGCGCGACTGGTTCCCTGCCCTCGAGGGCGCGCGCTTCACGCACGCCTGGGGCGGGCCGCTGGGGATGCCGCGCGACTGGATGCCGACGGTGCATTACGATCGCGAGAGCGGCGTGGCCTCGGCGCGCGGGTACACCGGTCACGGCGTGTCCGCGTCGAACCTCGCGGGGCGGGCGCTCACCGACCTCCTCCTCGGACGGGTCTCGCTTCTGACGGAGCTGCCGATCGTCGGGCACCGTCCTCCGCCCTGGGAGCCCGAGCCGCTGCGCTATCTGGGCGTGCGCTACGTCCAGCGCGCCTTCGCCCGCATGGACGAGGATGGTGAGCGGACCGGCAAGGCGCCCACCGGCCGGACCCTGGCGGAGCATCTCAGCCGTCACTGAGCCCCCGCCCCGCCCCGCGCCGCTCAGAAGGCCTGGCCGATCGAGAAGAAGAACTGCCCGCGGGCTTCGCCCTCCTTCCGATCGAGGAGGGCTCCGTACTCGACGCGGAACGGCCCGATCGGCGTGGCGAAACGCAGCCCGGCGCCGGCGACGCGGCGGAGATCGGTGACGTCGAAGTCGTCGAGGGTCCTGTAGACGTTCCCTGCGTCGAAGAACACCACGCCTCCCAGGCTGTCGTAGATCGGGAAGCGCACCTCCTCGTTGACGAGGAACAGCCCTTCGCCGCCGATCGGATCGCCGGACGCGTCGAGCGGCCCCAGGTGATCGCGGGAGAAGCCCCGGACGGTGGTGTCGCCCCCGGCGAAGAAGCGCTCCGAAGGAGGGATTCCCGAGACGGGATCGCCCGTCGAGGCCGGGTCCTTCTTCGACACCCCGAACGGGATGGCGGCCCCGGCGCGCAGCGCCTGGGCCCAGACGGTCCGCCGGCCGATCTGCTTGAACCCGTAGATCTGCGCCAGCATCTTCACGAACTCAGCCTCGGAGCCGACGCCGCGGCTGAAGAGCTCCGTCTCGCCGCTCAGATAATGCCCGTGGAGCGGATCGAACGGCGCGTCGCGCGTGTCGTGGATCTCCGAGGCCGCGACGCTCGCCAGACGCAGGGTCGACTCGTCGAAGACGGCGGAGGCGTCGGAGAGGTTGACGTCCTGGAGCGTGTAACGGTACAGGGTCCGGGTGGCCTTGGTGAGCTTCCGGCTGATGCGGATCGACGCTCCGACCGTGTGGACATCGAACGCCGGGCGCCTCTCGTCCTCCCCGAAGGCGGAGCCCAGGACATCGAACCGGCCTCCGAAGATGCCCTTCTCGCGATACACCAGCGTGCCGCGCTGCAGCAGCCTGCTGGCCCTCGCCTGCAAACCGAGGTAGCGTCCGCTGCCGAAAATGTTGCGATTGGAGATCTCGTACTGGCCGCGCAGCCGCTCCTCGCTGTCGTACCCGAGACCGAACGCCTGCGTCAGCGGCGCCAGCTCGCGCACCGACACCCGGACGTCGCGCCGGACGTCGGCCGGCGGAGGCGCGGTCTCTTCCTGCGCAGGAGACGCGCCGGTCGTCTCGTGCGGCTCGGACGGAGGCTCCGGCTCCACGGAGACCGACTGGAAGATGCCCAGGCCGTAGAGGCGGGTCTGGCCCGCCAGCAGGCCGCCGCGGCTCAACGACCTCGCCGGCTCGATGCGGAGCGCCTTGCGGATGACGTGGTCGCGCGTGAGCACATTGCCCGCGGTCGAGACCTCCCCCACCCTCTGGTGCGCCCCCTCGGTGATGACGAAGACGGGCTCCTCGACACGCCCGGTCCCCCCGGGCGCGACCTGCAGGGGCCGGACCGTGACGCGCGCGTCCGGGTATCCGGACGTGTCGTAGAAGCGCCGCAGCCGCACCGTGGCGGCGTCCAGGGCGCTGACCGAATAAGGCGCGCCTTTGGGAACGCCCGCGGCGAACTCGAGCTCCTCGGCTGTCAGCAGCCGGTGCCCCTCGAAATGCGGCCGACCGAAGAGGATCTGCGGCCCCTCCTCGATGCGGAACGTGACCTGAGCGTGCCGGCCGCTGTCGTCGAGGGAGACCGCGGGCGGCGGAACGGACGCCGTCGGGAAGCCGCGCGGGAGGTAGAGGGCCCAGATCGCCGCGGCCTCCTCCGTCAGGACCCACCCGCGCACGAAACCCCGGTTGAACCACCCGTCCGGGGAGGTCCGGATCGCCCTGCGGACCTCGCGCTCCTGGAGCTGCCCCGTCCCGGCGATCTGCACCGACGAGGCGCGCGCCCTCGGCCCCTCCTGCACCGTGAAGCGCACCTGGAACCGATCGGGGTCGTTGCTCAGCACTTCGGCAGCGACCGAGACCTTCAGGTAGGCGCGATCGCGCAGCCGCTTCTCGATCAGGGTCCGCGCCTGCTCGACGATATCGTCCATGAACAGGCCCCGCTGCCAGAGGGGCGCGATCTCCTGCCTGATCCCCGACTTGCCTCCGGTCCCGCGGAGCTCGATCGTGACCCGCGGTCCGGTGCGCACGTGGTAGGTGGCGTCGACCGCGCCCACCGCCCCGGGCGCCTCGTGGTAGTCGACCTCGGCCATCCAGTAGCCGTGCCGGCGATAGAACTCCACCAGGCGGTCGACCCCGTCGTAGATCGCCGCGCGGTCCCGCTTGCGCCCCTCCCGCACGCGCAGGCGGCGCCTCACCGTCCGCTCCTTGAAGCGCAGGACCCCGTCGAGATGGATCGCCCCCAGCCGCGGTGCGGCGGCGGGGCCGGCGGCGCCCGGCGATGCGGGCGGCCTCCCTCTCAGGATGTACTTGAAATCCCCTCCCACCGACCCGTCCTGGTCACGGATGCTGGTGAAATGGAAGTCGCGGTCGAGCGCGTAGTCGAGCTGATAGACCGAGCCCTGGGTCGAGCCCACGTCGCTCGAATAAGCGACGAACAGGTCCCGCGTCACCTGCTTTCCGACGGTGATCCGGGTGGTCGGATCGCCCTTGGCGTTCACCTGCAGCGGGTCGATGGTCAGGACGTCGATGCCCGTCCGACCGGAGAACCTTCCCGTCAGCTCGCCCGTGAACTGGCCGGTGACCGAGGAGATCGTCTCCTCGGCGAGGGTCCCGCCTTCGCTGTTGATCGGCCCGAGCGTCCGGCCGGTGAGGAGGAGCGCCACGATGTCCTGCTCCGGCAGAGGTGGGTTGCTCGACAGCTCGTAGTGAAAATCGTCGAGCGTCCCCTCCGCCTGGAGCGTCACCTGGTACTCGGAGACCTGCGTGTCCGCCTGCAGGTCGAAGATCGGATTGACCTCCTGCGGGTCGGCGAAGTCGACCGTCCCGGTCAGGATGCGGTAGGGCACCCGGCGGAACCGGATCGTGCCGCCCTCCACCGCGCTGATCCGGCCGGCGAGCGAAGGGTGATCGGTCGTTCCCCGGATGCGCAGCTCGCCCTGACCCTCGAGCGTCCCGAAGTCGTTGCGCAGCCAGACGTCCTGCGTGGCGCGGATCACCAGGTCGAGAGCGATCCCCGGGAAGACGCCGGTGGCCGGCGAGGCGAACACCTCGCTCGCCCGCGTGCCGCCGAGCACCGCGTCGAACTTGAAGTCCTTGCTGTAGACGCCCCGGACCAGGTCCACCTCGCCTGACAGCGAGGTCGCGCCGTCCTCCGCCCGCAGGACGAGATCCATGTCGGCGGTCGAGCGGAAGCCCGCGGGGAATTCCGTCTTGACGTTGCTCCCGTGGAGACGGATCGTGGCCCGTCCGATCGTGAACGGCGACTCCGAGCGCTCCCGATCCCCCAGCTCGATCGTGCCGGTCCCGGTCACGGGCCCTCCGCCCGCCAGGAAATCGAACGAGTCGACACGCAGCCGGCTCTCCTCGAACACGGCGGAGCAGCGCAGCGTGTCGATCGGGAACGGCAGGTCGGGGTGGCGCATCGCCTGCGCCTCGACCTGCACGCGTCCCTGGAACACGGGGGCGGCCAGCGGACCGCCGATCGTGAGGGAGACCTTCCCCTGTCCCGACGCCTGCAGGTTCTTCACGAACAGGGGCAGCAGCCTCAGATCGAACGTGCCGCCGGCGGAGACGTCGATGCTCCCCGCGGCGCCCGGGTCCAGGGCTCCGCGCAGCTCGATGCGCGTGCCCTCGCCCGTCAGGACGAGCGGCGCCACCTTCAGGGCGCCGCCTGAGAGGGTCGCCTCGACGGGACCCTGGGCGTCCAGGACGACGCCTGACAGATTCGCCCGGACGTGGTCCAGCATCGCACGACCCTCGAGAGCCTCGGGGGATCCGAGCGGGCCGCGCAGCCGGATCTCCCCTCCGAGGGACACGCGGATCTCCTGCGACAGTCCGCGCCAGAGATCCTCGCCGCGCACGTCCGTCGCGCTCAGCGTCGCGCGGAGATCGACCGGCTTCCCGGGGCCGAGGCCGATCGTGCCGCCGAGCGTCAGCCCGCGTCCAGGGGCCTGCAGGTCGACCGTGGCGGTGTCGCGCGACAGATCGACGCGGACGCCGACGTCGCCGATCGCGAGCCCGCGCGCCGTGGCGCCCTCGGCGCGCACGGTGATCGTTCCCTCGGGAGCGGACAGGGCCCCGCTCACCCGCCCCTCCAGGGTCGCCTTCCCATCGAGGGCGAGACCGCCGAGCGTCTTCGTCCAGGCCGACACCTGGAGATCGGTGCCGGCGAGGATCAGATGCGGCGGCTCTTCGCCCTTCTGCGGCAGCCAGCCGGCGTCCCGGTATGGGATCCGCCCATCGACCTGCAGCCGCCCGGCACCCTGGGTGAGCAGCAGCGGGCGCATCTCGAGGAGTTCGGGCGTGAAGACGAGATCGCCACGCACGCTGTCGAACGCGACCCCGGCGATCGCGACCGGCGCGCCCTCCACCCGGGCGCGACCGGTCAGCGCCCCGGGCCGCCCGCCCAGATCGATCCGTCCGCTCAGCCGCCCCTCGACCGGTGCCGCAGCCCCGATCAGGTCCAGGATCGGCCCGAGGGGAAAGCGCGTGGCGTCGGCGGCGAGGGAGACCGAGCCCTCTCCGCGGAAATCGATCCGCCCTTCGAGATCGATGGTCGCGTCCGGCTCCAGGCGCAGCGCCGCGTGCTCGATCGCCAGGACGTCACTGCGGTAGACGATCCCGGCCTGCACCGAGCCGATCGGCGCCCCGTGATAGGTCAGATCGACGCCCCGCAACGTGCCCGTGAACGCCAGACCTCCCTTGTCGTAACCGAGATCCCCGTCCCACTCCCAGCGTCCCCCCAGGGCGTCGAGGATCCTCTCCAGGGGAGCCTCCGCCTCGGAGTCGGGAGAGAGGGCCGGCCGCGTGGCGGCACGGTCCGCCGCCGCGACGCGCGACGCCCCGCGCGGTGGCCAGGTGGCCAGCAGGATCGACGAGGCCGGGGAGGAGATCCGGAACGAGGCGGGGCGGGTGGAGCGATCGCCGGCGCCCGGTGGGCGCGCCCGCGGGCGCGGGGGCTTCTGCGGCGAGCCCGCGGGACCCTCCCCCTTGCCCGCGGCGGGCTTCTTCCTGGACGGCGCGAACAGCGGCAGGATCTCCGAAAGGTTGCCGGTGCCGCCGCTCAGCTTGAGACGAATTCCCTCGCCGCGCGTCACCGTTCCCGAGAAGCCGGCGCGCGTCGAGCCGGCGCGCAACGAGCCGTTCACCAACCGGAGCGTCTCCCCCTCCGAGGACAGGTCGGTGGTCACCTCGAGAGGGAGGTCCTCCCCGCGCGCCGAGCGGACGTGACCCACGGCGTCGATGACGCCCGAGCCACGCAGACTCTCCAGACCGTTGCTGTCGATGGTGTGCTGCCCGCTGTAATGAATGGTGCCGGTGAGCGGCGGCCCGCCCCAGCCCGCATACTCCAGGATCTGGGCGGCGTCGATGCCGTCCAGCCTCAGGTCGCCGGCCGCCTGGATGCGATCCTTGAGGGGAGCGATGTCGCTCGACCCGGTGGCCTCGCCGCCGAGGAGATGGGCCCGGATCCCCTTCAGGTGCACCGCGTCATCGACGATCAGATCGCTGCGCAGCGTGCCGACCGTCAAGCCCCAGAGGGTGAGGTCGGTGACCTCGAGGTCGCCGCGTGCCTGCGGTTTGCCGTCCCGGACACCGCCGGTCAGGGCGACCTTGAGATGACCGGCGGGAGAGGCCCCTTCCGGGAAGAAACGGGCCAGCTTGTCGATCTCGATCCCCGCGTCGAGCGCCCCCTCGACGGAGAGCGGCCCGCCGGTGAGGAGAGTGACGCGGCCGGAAAGCCCGATCCCTTCGGAGTGGATCGACAGAGAGGACAGACGGATCTCTCCGGACCGCGCCTGGAAATCCGCGGCCCCGCTCAGCCCCGTCCAGTCGCCTCCGGGACCGTGGTAGGCGGCCGACGAGAACTCGGCATGACCGGCCAGCCCTCCGATCGGCTGCGGGCCGGCCTCGAAGAGGAGGCCTTCGATCCGGGCGCTTGGACCCCCTTCCCGATCGACCTCGACCATGCCGTCGCGGACCTCCAGGGTCGAGCCGGCGGGGATCATCGCGAGAGCCGTCGGGTCCACCGACGTTTCCGACCCGCCGGCGAAGGGACGGCCCTCCGCAAAATGGACTCGAAGGTGGGGGCGCTTGACGCGCACCGTGAACGGACCGCGGTTCGCGTGCAGGAAGGTGAGCAGTCCGGCGCGCAGCGACACCTCGTCGATCGTGGCGCCCGCCTCCGAGCCCCGGTTCCCGTGCCGGAGGACCTCGATCGACTCGAGGTGCAGCGTGGTGGGATAGAACTCGGCGCGCACGCGGCCGATGCTCGCGGATCCGCCGACGATCGCCG
Source organism: uncultured Acidobacteriota bacterium (assembly GCA_964384905.1). GTDB lineage: Bacteria > Acidobacteriota > Polarisedimenticolia > Gp22-AA2 > Gp22-AA2 > Gp22-AA3. Next base: position 12,372 of record CAYLND010000082.1, read on the forward strand.
CGAGACGCTTCTCGAGGGAGCGGCGCAGCGCCTCCTCGCCCCACCGCTTGGCCCGCGGCAGTCCCGCGACGGCGCCGGCCGTCACGGCGACGACCGTCACGAAGAGCGCCGTCCATCGACCGCGTGTCACGGAGAGTCCAGGACCGCTAGCGGTTGGGAGCGGGCAACCCGCGTCCCCGCGCGCCCTGCGCCCGCCAGACGCGGGCGAAGGCGCTCAGGGCCGCGAGCCGGTGGCGGACGACCAGGGTCATGAACAACTCGTAGACGACCCAGGAAAAATAGACGATCGTCACCTCGGTATGCAGATGAGGGCGCACGAACTGCACCGCCCACAGGGCGAAGATGCCGCCCGCCTCGAAAACGTGGAACGACATGTTGGCCAGGAGGAGCATCCCCAGCATCGACTGCGCGATCGTGAGCAGGATCTCCCGCCTCTGGAGATCGTCGAACGGAACCTGGCTCGGCGCTCCCATGCTGAAACTGTACACGATCGGGATCATCGCCGCGAGCATGGTCCATTGGTTGATGTTGGCGGACACCAGGTTCATCAGCGCCATCGGCGCCTTCCTCGGGGTGCGCGCCCAGTAGGTCATGCTGAGCCCTTCGGGAAACTCCGACAGGAACGGCGCCACCCACTGGATGAAGAGGTACTGCGACACGCCGAGATACGCGGCGAACCGCAGCATGCTGTGCAGGAACGGCTCGGCGGCGACGTACAGGATGCCCCCGCCGACGACGAACAGCGCGACGATGACGGCGACGCGCGGGCGGGGGCCGAGACGCATCACAGCACGCGGCACCGCCTCGATGTCCTCGACGTGCTCGGCGTCACGGGGCGGCATTCTCTGCAGGACCCACAGGTAGGTCGCATAGATCGCGACGAGCACGGCGGCATCCCAGAGCGCCAGCGTTCCCTTCGCGTAGATCACCAGGAAATAAGCGATCGGCAGGCCCAGCGCCACGATCTCGATGCACTGCTCGTCCTCCAGATGGATGCGCTTCAGGACTCTGCGCTCCCGCATCCAGGACGACGCCGCCGCCACCGCGAAGATCAGAGGCCACCCGAGACCGACGAGCAGTCGCAGGGAACCTGTGAAGTTGGCGGTCATGTAGGGGACCTGGCGCGACCAGGCGATGACCGCTTCGACGGCGAACTCGGGAAGCGCCTGCAGCCAGGCGAGGATCGCCAGCGCCAGGCCCTGCGACACCAGGAACTGGGCGCATTCCGCGCCCCAGGCGATCAGGAACGCGGAAAAGACGACGGACGGGAACGGCCAGGCGTTGGCCCAGAAACCGCCGAGACCGCCGGCCGGCGCCGCCGGCGCGATGCTCGCGAGAGCCGCCGCGGCGCGACCGCGGTCGCGTGCCGCCGTCTCGACTCCAGAGACCCGGGGCGCGGCGGAGGGCGGCGTCGGCTCGCTCATCGGCGGCGTATCTTAGCATGCGCCCCCGCGCGCCTACGGCGTCCTGACTTTCACGAAGGGCTGCAGCCCGCGCCCCTGCAACGGGCGGCCGTCCGGCCCGAGCATCTCGCTGGTCGAGACCAGGACGGTCGTCCCGCCGGGCAGGACGCGCGACACCTGCGCCTTCCCCTTGCCGTACGTCGGGTCGCCCGACAGGGTCGCCCGGCCGGTGCTCTGCAGTCCGCGCGCCAGACGCTCCGCCGCGCTGCCGGTCTGGCCGTCCACCAGCACGACCAGCGGGCTGTCGGTGACGGCGCCGTCCCCCCCCGTGATCTGGGGCACCTCGCCCGACGCCTCCACGTCCACGCCGGTCTCTTTGCCCGGTCCGACGAGAAGATCACCGATCGCGTCGGCGGAGCGCGCCAGGCCGCCGCTGTTGCCGCGCAGGTCGAGGACGATCCCCTCCTTCGAGGCCATGCTCCGCAGCGCCTCGCGCACCTCGGCGACCACGTTCGGATCGGTGAAGTTGCTCAGGCGGATGTAGCCGCGACCTCCCGGAAGGTCGCCTGTCACGACGGTCTTGCTCTGGGTCGTGGCTCGCCCGAGCGCGTCCGTCCCGACCGACTCCCCGCGCCGGGCGAGGAACAGGGCCGCGCTCTCCTCCGGGTCGCGCAGGCGCGTGTACGGATCGCCGAGCGACGCCAGCATCGTCGTGATGGCGCGATAGGCGTCCTGCTCCGTCCGGAGCGCGCCGCGAAACCTGGCACGCCACGCCAGCCAGTCCTGCCCGTCGTGCGCGCCGTTCAAGTAGGCGTCGCGGGCGAACGCCCACGCCTCGCCGTACAGCAGATCGGGCATCGGCGGGATCAATCCCCGGAGCGCGCGCCGCGCCTCCACGTTGCGGCCGAGCGCCGCCAGCGCGCGCGGCAGCTGGGCGCGCGCCAGCCCGAAGTTGTCGGCGGGGTCGGAGGCGAGCGCCGATCCGTAGGCCTGGACGGCCGCCTCGAACTCTGCCTGATCCGCCAGGGCGGCGCCGAGGACGGACAGCAGCGGCGCCGCTCCCGGCGACGCGGCCAGACCGCGCCGCGCTGCGGCTTCCGCCTGCTTCGGCTTCCCGGCGTGCAGCAGCGCGAGCGCCAGGTCCACGTGGGACGCGAGCCGTGACGGATCGAGCTCGACGGCGTGGGTCAGCTCGACGAGCGCGAGGGCCGGGTCGTGGGCGATCCTCTGGTACGCCTCGCCGAGAGCGGAGCGCGCCATCGCGGAGCCCGGGTCGGCTGCGACCGCCTGACGGAAGGCGATCAGGGCCTCCTCGCCGCGCCCCGACCACCACAGGAAGCGGGCCTGGAGCACGCGCCGGGCGCCGGTCGCTCCCTCCGCGGACGATGCGGCCGCCCGTTCCGTCTGGAGCTTCGCATCCAGGGCCTTGAGAAGAGGGGGGTCGAGATAGAGAATCTCGCCCGCGATCTGCAGGCTCCACGGGTCGGTCGGATCGCGCCGCAGCAACCGGTACAGCGTCTCCGCGGATTCGTCCCGGCGGCCCGCAGCCGCCAGCAGAAGCGCCCGTCGTCGCAGGAGGGAGGACGGCTCCGACCCGTCGCCACCCGGCGGCGCTCCCGCGGCGGTTCCCAGGGCCTCGCCGCCCCGTCTCTCGAGACAGTCCAGATAGCCGTGAAGAGCCAGCAGATCGTCGGGGTGCGCCGCAATCAGCGCCTCCCAGGCACCCGCTTCCGCCTCGCTGTCGCCCGCCGCGAAGGCGAGGGCGGCCAGGTGGTACAGGGCCACCGCATCGCCGGGCGCAGTCTTCAGAAGACGCCGGAGCTCCCGCGCCGCGCGCTCCGCCCCGTCCCCGCCCGCGTCCACGGCCGCCAGGGCGAGGCCGCGCCGAGCCGACGCGTCGTCCGGTGCGACGCGCAGCGCGCGGTGGAACGACTCCGCGGCTCCGGCGGCGTCGCCGGCGACGCTCTGCAGTCGTCCGAGCTCGTCGAGGACGGCGGGGGCGGCCCGACGCCCGGCGGTCTGGCGCAACGCCTCGATCGAGGCCCTCAGCTCGCGCAGCTCCTGGCGCCGCAGCTGGACCGCCTCGTCGTCCGGCTTCACCTCGAGGTAGCGATTCCATTCCGCCAGCGCGCCCGCGAGATCGCCGCGATCCTCCGCGACGCGCGCCAGACCGCCGTGCGCCTGCGCCTCCTTGGGCCGCGTCTCGAGGAGGTCGCGGAACAGTCGCGCCGCCTCGTCCGGACGCCGCTGGCGGCGCCGCGTCTCGGCCAGGACGAGCAGGAGGTCGGGCCGGGAGGCCGGCGTCACGCGGGCGAGCGCGTCCTGCAGCACCTGGCCGGCGCCGTCATAGTCGTAGGCGGCTCTCAGGAGGAGGGCCTTCCCCGTGTACGCCTCGTGGCGTGCCGGATCAATCGCGGCCGCCGCCTCGTACTCCGGAAGAGCGCGCCCGGCCTCACCGACGCGCCGCAGCGTGTCGGCCAGCAGGATGCGGATCTCGTAGGTGCGCGGCGACAGGTCGCGCGCCCGGCTGTACGACGCGATGGCGTCGCGCACCTGTCCGG
>CAYLND010000083.1:0-16237 GCA_964384905.1 uncultured Acidobacteriota bacterium
CTCCTGCAGGCCGGCCGCCGCGAGGCGCCGTTCGTCCGCGCCTTGCGCGCCGTCTGCCGGGCCCTCGCCCTGGACATCGTCACGGACGGCGAAGGCGCCCGCCGGGTCATGGAGATCGAGGTGCGCGGCGCTCCCAGCGGGGTGGCCGCCGACCGCGTCGCCCGATCGATCGCCAACTCGCCCCTCGTGAAGACCGCGCTCGGAGGCGGAGATCCCAACTGGGGCCGCATCCTGTCCGCCGCCGGCGCCGCCGGCGTCGCGTTCGCTCCCGGCCGGGTCAGCCTGCGCATCGGCGGCGTCCCTGTCGTCCGCGGCGGCCACGGCGTCGTCAACGGACACGACCTCCGTCCTCTGTTCATGGCGCGACGGGTCAGCGTCCGGCTCGACCTGGCCTCGGGTCCCGGCCGGGCGGTCCTGTGGACCTGCGATCTCACGCGCCGGTACGTCGACATCAACGCCGGGTACACCACCTGAGCGGACTCTCCCGTCCTATAATGCTCGTCGAAGTCCGTCGGACCGTCGGGGCCTCGGATCGGCGCGGACGAAGAGGGTGAAGCATGGGACGGCGCTGGATGGGATCGGTCGCATTGGCGGGGGCGCTCCTGGCCGGCTGTGGTCGCCCGGGAGGCGGCGCGGCGCCCGGGACGGCATCCGCCTCGAAGCCTCCCGACACGCAAGGGGCCGCCGGCCAGACGGCCTCCCGCCCGGACCAGCTCGGGCCCGGAGCCAACTACCGGCGGCTCCTGAACAAGGATCGACCCAAATGGCCGAACCCCCTTCCGAAAGGGTGCGCGATCCAGGCGGCCGCCGATGTCCTGCCGAGCGGCAAGGTGGCGGCGGCGCGGATGGTCAAGTCGTCCTGTCCGAACGTCGACAAGCTCGTCCTCGACTGGCTGCGCGGCGCCGAGTTCGAGCCGCTCGCCAACACCCAGGGCGCCGAGACCCAGACGATCGTCATGAACTGGAGCTTCGACCCCTGAGCGCCAGCCGGTCCTGACGATCCTTCCGCAGCGACACCTGCCCGATCGACGGTGGCAGCGATCGGAGGCATCGATGAGAACCCAGACTGAGAAGGCTCGGGCGTTCCGGGAGCTGCACGGAGTCACCCGCGCGTTCGTCATGCCTAATCCCTGGGACGCGGGGACGGCCCGCCTCCTCACCCGTCTGGGGTTCGAGGCCCTGGCGACCACGAGCGCCGGCTTCGCTTTCTCGATCGGGCAGCGGGACCGAACGGTCGGGCGGGATCGGATGATGGCGCACGCGGCCGCCATCGTATCGGCGACCGATCTACCGGTCAGCGCCGATCTCGAGAACGGCTTCGGAGACGAGCCCGAAACGGTCGCCGAGACGATCCGGCTGGCCGGCCGCGCCGGTCTGGTCGGCGGGTCGATCGAAGACTCCACGCAGAGCCCGGGCGAGCCGCTCTACGGGATCGACGCGGCCGTGGAGCGGGTGCGGGCCGCGGCCGAGGCGTCGCGCTCGCTCGCCTTTCCCTTCACGCTGACGGCGCGGGCGGAGAACTTCATCGCCGGGAGACCGGATCTGAAGGACGCGATCCGGCGGCTGCAGGCCTACCAGGAGGCGGGGGCCGACGTGCTCTACGCCCCCGGTCTCGCGAGCGAGTCGGATATCGCCTCGGTCGTGCGCTCCGTCGATCGCCCCGTCAACGTCCTCATGGGTCAGCCCGGAGTCCGGCTGAGCGTCGCGGCCCTGGGACGCATCGGGGTCCGGCGGATCAGCGTCGGCAGCGCGCTCACCCGGGTCGCCCTGGGGGCGTTCCTGCGCGCCGCGCGGGAGATGCGGGAGCTCGGGACTTTCTCCTTCGCCGAGGAGGCCGCCGCCGGCCGCGACATCCAGGCGATGCTGGAAGGCTGACAGCGCCGCCACACCTGAGGAGACCCATGGTCGACGTCACCGTGAAACGATTCGAAGAGCTCGATTGCTACCGCGGCCAGGGCGTCCCGGAAGGCCGCTTCCAGTACGCCGGGAAGGGGCTGGGCGTGACGGCGTGGGGCATGAACATCCTGAATCTGCCCCCGGGCTGGACCGATTACCCCGACCACGACCACGCCAAGGACGGCCAGGAGGAGGTCTACGTCGTGCTGCGCGGGAACGCCACGCTGCGCGCCGGCGGGGAGTCGTGGGAGCTGTCTCCCGGCACGCTCGCGCGCGTCGGCGCCGGGCAGAAGCGCAGGATCGTCCCGGGGAGCCAGGGGGTCACGCTGCTGGCGATCGGGGGCACTCCCGGCAAAGCGTATCAGCCGCGGTGACTCAGGACCCGGAGTCACGTCCTCCCGCGGGACAGCCTCTCGCGGGCGTGGTGGAACGCGGCAGGCTCGGCACCCCCGTGATATAGTCGGGCCACGCATCGCGACAGGGAGTGCATGGCACGCTACGCGGCTCTGAAGACCCCCTTCCTGGCCTTCTATTCCTGGGATCTCTATCGCGACGTCGCCGCGCACTGGCGGGCAAAATCGTTCGCCTATCTTCTCGCGCTTCTGGCGATCTGCTGGATTCCCTCGGCCGTCCAGATCCACCGCGGATGGGCGACGATCGTGGACAAGAAGAGCGGGCCGCTGGTGGATCAGATCCCACCGATCACGATCACGCAGGGGACCGTGACCGTCGACGCCAGCCAGCCGGTCTACATCACCGACCCCGACTCCAAGAAGGTGATGGTCATTATCGACACGACCGGTCAGGTCACCTCTCTCGACGGGACGGGCGCCCTGGTGTTCCTCGGCAAGGATCAGATCGTGATTCGGAAGAGCCCGCAGGAGACCAGGATTCTCAGGCTGTCCGGCGTCGAGTACTTTCACGTCGACCGCGATGTGGCGCGGCTGTGGCTGCACCAATCCACGTACATCGTGTCGCCGTTCTTCTACCTGTCGGCCGTCGCCGGCGCCTTCGTCTACCGGTTCGTGGAGGTCCTGTTGCTGGCGGGCTTCGGCGCGGCCGAGTCGAAGCGTCTGAAGATGAATCCAGGGTTCGGCGCCCTGTCCAGCGTCGCCGTCCTGGCGATCACGCCGCCGATCGTCCTCCAGACCGTGTTCGGTCTGGCGAGGGTGACGATCCCGATGTCGTGGCCGGTCTTTCTGATCATGACGGCGGGCTATATGCTGTACGGTCTCCACGCCCTCCGCGCCCCCCGGTCGGGGCCGGAAGGCGAGCTCGTGCCGGAGGGGTGAGCCGATGTCCGACAGGAATCTCCGCCGCGCCTTCATGACGCTCTACATCACGTTCGGCGTCGTCGTGTTCGTCCAGAGCCTGCGGGCGGCGCTCGCCGCCTCGGGGTGGGAGTCGGCCGTCGGGCCCGACCGGCACGTGCTGGCGCTCGCCAGCCTGGAGACGCTCGGGGCGCTGCTCTTCCTCTGGCGGCCCGCCGTGCGTGTGGGCGGCGCCGTCCTCCTGGTGACTTTCGCGATCGCCGTGACGGCGCACGGCCTGCGGGGAGAATTCCCCGGTGCGCTCCTGGTCTACGCCGCCGGGACCGTCTTCGTGATGACGCACGGCTTCGCGCGCCAGGGCGATCGGCTGTCGATCGACCGCCGGGGCTGAGGGGGCGACGCGATGGGGGGCAGGCGGCTCTCGGGCCTCGCCGGACCGGTGCTGATCATCGCGGGGCTCGCGGCCGCGTGCGCCAACGCCTATGTCCTGGGGATGAGCGACGGCCGGCCGGCGCCGGCGCTCGCGTCGGACGCCGCGCGTCTGCGCTCGGTGCGGATGACGAGCATCACGGGCGTGACCGGCGGCACGGTGCTGCTGCTGGTCGGGCTCGCGGTCCAGCAGGGAGGGCGCAAACGGCCGCCCGAGGAATGAGGCCGCCGGGAGTGGGGCCGCGGGTGACGGCGAACGGTCTCCGGGAGGCGGCCGAGCGCCTGGCGGCGCGCGATCGGGACCTCCGTCGCGTCCTCAGGAAGCACGGCCCGCCCCCGCTCTGGGCGCGCCGGCCCGGGTTCCGGACGCTCGTGCGGATCATCCTCGAGCAGCAGGTCTCCCTGGCGTCGGCCCGGGCGATCGACGTCCGGCTGAGGCGCGGCGTCGCGCCGTTCACGCCGGGGCGATTTCTCGAGGTCGGAGCCGCGCGCCTGCGGGCGATGGGCGTGACCCGGCAGAAGACGGCGTACTGTCTGCATGTCGCCGAGGCGGTGCGGGACGGCGGGATCGACCTGCGCGCCATGGCGACGCTGGACGACGCGGAGGTCGTCTCCGCCCTGACGCGGCTCAAGGGCGTCGGCCCGTGGACCGCCGACATCTATCTCCTGATGGCGCTCCGGCGCCCGGACGTCTGGCCGTCGGGCGACATCGCCCTGATGCAGGCGGTGACCAGCGTGAAGCGGCTGCGCAAGCGCCCCTCGATCGAGCGGGTGGCGACGATCGCCGAGTCCTGGCGGCCGCTGCGTTCGGTGGCGGCCCGGATGATGTGGCAGCACTATCTGGCGGAAAGGGCGGGTGCCTCATGAAAGCGGTACCGAGACGGATCGAAACGATCGTCGAGCCCCAGGAGGTCATGGAGGGGGCGGGCGTCCGAGTGAAGAGAAGCATCGGCACGCGCGAGCTGGACTCCCTCGATCCGTTCCTGCTGCTCGACCACTTCGCATCGAAGAACGCCGACGACTACCAGGCGGGGTTCCCCCTGCACCCGCATCGCGGCATCGAGACGGTCACGTACGTCCTGACGGGCGAGGTGCGCCACAAGGACACCCTGGGGAATTCCGGCAGCATCGGGGCGGGCGACCTGCAGTGGATGACCGCGGGGGGCGGCATCATGCACGAAGAGATGCCGCAGGTGCGGCCCGAGGGGGTCGCCGGCTTCCAGCTCTGGGTCAATCTCCCCGCGAAGCTGAAGATGACCGCGCCCCGCTATCGCGACGTGCGCTCCGCGAGCATCCCGGTGATCACGACCGGCGGCGGCGCGCGGGTGCGGGTGATCGCGGGTCGGGTCGGCGACGTGGGCGGCGCCGTGTCCGGGATCGCGGCCGACCCGCTCTACCTCGACGTGACCATCCCGGCGCGCGCCGCGTTCACCCAGCCGATCCCCCGCGGGCACGCCGCCTTCGTCTACGTCTTCGAGGGGAAGGCGCGCATCGGCGCCGGCGGCGCGCGGGACGGGACGGTGGTCGCGCATCCGCGGCTGGTGGTCCTGGGCGAGGGCGACGCCGTCGAGGTGGCGGCGAACGGCGGCCCGGCTCGTTTCCTGCTGGTGTCCGGCAAGCCTCTGCGCGAGCCGATCGCGCGCTACGGGCCGTTCGTGATGAACACACGCGAGGAGATCGAGCAGGCGCTCCGGGATCTCCGTCAGGGCACCTTCGTGAAATAGACCTGTGGTGGTACCCTTCTTCGGCAGACGAGAAAGGAGAGCAACATGGCGGAAAGCGTCTACAAGGTCATCGAGCTCGTCGGCACCAGCAGCGAGTCCTGGGAGAAGGCGGCCGCCGCGGCCGTCTCCACGGCCTCGCGCAGCCTGAGAGATCTCCGGATCGCCGAGATCACCAATCTGGACATGCAGCTCGAGAAGGGCAAGGTGCGCGCCTACCGCGCCAAGGTGAAGGTGTCGTTCAAATACCAGGCAGGAGACTGAGCGAGGGAGGGAGGCCGAAGATGCCGAAGTACGTGATCGAGAGGGAGATCCCGGGAGCGGGCAAGCTCTCGCCCAAGGAGCTGCAGGCGATCTCGCAGAAATCGTGCGGCGTCCTGCGGGAGATGGGGCCGCAGATCCAGTGGATGCACAGCTACGTGACGGACGACAAGGTCTACTGCGTCTACATGGCGCCGAACGAGGACGCGGTGCGCAAGCACGCCCAGCAGGGCGGCTTTCCCGCCAACCGCATCTCCCGCATCCGGACGGTGATCGACCCGACGACCGCCGAGTGAGCGCGCGCGCGGGGCGGGCGGGAGCGTCCTGATGCGTCTCGAGGAAGGGCTGGTCGGCCTGGAGGACGTGGTCGCGGCCCGCCAGGTGATCGCCGGACGTCTGCACCGCACGCCCGTGGTCGGATCGACCTTCCTCGGCCGGCAGGCCGGCGTCCGTCTCTTCCTGAAGCTGGAGTCGTTCCAGAAGACCGGCTCGTTCAAGCCGCGCGGCGTCCTGAACACGCTGCACCACCTGACGCCTGGCGAGAAGCGCAAGGGCGTGGTCACCCTGTCGGCCGGCAATCATGCCCAGGCCCTGGCGTGGGCGGCGGCCGTCGAGGGCATCCGGGCGACGGTCGTGATGCCCGCCGCCAGCGTCCGCAGCAAGGTCGAGGCCGCGCGCGGCTACGGCGGCGAGGTGATCCTGACCGAGGGCGACCTGCTGTCGGCCTGCCTCGCCATCCAGAAGGAGCGCGATCTGACCCTGGTCCATCCGTTCGACGACCCGCGGATCATTGCGGGACAGGGCACTCTCGGCCTCGAGATCCTCGAGGACGTGCCGGAGGTGGACGGGGTCGTCGTCGGCTGCGGCGGCGGCGGGCTGCTGTCGGGGATCGCGACGGTCCTCAAGGCGAAGAAGCCGTCGGCGCGGATCGTCGGCGTCGAGCCGGAGGGAGCCGCGGCCATGAGCCGCAGCCTCGAGCGCGGCGAGCCGGTCCGCCTCGAGCGCGTCGACACCATCGCGGACGGCCTGGCGGCGCCGTTCGCCGGACGGGTGACGTACGCGCACGTCAAGGCGCGCGTCGACGCCCTGATCACCGTGGCCGACCGGCCGATCGCGGAGGCGGTCGGGCTGATCCTCGAGCGCTGCAAGGTCCTCGCCGAGCCGGCGGCGGCCGCGTCGGTCGCCGGTCTTCTCTCGGGGACCACCGGTCTGCCGCGCGGGTCCACCGTCGTCTGCGTGCTGAGCGGCGGCAACATCGACCGCGACCGGCTCGAGGAGATCCTGCGATGAGCGGCGGCGCGGGTCCTGTCGCCGATCTCGCCTCGCACGGCTGGACGGTCCTGCCCGACTTCCTTCCCGCCGACGCGATCGCCGCCCTGCGGCGGGAGGCCGAGGGATGGCAGACGGATGGGCGATTCCGCCCCGGCGGAGTGGGACGGGCCGCGGCCTGCGGCGTCCGACACGAGATCAGGGGCGATCGAATCGTCTGGCTCGACCCGGAAGGGGCGACGCCGGCGCAGGAGCGCTTCTGGCCCTCGATCGAGCGGCTCCGTCTCGAGCTGAACCGCGAGCTGTACCTGGGCCTGCAGTCGTTCGAGGGCCATTACGCGCTCTACCCTCCCGGCGCCCGGTACGCGGCGCACCTCGATCGCTTCGAATCGTCGGACGAGCGGGCCGTCTCGTGCAGCCTCTACCTCAACGCCGGATGGGCCGCCGGCGACGGCGGCCATCTCAGGCTGCATCTTCCTCAGAGCCCCGTCGACATTCCGCCGAGGGCCGGCACGCTCGCCCTGTTCCGGAGCGACACCGTCCGCCACGAGGTCCTTCCCGCCTCCCGCCCGCGCTTCAGCGTGACCGGCTGGTTCCGGCGACGCCCCCTCGGCCGCGGCCTGCTCTCCTGCCTCGTGGCCGCGCTGATCCTGACCGGCGCCGCCCGCACCACGCGCGCTGAGGATCGATCGTCGGCCGCGCCGGAGACGATCGTGCTGCTGCACGGCCTGAGCCGGACGCCGCGATCGTTGCGACGCCTGCAATCGGCCCTCGAGAGCCGTGGCTACCGCGTGCTCAACGTCGACTACCCGACCGGGCGGACGCCGATCGACGCGATCGCGAAGATTCTGGACGAGCGCCTCGCCGTCTGCCGGGCGAGCGGTGCGCGCATCGACTTCGTCACCCATTCGTCCGGCGGCATCGCGCTGCGGTATTACCTCGAGACGAGGCCGCTCCCCAACCTGGGGCGCGTCGTCATGCTCGCTCCACCCAACGGTGGCAGCGAGCTGGCCGACGTCCTGCGCCGGATCCCTCTGGCCCGGACGATCGCCGGGCCGGTGCGGACCGGCCTGGGCACCGGCCCCGACAGCCTGCCGGCGCGCCTCGGCCCTGCACACTTCGAGCTGGGCGTCATCGCCGGCAACCGCAGCCTCAACCCGCTCTTCTCCTGGATCGTCCCCGGCCCGGACGACGGGATGGTCTCGGTGGAGCGGGCGCGGGTCGCCGGCATGACCGACTTCCTCGTGGTGCCGCGCACCCACTCGTTCATCATGAGGAGTCGCGAGGTCATCGCCGAGACCGGGACGTTCCTGGCGACCGGCAGGTTCGACCACACGGAGTCCGGTCACGCCGCTTCGTGACCCGGTTCCCGCCGTCCCCCGACTGCGCTATCCTTCCTGGTCGTGAGCTGCTTCCGAGACTCCTGCGAACGGAGGGATCCCATGCCATTTTCGTTGCGGGTTGAGCCTGAGACCGGCATCGTCATCGCCACATGCACCGGCGCCCTGGCGCTCGCCGACGCCAAGAAAGGCGCCGCGGCCTTCTGGGAGAATCCGGAATGGGGCGGCAGGCCGATCGTCTGGGATTTCCGGTCGGCCCGCCTGGACGTGACGGGCGCGGAGGTCCGCGAGATGGCGCAGTTCATTCTCGAGAACCAGCCGCAGAGCCCCCCCTCCAGGGTCGCGTTCGTGACCTCCAGCGACGCCGATTTCGGTCTGGGTCGCATGTTCGAGGTGCTCCGCGAGCACCCCTCCACGCAGGTCCGGGTTTTCAGGGACTATGCCGAGGCGGTCTCGTGGGCCCGATCTTCTGAACGGCCCGCGCTCGACGCCGGCGCGAGCGGAGGTCCGAAGCGATGACGCGCTCCACGACGCGGCTGATCGTTCTGGCCCTGAGCCTCGACACCGCCATCGCCGCCGGGGCCGCCGCCGACTCTCCCGCCGCGATCCGCGCTGAGGTGGAGCAGTTCGCGCACGCCTACATCGAGGCGAACAATGGCACCGACCCGTCCGTGGTGATGGACCTGATGAGCCGGAAACCGGAGGTCTTGTCGGTCACCATGGGCGCCGTGGCCCGCGGCCCGGAAGCGATCCGGCGCGAGATCGGCACGCTCGCCGGCGTGCAGGGGTCGCACCGGATGCGTCCGGACGGCATCGACGTCGTTCCGCTGGGACCCGGCTTCGCGCTGGTGGTCGCCCAGGTGACCTTCGAGTTCGCGGCCGAAGGGCTGAGCTCGGACCTGCACGGCGCCCTTACGCTCGTCGTCGAGAAGTCGACCGGAAGGTGGAAGGTGCTGCACGAGCACGTCAGCCTGCAGTTTCCTCTCTCCGACGTGCAGGGCGGGAACAGCGAGTAGTCCGGAGGATCCTCCGTGCGGGCGATGGTTCTGGAGCGGCCCGGGGACGCGCTGCGGGCGCTCGACCTGGCGCCGCCCGTGCCGGGACCGCGCCAGGTCCTTCTGCAGGTGCGCGCCTGTGCCGTGTGCCGCACCGACCTGCACGTGGTCGACGGCGATCTGCCGGATCCCAAGACACGCCTGATTCCCGGCCACGAGATCGTCGGAAGGGTCGTCGGGCTCGGGCCGGGCGCCGGGCGGTTCGAGAAGGGCGACCGTCTCGGCGTGCCGTGGCTCGGCGGCAGCTGCGGGGCGTGCCCGTTCTGCCGGAGCCGGCGCGAGAACCTGTGCGACGACGCGCTCTTCACCGGGTACCGGATCGACGGCGGCTACGCGGAGTACGCGGCGGCGGACGAGCGATTCTGCTTTCGTCTTCCCGAAGAGTACGACGACGCGCGGGCGGCTCCCCTGCTGTGCGCGGGGCTGATCGGCTACCGGTCGCTCGTCGCCGCCGGCGACGCGCGACGTCTCGGTCTGTACGGTTTCGGGGCCGCGGCGCACATCGTGGCGCAGGTGGCCCGCTACCAGGGACGGCGGGTGTTCGCGTTCACCCGCCCCGGTGACGAGCAGGGCGGGCGGTTCGCGCGCGACCACGGCGCGACCTGGGCGGGTGACTCCACGCAGGCGCCACCCGAGCCCCTGGACGCCGCGATCATCTTCGCGCCCGTCGGCGCGCTGGTCCCGATCGCGCTGCGCGCCGTGGCCAAGGGCGGAACGGTGGTCTGCGCCGGTATTCACATGAGCGACATCCCGGCGCTCCCCTACGCGCTCCTCTGGGGCGAGCGGGTGGTGCGCTCGGTCGCCAATCTGACGCGCCGGGACGGCGAAGAGTTCCTGGCGCTGGCCCCGCGCATCCCCGTGCGCACGGAGATCCGATCCTATCCGCTGGAGCGGGCCAACGAGGCCTTGGAGGCTCTGCGCCGAGGCGAGGTCCGCGGCGCCGCGGTGCTGTCCATCTCCGGCTGAAGCCCAGCGCATCGTTTCGTGCTACGCTCCCGGGCTCCTGGCTCCAACGCACAAGAATCGGAGGCAACGGATGAGAGAAGCAGCGGCGATCCGCCCGGGTCCTGTCCGATCGAGCGATATCCTTCTCGTGCTGGCGGCGGCGCTTGCGCTGCTGGCGGCCGCGCCGGCGCCGGCGGCGCCGCCCTCCGGCGGCGCCACTGGGGCGGAGAGCGAGACGCATGGACCGCGTCTCGGCTTCCTGGGCGGCGGCCTCGAGGCGGAGCGCAAGGCGGAGCGGGAGATGCTGTCCGTGCCCACGCCGGAGCGCGAGCGCGCCTGGCTGCACGCGCTGACCGAGGAGCCGCACGTGGCGGGGACGCCGCAAGGGAAGAAGCTGGCCGAGTACGTGCGCGACCGTCTCGTGGAGTTCGGTCTCAAGACGGAGCTGGTGCCATACGACATCTGGCTCAACCATCCGCTGTCGGTCAGCCTGAGCCTCGTGAAGCCGGAGGCGGCGCCTCTGTCGCTGCGCGAGGCCGGGTACCTTCGCGACAAGTCGTCCTACAGCGAGGACGCGTTCCCCGGGTTCCACGGATACGGCGCCTCGGGCAAGGCGTCGGGCAAGGTCGTCTACGTCAACTACGGAACGCACGAGGACTTCGAGAGGCTCGAGTCGCTGGGACTGTCGGTGGAGGGCCGCATCGTCATCGTGCGTTACGGCAAGGTGTTCCGCGGTCTCAAAGTGAAGGAAGCCCAGATGCGCGGCGCCCGGGCGGTGATCATCTACAGCGACCCGGCCGACGACGGCTACATGATGGGAGACATCTATCCGGACGGCCCGATGCGGCCGCCGTCGGCGCTGCAGCGGGGCTCCGTGCAGTTCCTGTCGTCCGGCCCTGGCGATCCCTCGACGCCGGGGTACGCCTCGACCAGGAACGCCAAGCGCGTGGCGCGTGACCAGATGACCGGCATCCCGAAGATCCCGTCGCTGCCCCTGTCGTACGGCGAGGCGGCGAAGATCCTCGGGGCGCTCGCGGGCGACCGCGTGCCGGACGACTGGCAGGGCGGTCTGCCGTTCGCGTACCACCTCGGTCCGGGACCGGCGGAGGCCGAGATGGCGGTCGAGATGGACTACGCCATCCGGCCGTTGTACGACGTCATCGCGACGATCCCGGGCACGGCCGAGCCCGACCGTCTGGTCGTCCTCGGCAACCATCGCGACGCCTGGACGTACGGCGCGGTCGATCCGAACTCGGGCACCGCCTCATTCCTGGAGACGGCGCGCGCGCTGGCGGCGGCCGTCAAGAGCGGATGGAAGCCGCGGCGCACCATTCTCCTGGCCTCCTGGGACGGCGAGGAGTACGGCCTGCTCGGCTCGACCGAGTGGGTCGAGGACCGCGTGCCGGCGCTGCAGCAGAACGCCGTCGCTTACATCAACCTCGACTCCTCGGTGACCGGCGGCGACCTCGACGTGTCGGGGATCCCGTCGCTGCGCGACCTGGTCCTCGAGGTGGCCGGCGACATCGACGAGCCGCGCCACGGCGGCACGCTCCTGGACGCCTGGCGGGCGCGCAAGCAGCGCGAATGGGCGAAGAACGAGCCGGCCTGCCCGCGTGACGACTCGACCTTCGAGCTGCATCTGAACCCTTTGGGGTCGGGCTCCGACTACACCGCCTTCGCCGATCATGCCGGCATCGCCAGCCTGGACTTCACTTTCGAGGGCCCGTACGGCGTCTATCATTCGATCTACGACGATCTGTTCTGGATGGAACACTTCGGAGACCCGGAGTTCCTGTATCACACGGTCGCGTCGCGTCTGTACGGGCTGCTGGCGATGCGTCTGGGATCCGCCGAGATCGCGCCCTTGCGCTACGGCGCCTACGGCCGGGCCCTGTCGCGCGAGCTGGAGCTGCTGCGCCGGGACACGGTGCGCGAGCGGCGCATCTGGGAGGCGGCCCGCACCGAGCCGCGCGCCGTCGAGCCCGGCTCGCAGGCGGCGGTCGAGGCGCGCAAGAAGCCGGCGCTGGTTCCGGACCTTTCCCCCGTCGCGCAGGCGATCGATCGGCTCACCTCCAGCGGCATCGATCTGGACGCGCTGCTCGACCGGCTGCAGGAGAGTCCTCCGGCCGCACCCGACCCGCAGGCGCTGGCGCGACTCAACGACGCGATCGTCCAGGTCGAGCGCGCCTTTCTCGACAAGAGCGGGCTGCCGGGCCGTTCCTGGTTCCACCACACCCTCTACGCCCCCGGTCTGACGACCGGCTACGCGTCGTGGCCGTTCCCCGGCGTCGTCCAGGCGCTGAAGGACCGGGATGCCGAGGCGCTGCAGGCGGAGATCCGCGTCGTGGTCGAGCGCATCGATGCGGGGGCGCAGAAGGTGGCCGCGGCGCGCGACCTCGCGACCGCGATCGCCCGCCGCTAGTCTCGCGCGCCCGTCAGGCGTGCCGGAGCTGGCGGACGATTTCCCTGAACGTCGGCCGCTTGCCGTACATCAGGAGACCGAGACGGAACAGCGCGGCGGCGCCCCGGATGCCGAGATAGACGCCGGCCCCCAGGCAGAGCAGGGCGACGCCGGCGTCCCAGGCCGCGACCTTGCCGGTGCCTATCCGGATCATCATCGTGATCGGCGCGGTGAGCGGGAACCAGCCGAGGGCGCGGGCCATCCAGGTGTTCGGGTCGTCCATGATCAGCATCCAGGTCATCGCCGGGGGGAGGATGAGCGACAGCGTCCAGATCGCCGAGTACTGCTGGCTCTCGCGGGCGTTCGACCCGAGCGCTCCGGTGCCGGTCATCAGGCTGCCCATCATCAGGAAGCCGCCGATGAAGAACAGGGCGCAGAACAGGAAGAGCTTCGCATCGAGCATCGCCACCGCCGCCGCGGCCAGGAGGCTGGTGGCGAAGCTGCCGGCCGAGACCCAGACCGCGAGCTGCAGGAGACCGGCCGCCCCCAGACCGATCAGCTTGCCGAAGAGCAGGTCCTTCGGGGCCACCGACGACAGGATCACCTCGATGACGCGGTTCTCCTTCTCCTCCACCACTCCCTGCAGCAGGTAGCTGGCGCTGGTCATGAGCGACATGACCAGGATGATCGCGAAGATCCCCGGGATCGCCATGCGGGCGATGCGCATGGCGTCCCGGAGCGGCTCGACGCCGCCGTCGGCGCGCACCAGATAGGACGTCGAGGACGACTCGTCGATCGGCCGGTCGAGTCGCGACCGGACCTCCTCGGGCATCCGCCCGGCCGACAGCGATCGCCGCAGCAGCCGGACGAGGGCGCGCTCGATCCGCTCCTTGCTCAGGCTGAACGCCGAGCCCTCCGCCTGATACGTTTCGATCGCCCCCGTGGCGAGGTAATCGGCCGGGACCAGATAGACGCGCTGCACCTCGCCCTCGCGGAACCGCCGGAGCGCCTCCTCCTTCGACGGCAGGGCCACGAACGGAACCGGCGTGGCGACCTCGCGCAGCAGGGCGACCACGCCTCCCCACCGACCCCTGGCGGGCGCCAGACGGTTCACCAGCTCATCCGCGGAGCGCTCCGGCGCCGCTTCGGCGCTGTCAGACGCTTTCGCCTCCTCGATGCGCACGATGCCCGCGAGATCGACGATGCCGATCGGTTTCTGTGACGCGCCCGCCCGGCTCATGAAGTACATCGGCAGCACCCCGACCATGGCCAGGTAGATGCCCAGGAAGAACGGCATGCCGAGCGTGACGATCAGGTACGAACGGCGCTTCACCGTCGACAGGAACTCGCGCGCGATCACCACGCCGACCTTGCTCACGCCCGCTCCTTCGCGCCGCTCACGCTCCCCGCTCCATCCCGGCCGGCGCGACCAGCGGAGGCGGCGCCGGCGCGCGCGCCTGCACGGTGCGCACGCAAATCTCCTCGACCGGCATGCGGGCCACCTCGAAATGATCGACCGGGATCCGTCTCTCCTGCAGCACCGCCATCAGATCCGCCGGGCGCGTGCCGTCGCGCAGGATCACCCGCCACAGGCCGCCCTGTCTCTCGACCGCCGCGACCTGCGGCAGACCGCGCAGGTCGGCGCCCGTGCCGACCAGGACCGCCGACTGCCCGAAGCGGCGGCGGATCTCCTCGAGGTCGCCGTACAGGACCAGACGGCCGCGATCGATCATCGCCACCCGGTCACACAGCTCCTCCACCATCGGCATCTGGTGGGTCGACAGGACGACCAGCGCCCCGGCGTCGCGACGCTCGCGCAGGATCTCCTTCACCAGGACCGTGTTGAGCGGGTCGAGACCGGTGAACGGCTCGTCCATCACCAGGATCTCCGGATCGGACAGGAGCGTGCCGGCGATCTGCACTTTCTGCTGCATCCCCTTCGACAGGGAGTCGGCGCGCCGGCCGGCGACCTCCGGGAGCCCGACCCGCTCGAGCCACGCCCGCGACCGGTCGCGCGCCTGGCGGCGGGTCAGCCCCTTGAGCATGCCGAAATAGATCAGGATGTCGATCACCTTCTCCTTGCGGTACAGACCGCGCTCCTCCGGAAGGTAGCCGATGCGATCGCGCTCCGCCGGTCCGAGCGGCCGCCCGTCGAGCAGGATGCGGCCGTCGTCCGGCGCGATGATGTCGATCAGCATCCGGATGAGCGTCGTCTTCCCCGCGCCGTTCGGGCCCAGAAGACCGAACACCTCGCCCGGCCGCACCTCGAACGACACGTCGTCGACCGCCACGGTCGCGGCGTAGGACTTACGCAGGTGGGAGAACTGCAGAGCGGGCATGGCCCCGGACGGGCCTCCTTGGTCGTGCGCGTCGCGCGAAAGGCGCGCTATTATACAGGCGATGCGCCACGCTCCCGACGCGCGCGACGGTCACCCGCACCGGGACGCGCCGCTCGCCCTCCTCGCCGCCGCGCTCGCGGCCGCCGCCGCAGGGACGATCGGCGCGACCGCCGCCGCGGGAGCGAATCGCACGAGCGGCGCAGCCTCGGCGCCGGGAGGCGTCGCCGAGCGGCTCTCCGCGATCGACGCCGGCACGATCGTCGACATGTCGTACGCCTTCGACGCCACGACGATCTACTGGCCGACCGCCCGGCCGTTCCAGCTCACCCGTGACGCCAGCGGCAGGACCGAGGGCGGATACTTCTACGCCTCGAACAGCCTGTGCGCCAGCGAGCACGGCGGCACGCACCTCGACGCCCCGTCTCATTTCTCGGAGAGCGGCCTGACGGCGGACAGGATTCCGCCACGGGCGCTGATCGCCGCGGCGGTCGTCATCGACGTGCGCCGGGCGTGCGCCGCCGACCCCGATCACGCGGCGACGGTGGAGGAGATCAAGGCGTTCGAGACCGCCCACGGCCCGATCCCGAAGGGCGCGGTGGCGATCCTGATGACCGGCTGGGGCGCCCGCTGGCCCGACAAAAAGCGCTACCTCGGGGACGACACGCCGGGCGACGCGTCGCACCTGCACTTCCCCGGGTTCTCTCCCGAGGCGGCCGCCTATCTCGTAAACGATCGCCACGTGGCCGGCCTCGGCATCGACACCGCCAGCGTCGATCGCGGCGTGTCCCGCGACTTCAAGACGCACCAGATCGCCGCCGCCGCGAACGTCTACAACCTGGAGAACCTCGCCGCGGTGGACCGCCTCCCTCCGAAGGGGGCGACGCTCATCGCCCTGCCGATGAAGATCGCCGGCGGCACCGGCGGCCCGACGCGCGTCCTCGCCATTCTGCCCTGAGCCTGTGCCCGTCGGGGCCGCGAGGCAGGCCGGGGCGGGGGGCGGCTCATGCTCGCTCGCGTCGAGACGTCGGCGCTCGATCCGGGGGCCATGGCGCGGCTCGAAATCGCCGCCCCCCGCCCCAGCCTGCCTCGCACCCAAGTTGCCACCGCTTACCGCGTAGGATTGCAATCCGCCTCGGCCACCGTTGGCCGTGCGTTCAGTCGCCACACCCCGGTTGAGCGCGGCGGAGGGGAGCGGGCCCGGCGGCGGCGCGGGGCCTTCGAGCCGGCGACGGGGCCCCACGCCTTCCCGTGGGGCAGGCCCCGAGCGAGCAGAGCCCGCGCGCGCCGATCCACCGCGCAGCGGTTGCGCG
>CAYLND010000084.1:0-16110 GCA_964384905.1 uncultured Acidobacteriota bacterium
GGCGGCGATCGTCACGGGCGGCGCCAGCGGGATCGGCCGGGCGGTCGCCTCGCGTCTCGTTCGCGAAGGAGGGGCGGTCGCGGTGGCCGACGTGAGCGCGGAGCGGGCGCAGGAGACCGCCCGGGCGCTGGCGGACGAACGGCCGGAGGCGCGCGCGCTCGGGATCGAGGTCGACGTGCGGCGCGAGGATCAGGTCGAGGCGATGAAGGAGCGGGTCCTGCGCGAATTCGCACGCATCGACATCCTGGTGGCGAGCGCCGGGATCCTGCGCGGCGTCCCGGGCAAGCCGCAGACCCTGGCCGACACCAGCGCCGCGGCGTGGGACGCGGTCATCGAGACCAATCTCACCGGAATGTTCCTGACCAACCGCGCCGTCCTTCCGGTCATGCAGAAGCAGCGGCGTGGCAACATCGTCAATCTCTCGTCCACGTCCGGAAAACGCGGGATCGCCTTCGACTCGGCCTACTGCGCCTCGAAGTTCGGAGTGATCGGGCTGAGCGAGTGCCTGGCGGAGGAGGCGCGGCCGTTCGGCATCCGCGTGCAGGCCGTCCTGCCGGAGATCGTCGACACGCCGATCCTGGCGCAGAACGGCCCGATCGTGCGGCCGCCCGACATGCTCTCGGCCGACCGGGTCGCCGATTTCGTCGTGTACCTTCTGGCCCTGCCCGAGGACACCTGGCTCCTCAACCCCGTCATCGCGCCGTCCCGTGCCCGGCGCTGAGCGTATCGAATGGAGGGACGCTTGAGACCATCACCCGTCGTCGCCGGCCCGCTCGCCGCCTCCGCTCTTTTCCTGTTCGCCGTCTGCGCCAGCGCCGGGCCGACGAAGCCCGCCGTGAAGCCGCCGGCCGGGGTCGACTGCGGGGGCCTGAAGACGGGGGACACCGACAGGACCATCAACGTCGCCGGCAAGAGCCGCGAGTACCGCGTGCACGTTCCGAAGACCGGGGCGGGTTCGCCGCGCCCGCTGGTGATCGTCCTGCACGGCGGCGCCGGGACCGGGCCGAACGTGCAGGGCTTCTCGCTGATGGACACGGTGGCCGACGCGAAGGGGTTCATCACCCTCTACCCGACGGGCCCGCGCGGGATGATCGGCGCGACCTGGAACGCCGTCGACTGCTGCGGGCTGGCGATGCAGAAGGATTCGCAGGACCTGGAGTTCGTCTCCACCCTGATCGACCAGGCGGTCGGGGCGGGATGCGTCGACCCGAAGCGGGTCTACGTCACCGGGATCTCGAACGGCGGCATGTTCGCCTACCACCTCGCCTGCGACCTGGCGGACAAGATCGCCGCCATCGCGCCGGTGTCCGGGGCGCTGATGGACCCGACCTGCACGCCGAAGCGGCCGGTGTCGGTCCTCGTCTATCACGGCACCGCCGACAAGAATGTTCCGTGGAAAGGGGGCGGCGACTTCAAAGGGGCCGGCGCCAAGCATCCCTTCCCCTCGGTCGACGACGACGTCAAGGCCTGGCTGAAGATCGATCGCTGCACCGACGAAAAGCACGCGCTGTACCAGAAGGGTGACACGAGCTGCGTCGTCTACGACCACTGCGCCGAGGGCACGGCTGTCGGTCTGTGCACCATCGAGGGGGGCGGGCACACCTGGCCGGGCGGCAAGCCGGTCATGACCTGGTACCTCGGCAAGGCGACCAAGGACATCTCGAACGACGTGATGTGGAACTTCTTCGCGGACCACCCGATCCACTGACGGGAGACGCGAGGCGGAGCAGAGGAGAACCGGCCGCATGGACGGCGTGACCGACGAGACCAGCCCGGCGGGAGAGCCTGCCCTCCCCACGCTGCGGCCGCTCGGCAAGGGGCCCGAGACGCGCATCGTGATCGGGAACCTGTACCTGCGCGAGAAGAAGTACGCCGAGGCGGTGCGGGAGTTCGAGGCGGCGCTCGAGGAGAACCCGGACTCCGCCATGGCGCACTTCGGCCTGGGGAACGTCTATCTCCGGCAGCGCCAGGGCGAGCGCGCCGCCGAGTGCTACGCCGCCGCCCTGCGCCATAACCCCGAGCTGGCGGAGGCGCGCTACTGCCTCGGCCTCCTGCACCTTCAGGAGAAGCGGCTGGACGAGGCGGCCGCGGAGCTCCGGGAGTCGCTCCGTCTCGCCCCCGACCACCCGCTGGTGCGCTTCACCCTGGGGAACGTCTACCTGGCGCAGAAGAAGGAGACGGAAGCGGCGGCGGAGTTCCAGGAGGCCCTGCGTCTCAAGCCCGACTTCGTCCTCGCCTCGTTCCGTCTCGGTCGTGCGTATCTGGCCACGGGGCGGGAGAGCGAGGCGTTCGAGGCGTACCAGAAGGCGCTGGAGGCGAACCCGAATCTGGCGTCGGCCCACGTGCGGCTGGGCGAGGCGCACGCCTCGCAGGGACGGCACGCCGAGGCGATCGCCGAGTTCCAGGCCGCCGTGGCGATCCAGCCGGCCCTCGTCGCCTCCCATGTGCGGCTCGGCGACCTGCATGCAGAAGTCGGACGGGACGCCGAAGCGCTGGCAGCCTACCAGCAGGCGGCGGCCCTCAAGCCGTCCCGGGCGGCGGTCCATCTCAAGATCGCCAACCTGCACCTGTCCCAGGGTCGCCAGGAGGAGGGGGTGGCGGCGCTGCGTGAGGCGATCCGGCACAACCGCTTCTTCGCCGAGGCCCGCCGCCGTCTCGGCAACGTTTACGCCGCGCAGGGAAAGCACCCGCGCGCCGTCGTGGAGTACGTGGCCGCCCTGCGCGTCAATCCGAAGCGCACGCAGGTCCTCGTCGATCTGGGCGACTCGTACCGCGCGCTCCACGATCTCCGGCGCGCCGCGGCGTCGTACCGCAAGGCGCTCGAGATCGAGCCCGATCTCGAGGCCGCGCGGGAGCGGCTGGCGGCGATCGACGGCGCGCCGGAAGGGATGCGATGACCCGGCCGGCCGGACCGGGCGACGGCGGTCTGCCGCGGCTGCGGCCCGACCTGGAGCACCTCTCCCTGCCGGGCGCCGGCGGGGCGCCCGGCAAGTACTTCGTGCGCGATCCGAAGACGCTTCAGGTTTTCGAGTGCGGCGAGGCCGGCCTGTTCCTGTGCGGCAAGCTCGACGGCACGACGCCGCTCGACGAGATCTTCCGCCTCTACGAGGAGCGCTTCGGCGCCAGCCTGTCGCCCGCCGACCTCGATCTGTTCATCCGCCAGCTCGCCGAGAGCGGCCTTCTGGCCGACGTGCGGCGGACCCGGCGCCGGCGCACCTTCACCGAGATCCTCGATCCGGAGGTGATCCTGCCGCTGGCGCGGCTCAAGTTCATGAAAGGGGATCGGCTGCTCGCCTTTCTGGGAAGGCGGCTGTCGTGGCTGTTCGGCCGGCCGGCGCAGGTCCTGGGCGCCTGCGCCGTCGCCGCCTCCTTCGTCCTCCTGGCCGTCGACTGGACCGGCTACACGCACGCGGTCTGGGTTGCCTGGACCCCGATTTTCGTGCTGCACACCATGTTCGTGTCGTGCGTCCTGGTGCAGAGCCCGCGGGCGCTGGTGCACGGCATCATGTGCAAACGCTACGGCGGGCAGGTCTCCGGGATCGGCCTCGGTCTTCTCTATTACGTCCTGCCGGCCCTCTACTGCGACTGGAGCGAGGTCATCTGGATCGCCGACAAGCGCAAGCGGCGGTGGATCATCTTCTCGGGCATCTACTATCAGCTCCTGGTCGGCGCCATCGGGACGATCGGCTGGGGGCTGACGCGGCCCGGGAGCGAAGCGAACCTGATCTGGCTGTCGGTGTCGTTCGCCTCCTGGATGGGGCTCCTGCTGTTCGGCGCCAACCCGCTGGTGCAGATGGACGGCTACCTGCTGCTGGTCAGCTTCATCGAGGTGCCGCGCCTGCGCGAGCGCTCGCTGGCGATCCTCGGCTCCTGGCTGACCCGCCGGCCGCTCCCCGAGGTCCTCACCCGGCGCCAGCGCCGCGGCTTCCTGCTCTACGGCGCGCTGGCGTTCGTGTACGCGTTCGCCCACCTCGGGGTGGTCCTGTGGATGTTCTGGAGGAACCTCACGCCGCTGTACGAAGGGGCGGGGGCGCTGGTGACCATCTTCACCGCCGTCTATTTCGCGCACAAGCCGATCGCCGCCGGTCTGGCCCGGCTGCCGTTCCTGCGCTGGGTCCTCTCCCGTCACGCCGGATGGCGGCCCTGGGTCGCCCGTTTCGCCCTCGCCGGACTCTTGATCGCGGCCGGCTTCGTGCCGATCGACTACGAGACCGGCGGCGAGTTCCGCCTCCTGCCGATCCGCCGCCTCGCGGTGCGCTCCGACATCGAGAGCGTCGTCGAGAAGGTGCTGGTGCGCGAGGGTCAGTGGGTCGAGGCGGGCGCGCCGCTGGCCACGCTGAGCGTCCGGACGCACCAGCGCGACCTCGAGGCGGCGCGGGGCGATCTCGACATGGCGCAGGCCGATCTGGCGCTGGTGCGGCAGGGGGTCCGGCCCGAGGAGATCGCGCGCGTGCGCGCCGCCGTGGGCAAGGCCCAGACCAGCGTCGCCTGGAGCCGGCCGCGCGCCGAGCGCTATACCCTCATGTACCAGGACGGCATCGTGTCGCGCAACGAGTACGAGGCGGCGCTCAGGCAGCGCGACGTCGATCTGGCGAAGCTGAAGAGCACCCTCGCCGACCTCGAACTCGTCGAGAGCGGTCCGCGCCGCGAGCAGATCGAGGCGCGCGAGGCCGACGTGCGCGGCCTGCAGGCGGTGGTCGACGACTACGCCACCGACGTCGAGCGCACCACCCTGGTCAGTCCGATCGCCGGGCGCGTCGTCACCCCCCGCGTCGCCGACGTCCAGGGCGCGTACCTGACGCCCGGCCGTTACGACGAGGTCATGGAGATCGAGGACGCGCGCACCCTGCAGGCCGACGTCGAAGTGAACGAAGAGGAGATCGCCGCCGTGCGCGTCGGCGCGCCGGTCCGCCTGGTCGCCTGGACCGAGGCGGACGCGCCGTTCGAGGGTCGCGTGACCGGCATCGCCCCGGTGGCGGCGGCGACCGCGACCGAGGCGACGGTGACGGCGGTCTCCGACGAGGCGACCGACCTGGGAGCGCTGCGCGTGCCGGAAGTTCCGTACCGGTTCGTCCGGGTGCTGACCGAGGTCCCGAACCCGGACGGCCGTCTGAAGACCGAGATGACCGGCTACGCCAAGATCCCGATCGGGAAGCGCCCGCTGTGGGACGTGACCCTCCGGCCGGCGCTGCGCTGGCTCGAAGTCAGGTTGTGGTACTGGATTCCGTGACCGGGGCGGCGGCCGCCGGCTTGCGCGCCGCGACCAGCAGGTAGTGCCTGATGTTGAGGACGTAGAGCGACATCCGGCGGCTCATCCGGGTCATCGCGTCGCGGTCGATCGCCCCGGCCAGATGGCGGGCGCGCAGGTAGCGCAGGAAGCTGCGCAGGAACCCGGAGGCGCACTTCTCGCGGGCGTCGACGATCTCCGCGTCGGCGAAGCCGGCCGCCTTGCACAGGTCGCGATAGGCCGCGGCATCCTCCACGTAGTTCAGCATCCTTCCGGGCGGCTTGATCCGCTCCCACCAGCGCGTGAACAGGCTGTCCGAGAGCACCAGCCGGCCGCCGGGCTTCAGCACCCGGCAGGCCTCGCGCAGGAACTTCTCGCGCGTGTCGAAATGGAACGCCGCCTCGACGCACAGGATGTTGTCGAACGTGGCCTCCGGGAACTTCAGGTCGGCCGCGTTCATCAGGACGAACCGGCAGCCGGGCGCGTTGGCGGCGGAGGTCTGGAGCTGCTTCTCCGAGATGTTGATCCCGGTCACCGACTCCGGCGCGTAGTACTTCAGGAGGTGGCGGGTGGTCGCCCCCTTGCCGCAGGCGGCGTCGAGGATCGTGCCGGTCTTCTCCGGGATGTGCGCCAGGAGCCTGTCCAGGAGGCGATCGCACGCCGTCTTCTGGTCGCGCGTTCCGGGCTCCCAGTAGCCGAAGTTGACGAAGTCGCTGTGCCCCCAGTACTCCCGGGACAGGTCGTCGTACATCACCTGGTCGTAGATCTGGTTGATCCGGCCGCCGGGGCCGGGCGCGGGGGCGGGCTGCGGCTCATCCATTGACGAGCACCGTCTCTCCGAGCGAGCGGCCGGCCAGGAGGCGCTTCAGCACGGTCGCCCCGTCGTCGAGATCCTTCTGGCGCTCGAGGTAGGCGGCGTCGGTGGCGCGCACCTGGGCGCGCTGCGTCTCCTCGGTCAGGAGCGCGCGGAACAGGGCGCGCGTGTCGTCCCCGCCGTACAGCTCGGCGCGGATGAACGGGCTCGACGGCAGCTCGCCGACGCGGATCATCTCCTCGGGGAGCGGCACGGAGACGGCGGCGGCGTTGAACAGCATCCGCCGGGGCGACGGGGCGGCGCCCTTCTCCTGTCTCTGCACCGGGTACATGACGTGCGGGTAGATCGAGCCGGCCCGCCGGCGCTCG
Source organism: uncultured Acidobacteriota bacterium (assembly GCA_964384905.1). GTDB lineage: Bacteria > Acidobacteriota > Polarisedimenticolia > Gp22-AA2 > Gp22-AA2 > Gp22-AA3. The sequence goes on from CAYLND010000084.1 coordinate 6,410, forward strand.
GCCTGCTCGACCACGCGCCGGATCGCGCTGCCCTCCGGCTCGCGCGCCACGATTTCCTGCGCCGTGAAGCTGTTGACCAGGGCGACGCCGGGAACGTTGCCGACCGCCTTCGCCAGGGTGAACGACACGATGTTCTCGGTGACCACGAGATCGGACGACAGGAGGAGGGCGTCGAACTCCGCCAGCGGCAGCCCGGCGAGATTGACCAGCCGCACGTGCTTGTTCGGCGACGGGCGCAGCAGCGTGCCGTCGTTGACCGACACGATGGTGACCGGCTCGGCGATGTCGGCCAGGTACTCGGTCAGGACCTCGCCCAGGTGATCGTAGAGCGGCGCCTTGAGCGCCCGCGACAGCCGGAAGCTCCAGCGCGGCACGCTGTGGAAGATCAGGGCGCCCTCGTCCTGCCGCTCCCCCAGATAGCGGGCGCGCACCTGGGCCCGGACCTCCGGATCGACGCGCAGGGGCATGGTCATGCTGCGGTACGGATGGCCCTGCCGCCCTTCGACCTTCCTCGGCTCGTGCAGGGGACACGGCAGCAGGATGCACATGCGCTCGAAGATCGGCCGCCAGGCGCCGGCGATCAGCCGGAAGAACGGCTGCGACGACAGACGCGCCATCAGCTTCTGGATCGAGGGGGTCGAGCCGACGTGATCGATCGACACCAGCAGCGCGTCGAGACCGCTCAGCTCGCGCAGCCACCGGAGATCGGCGATCGGGAATTGCCGGTTCATCCGCAGCGCCAGGAACGAGCGCAGCTCGGAGAAGATGACGACGTTCGGGTCGGCCTCCTCGATCAGCCGGCGCCAGAGCGCCTGGTTGGCGGCGAGATCGCCGCCCATCTCCCGCACCCGGTCGCCGAAGTGGGGCCGCACGATCTGCGCCGAGGGCGCCGACGCCAGGAACCAGGCCTCGCCTCCGTCCGCCACGATGCTCTCGGCCAGGGCGAGGGCGGTCGCGGTCTCCCCCGTCGCCATCCACGTCGGGGTCACGAACAGCGCCCGGACCTTCGGCTCCGCCACGCGCGCGCTCTCCTTGGGGGTCGTGTCGCTCATGCTAGCACAGCCCCTTTCCGAACATGCCGGCGGGCGGCTCCAGGCCGTACAGACCGAGCACCGTGGGCGCGACGTCGTAGATCCGCAGCCCCTTCAGCATCCCCTTCGGCCGCCCGTTCGAGCCGCCGTTCAGGATGAAGATGCCGTGCCAGTCGTGGTTGGCGTCGTCCGGACCGGTGTCGTTCTCGAAGGTGTGGATGCTGTTCAGGCCGACCGAGCCGATCGAGCGCCAGTCGAGATTGCCGAAGTAGCAGGTCAGGTCGGGGGCGACGTTGCGCACCTCGCGGTACAGCTCCTCGGGTCGGTACGCCTTCGTGCCGATGTTGCGCCCGGCCGGGTCCTCGATCCCCTCGATCTCGGCGGCCAGATCGGAGCGCACCTTGTCGTAATCCTGCGGGTCGATCGTCCCCTGCGGCTCGCGCCCCTTGACGTTCATGAACAGCCGGCCGTAGTAGCCGCCGTCGCCCCAGGCCTTCGTCCGGCTCCAGTCGATGTCGGCCCGGGCGATCGGCGTCGCCTTCTGCGGGTACGACTTGAGCGTCAGATACCCCTTCTTGATCAGCCACTCGTTGAAGCAGATGCCGCCGTCCAGCTTCTTGGCGCCGTGGTCGGAGACCACCAGGACCGCCGTGTCGCGCGGGAACAGCGAGCGCAGCTCGCCGATTTCCTGGTCGCAGTAGGCGTAGTAGTCGCGGATGGCGTTCTCGAACGGGTTGCCGCGCTCGTACTTCGGGTGCTCCGGGTCCATGTACTTCCAGAACGAGTGGTGGATGCGGTCCACCCCCATCTCGACCATCATGAAGAAGTCCCACGGCCGCGTCGTCAGGAGGTGCCGCGCCACCGCGAAGTGCTTGCGCGTCTTGGCGTAGATGCGCTTCAGGAGCGCCTCCTTGTCGTCGGTCCTGAAGCCCTCGACGTCGACGACGTAACCCGGCGCGACCCTGGCGATCTCGTCGCGCACCTCGGGCGGGAAGGTGTACGCCATGTCGGTCGACGGCGTCAGGAAGCAGCCGACCTGCACGCCGCTCACCGGCTTCGGCGGGAAGGACGGCGGCACGCCCAGGACGATGACGTTCATGCCGGCGGCTCCCAGCAGGTCCCACAGCGCGTCGTTCTTCAGCGCCGAGGCGTTGGCCATCGTCAGGCGGTCGTAAGAATGATCCTTGCGGTTGCGGAAGCCGTAGATCCCGAGCTGCCCCGGGTCCTGGCTGCGCATCATGCAGGCCCAGGCCGGCACTGTGATCGGCGGGTGGGTGCTCTCGAGCGGGCCGTACGAGCCGCCCTCCATCAGCGCCCGGAGATTCGGCAGGTGATCGCGGTAGCGCTCGAACACGAGACGGGGGGCCGCGCAATCGAGCCCGATGACGGCGACTTTCATTGCGGAAGCTTTCCTTCTCGCCCGGCGGTTCTCAGGCTTCGGAGCCGCGCTGGATAGGAGCGAGACGCTCGGCGGGCACCGCCTCCTCGATCTCGGCGGCCGGCAGGTACCCCAGCGACTGCAGGTAGAAGACGATCCCGCGGGCGCTTTCCTGCGGCGCCTCGCGCGCCGTCTCCACCACCAGCTCGGGCCGCAGCGGCGGCTCGTACGGGTCGGAGACGCCCGTGAAGTGTGCGATCTCGCCCGCCAAGGCCTTCTTGTACAGACCCTTCACATCGCGCCGGATGCACTCGTCGACCGGACAGTTGACGAAGATTTCGGCGAAGCGCCCGATCTCAGCGCGGGCCGCGTCGCGGGCGCCGCGGTAGGGCGAGATCGCCGCGACGATCACCACCGCCCCGGCCTCGGTCAGAAGACGCGCGACGTAGGAGATGCGCCGGATGTTCTCGTCGCGGTCCTCCTTGGAGAACCCCAGCCCCTTGTTCAGCCGCTCGCGCACCTCGTCGCCGTCCAGGACGATGACGCGCTGGCCCATTCCCTGGAGCACGAGCGCCAGACGGCGGGCGATGGTGCTCTTCCCGGCGCTCGGCAGACCGGTCAGCCAGATCGTCAGACCCTCGCGCTCAACGGACCTCTTCATTCACCAGCCTCCTGGGCAACAGGGACGTTGCGATGTGATGGCGTACTTATACCGCAGGATTGGCCAAAGTCAACCGTCTCAATCACTTTCCATGGCACGCCAGGGCCGATTTTGCCGCCCTCGGCATGCCATTTTCGTTTCCGTTTCGCTCCGCGCGTCAGCCGGACGACGCCGCGGGCCCCCGAAAGCCACGTCTCTCCCTCGGGGCCGTCGGGCGGATGACGGACGGATGAATTCGGGACCGGTCCGGGCGGTCCTGCTTTATGATGCCGGCCATTCCAACGGCCGGCGATCCCTGCCACCCGCCGGCGAGGGAGGTGCTGCGATGCCTTTCGGTAGCCTGTGGCTCCAGGTGATCGTCTCCGCCATCGTCGTGTTCGTCGCCAGCGCGATCCTCCACATGGCCCTCAAGTACCACAAGGCCGACCACCAGCGGCTGCCCGGCGAGGACGCGGTGCGCGACGCCCTCGGCAAGGCGAACCTCGCTCCCGGCATCTATTTCACGCCCTACTGCGCCGAGATGAAGGACATGAACGAGCCGGCGATGAAGCAGAAGTTCGAGAAGGGGCCGGTGGCGATGGTGACCGTCTATCCCAAGGGAGCGCCGATGATGGGGAAACACCTGGCGCTCTGGTTCGGCTTCTGCCTCCTGACCAGCTTCGTCGCCGCCTACGTCGCGCGCATCACGCTCCACCCCGGCAGCGACGCGATGCTCGTGATGCGCGTCACCGGCACCGTCGCCTTCGCCGGCTACGCCCTGCCCGACCTCGTCCACTCGATCTGGAAGGGACAGCCGTGGTCGAACACCGCGCGCGGCGTCGCCGACGGCATCGTCTACGCCATCCTGACCGGGCTCATCTTCCGTCTGATGTGGCCGGCCGCGTAGCAACACGGGCCGAGTAGTTCGGGGCGGTCACACGTTCAGCTTAGAACATCACATAGTGCCGAAAAGCGTACAGAGTCCCACCGCACAACAGAACTAAGCATGCGAGGGCCAAGGTAGCATCAATCCACAGAGCCCTGCCTATCCCCTGGTTCTTTCGCATCAACCAACCTTCGAGGCCCACGTACAGAGGCAACAGCAAAGATGTGACTATGGTCCAAAACGTCATCATCGTGCTTGGCCAGCCGTTAGCAACCGCATAGCAGAGTGTGGAGGGATATTTTAGGCACGCCACGCCCATTCCAAGATCAGCAAGCGTGATAGTTGCTATAATCCGAACCACTCTATGCGAGACGCGCATCGCGCTGTCGGTCATCCTTGACACTCCTCTGCGCGGTCTAATCTGGTTCCGTTGGCTGTCCTTCGCTGGTCCCAGCGCTATGCCGAGACCCATCCAGGCAAGGAGCCCTGTCGCATGGTCCACCCCTTCACTTCAGCAGCTCTGGTCACTCTATTGACGTTGCGTCTGCCTGTTTCAGCGCTGCGGTCGCAACTTGACTGCACTTTCACTGGGTGGAACATCCGAGAGTCACCGGACTTGTACAAGAGGTAGCTGTAGCACCCCGAACAAGAGTAATAGAAAGATTCCAAGCAGAAAAGAGCCTATGCCAAGAATGTGTAGGCGGCCTCCGGGATAGTATCGCCGATACTCCTTTAGAATTTCGATCTGCTTACCGAAGGTGTATCCAAAATAGGAGATTTGCTTTTCATTCTCCCTTCTTCTGTTTATTTCTCCGATCATCATTAGATTGAACATTCCCGAGAGAATAATGCATGACATTGCACTACAAAATATCATCGGTATGAGTATGTCATGTCGAGTCATTTGCAGAACTGTCCCGTAACAGCGCTACTTCAGGTCCGAGGGGTTCAACAGAAATCAATACTTACCTGGCGGAAGAGGCGGCGAAGTGTTTGTCGCTGAAACGCCTCCGTCGGACCAAGCAAGCTCGAACTGACGCCGACTCTTACCACGATGAAATTCGGCTTAAGGCCTTGAAGTCCTCGGGTTAGAACTCCGCTCGAGGCTGAATTGTTCACCTGCACGGCGTCGGTACACCCACAAGGCCAGGAGAATCGCGAATCCCAGTCCCAGGCAGAGCGCCGTGACCGCAGGTGTGCTGGCGCCCATCGCGGCGGCGAAGGCGGTCACGAAGAGCAGGAGAGCGACGCGGTCGACGACCTGAAGCCGTCGTTTAGCCAGCGTCCCCGCGATCAGACTGCAACCGACGAGCAGGAGCGTGAGAACCGCCGTCACGGCGCGCGGATAAGGAACCCGGAGGTCGAGAACGTGACCGCGAGCGAGGATCACGAGACTCCCAATGACGGCGCTCCCGAGGAATACCTGGGCGTAGCGGATCCAGCGGTCCATTGTCGTCACGATGACCACGAAACTGATCGTCAGGGCCACCCACCCGATTACGCGAGAATGCTTTCCGGTCCCGGGCGCGTTGATCAGAATCCAGCCGAACCCTGTCAGCACGAACCAAACCAGTGCCGCTAGGTAGAAGCCGAGTGATGCCCATCGGTCGGGCCCCGAGGATCTACGGCTCACTGTGTGACGGAGGTGCGGTAAGCTGCTTCCATCGCGGTGAGTACCATGTCGACCATCAGCCTCTGAGTGAAACTCATTCCCAAACTGAGTGCCGAGACTATCGTATCTGATCACGTGGGCTCACACCGCACCACACGCGAAGCAGATCATCGACCGTTTCAATTGTGCGACCCTCCCATGCCTCTTCAGTACCATGCTGCTTCGCTCGCTTCCTCAGCTGTCGGGTCAACTCGCTTTTGGTATCATCTGCCCGGCTCTTGTAAAACCAGGAAATGAATCGTCTGTTGGTCGTCACAGGGCCCACGATTATCTTAATCGGGTCGCTTGGTCGTAATAGACCCGGCGCCAGCGTGTATTCCACTTCCAGGAAATCGAAGAGTGCCATAACTCGTTCAATTGGTAGATCGCCCCAGAATTGTTCATATACAACCTGTCTCCCTAAGTTGTCTCGGTCGACAAACCGCTTCTGGAAGCGCTCCTGCCACTTGTTCCATCCTGATGTCATCACATTCTTCCGCGGACGCAATTAATCGCTATGCCCATATCGAAGCCAACTACAAAAGCTCCAACGGGACTTAGTGCAGTGGAAATCACGCTACCTATATCTGTCAACGCCCCTTGTAGCGCCGGACTGCCAGCAGTCCTGGGCAACCCGTCGAGGACAATGGCACCCTCAGTGTGTGCTGAGTCTGTCAAATCTCCGCGGCTAAAACATCCGTGGAATTCGCGATCTTACGTACGTGGAAACACGTAGTGGCTGTATCCAGGCGCGCACGGAAGAGGTCCGTCAGCAGGCGGGCTCGAACGATCGCGCCGGAGGCTTACCTCTGGTCAGGCGAAGGGTTGCGTGGTGGCGATGCGAGCTGCGGGGTCGCCAGAGGGCCCAGCGAGGCTGGATGGCGCGACGTCGCGCCCCGCGGGGTCGGAGGCGCGCCAGAGGTTGCGCATCCAGGTGGCGCAGGCCTCGACGCCGATGTTGATGTACGGCAGGACGATGAGGGTGAGGACGGTCGAAGACGCCAGGCCGCCGATGACCGTGCGGGCCAGGGGGTAGTAGTAGGCGTCGCCGACGCCGGAGTTGCCGAGGGCGAGCGGGATGAGGCCGACGATGGCGGTCAGCGCGGTCATGAGCACGGCACGCAGGCGGTCGCGCCCGGCCTGCAGGATGGCGTCGTCGCGGCCCCAACCGGCGCGGCGCAGCTGGTTCATGTGGTCGAGGAGGACGATGCCGTTCTTGACCACGATGCCGATCAGCATCAACAGTCCGATCTGCGCCATGACGTTGAACGGCGTCCGCGTCAAGGCCAGGAGCCAGGCCGCTCCCGGCAGGGCGAACGGGATCGAGAACAGGATGGCGAACGGCTGCGCCATCGACTCGAACAGCGACGCCATGGCGAGGTAGACCAGGACGAGCGCAAGGAGGAAGTTGATGCCCATCTGCTGGTCCTCCTCGCCCTGCTCGAGGATCTTGTCGTCCCAGGACCAGGTGTAGCCGGGCGGCAGGTCGAAGGCGTTCATCAGACCCTCGATCTCCTTCTTGGTCTTGTCCCAGTTTTTTCCCTCGTAGGTGGCGTTGACGGCGACCCGCACCTTGCGGTTCTCGCGCGCGATCTGGTCGGTGCGGCGCACGACCTGGAAGGTGGCGATGTCGCCGAGCAGCACCGGATGGTCGGGCGGGCCGATCTGGAGCTTGCGCAGGTCGTTCAGGTTCTCGCGGTCGATCTGGCGCAGCTCGAGCCAGGTCTCCACCTCGCGGTCGCCGGTGTTGAAGCGCTGCAGGCGCATCCCGCCCAGCGTGAACTGGAAGATCTGCGACATGTCCTCGGCGGTCAGGCCGGCGCGCATCGCCTTGTCGCGATCCATCACGACCTGGATCTCGTTGCGCCCCTTGTTGAGCGTCGAAGTGATGTCCTGCACGCCGTCGACCGTCCCCAGCCGGCGGGAAGCCTCGTCGGCCAGCTTGGCCAGGACGCCGCTGTCGTACCCGAAGAACTTGACGGCGAAGTAGGTGCTGTTGCCGCCCGTCTCCGCCTCTTCGGCAAAGAAGACGCGGGCGCCGGGGATCTGCGGCAGGCCGGCGCGGATCTCCTTGCGCAGATCCTTCACCGCCTCGTCCCCGAGATCCTCCCGGGCCATGGTCAGGACGGTGTGCGCCTCGTTCTCGCCGTACACGCTGTAGACCGAGTCGATGAAGAACTTCTCCTTGTTGGCGCGGAAGTACGCCTCGACGGCGTCGACCGCCTTCTCGGCGTCCGACTTGTAGACGAAATCGGCGAACTCGTACTGCAGGAACAGCCGCTTGTTGCTGGTGGCGGCGAACTGGGCGGTGTTCACGAGATCCGCCATGAACGGGACGACCCCGACCACGAGCCCGGCGATGACCACGAGCAAGGCCCAGGCCTTGTGCCGCAGCGTCCACCCGAGCGCCCGGGCGTAGCGTTCCTCCAGCCAGGCGAGGCTCTTCGGCTGGGCCGCCGGGCGGCGCTTCAGCCACTGCGCCGACATCAGCGGAATCAGCGTCAGCGACGAGAACAGCGAGCAGGCGAGCGAGATCGAGATCGCCAGCCCGACCTCCTTCAGCCAGGTGGTCAGCTCGGTGCTGGCGCCGACCACCAGCGGCAGGAAGACGATGATGGTCGTCAGGGTCGAGCAGACGACCGCCATGGTCACGTCGCGCGCCCCGACCAGCGCCGCCTCGTGCGGGTCGGCGACCGTGCGGCGCTTGCGGTCGATCGACTCCAGGACCACGATGGCGTCGTCCACCAGCATGCCGATGCCGAGCATCAGCCCGCACATCGACAGGACGTTGAGCGTCCGGCCCATGAAGTACATCAGCCCGCACGCGGCGATCACCGAGAACGGGATGCTGAACGACACGATCAGCGTCGAGTCGAGGCGGCGCAGGAAGTAATACAGGACGACGACGGCGAACAGCGCCCCCAGGATGCCGGCGTATCTCAGCGAGTCGATGCCGGTGGTGATCTGCTTCGCCTGGTCGTCGAAGGTGAACAGCTTCATCCCCCGGAGGAGTGGGTCCTTGTCGATGTCCTGGGTGATCACCTTCATCACGGCGCGCACCACGTCCACCGTGTTGGCGGTCGACTCCTTGAACACGTCCAGCGCCACCGCCTGCACGCCGTCGAGATGGCGGCCATAGCCGATCGGCGGCTCCTCGTAGCGGATCTCGGCGATGTCGGACACCTTCAGCCCGCGGTCGTTCACCGCCAGGTTCTCGATCGAGTCGAGCGAGTCGAACGTGCCCAGGGCGCGCGCGGTGTAGCGCAGCCCGTCGTGGCTGACCTGGCCGAGCACCAGGTTCGACGAGGCCCCCTGCAGCTTCTGCAGCAGGCTGCCGATGTCGACCCCGTGCTCCTTCACCTTGTCGAGGATCAGGTCGATGAAGATCTCGCGCGGGGCCACGCCGTTCAGGTTGACGCGCGCCACGCCGGGGACCCGCAGGATGCGGTTCTTCACCCGGGTCTCGAGCAGGTCGTAGTTCTTCGACAGGTCGACGCCCTCGGTGGCGATGCGCGACTGCACCACCGGGATGTCGCTGGTGTTGAACGAGAAGATGATCGGGTCGCCGATCCCCTGCGGCAGGGTCGGCCGCACCTGGTCCATCTTCTCGCTCACCAGCATGCGGACGATGTCGAGGTTCTGCCCCCACTTGAACTGCAGTTGGAACTCGGCGCTGTCGGCGGTCGAGGTCGAGCCCAGACGCTTCACCCCCGGGATGGTCGCGAGCGCCTCCTCGACCGGCTTGGTGATCTGCTTCTCGACCTGGGTCGGGTTCGAGTTCGGGTAGGGGATCGTGATGCCGATGAACGGGATGTCGACGTTCGGCAGGAACGCCAGCGGCAGGCGGTTCATGGCGATGCCGCCGACCACCATGATGCTCAGCAGGATCATCAGGGTGGTGACGGGCCGCCTGATCGACAGGGCGGGCAGGCTGTGCCAGACCTCGCCGACGAGGAAAACCAGGGCCAGCCCCAGGCACGCGACGAAGGCCCCCGCCAGGATCACCGCTCGGCGTTCGATGCGCTCGTTGAGGCGGGCCGCGGCCAGCAAGCCCGCGGCACCGCCGACCACACCCGAGATCAGACCCGAGATGAAAACGGCCCGGGCCGAGAACC
>CAYLND010000085.1:0-16041 GCA_964384905.1 uncultured Acidobacteriota bacterium
ACGCCAGAGGGGCTGACGGCCTCGGCCGGGGACGCGTCAGCGCCACCGTCGAGGCTTCCCAGAAGGGCGTCGATCGAGAACGGCCCGAGCGACGGGGTCCACCCCGCCAGCGTGCGCAACAGAGCGGCCGTCCCGGCGGCGGGGCGCGCGCCGGCTCCGGCCAGGGCGGTGACCGGCGAGACCAGCTCTTCATACTCGCGCCGGACGCCGCGCAGCATGTCGGCGCTGAAGCGGATGTCGGCGTCGAAGATCTGGCCGGTGTAGGGGTTGATGCGCGAGGGGCCCTGCGCGAACCCGACGTTCGGGGCCACGATCCAGCGCAGGGTCGAGTAACGCACGTCGGCCGCGTCCCAGTCCGGATCGTCGGGCTGGTCCTTCACCACCAGGGCGTTCCTGAAGCCGATCGCCTCGAAGGCCGGGTTCCAGCCCTCGACGCCGCGGCGCACCGCGTCGCGGTACTCCTTCGGGATGGTGTTTTCCAGGTAGAACACGATCGGCTGCTTCGGATCGGAGAGAGCGGCCGACGGGTCTTTCTTCTCGAGGTGCCAGCGGGTGATGTAGCGCACCGTCGGCTGGTCCTGGCGGTCGTCCGAGTAGTCGTCCATCATCGTCAGGAAGTGGCCGACGCGGTCATCCGCCAGACGCGGCCGGTAGCCGGTCTGGGGCAGCCGCGCGATCGCGTAGTGGAAGCGGATCAGCAGGCTGCGCGAGTCCGCGGCGTAGAGCGCCGGCTTCTTGATGTCGGACGTCTTGAAGTTCAGGACGGTCTCGAAATCGACGTTGTCGGGGAAGCCCTTGGCGAACGCCAGCGCGCTGCCCTCCTTGTCGAACTGATAGGGCGCATCCAGGACCGCGTGCAGGGCCAGGCTCATGCCCTCCAGGTCGGCGAGGAAGTACGACCCCATGTCGACGAGGACGCTCTTGCGCTCGGGGTGCGGCTGGCTCTCGATCTTCGCCTGCCCGACGATGGCGTCGGGCGCGGCCATCGCCGCCGGGCGGCGCATGCTGGACGTCTCGTCGGCGCGGAACAGGACGTTCCTGTGCACCAGCTGGATCGTCTTGCCGTTCCTGTGGAAGGCGACCACGTATTCCGCCAGCATGTCGCTCGGGAACAGGAACCCCTGTCCGAGTCCGGAGACCAGCGTCGGATTCAGAAGGAACGGCGTGTCGAGCTGGTCGGGCGCGATCTCCAGGTAGAACTTCGCCTCGTCGTCCTTGATGTAGACGTTGAACAGCCCTTTGACCTCCCGGGCCCCCTTCACGACCTTGTCGAAGGCCGGCTCCTTCGGCTGCTCCTTGTCGTCCTTCTTGTCGGCGTCCTTGTCCTTCTCTTTCGATTCGTCCTTGGCGGCGTCGGAGTCTCCTTTCGCTTTGCGGGCGCTCGCCTCATCGGTGACGGCGACGGCCGCCAGCGACGGCGCCAGGCAGCCGAGCGCCAGGAGCAGCGACACAGACAGAGCAAGAGCGTGACGGGGAGTGATCATCGTTCTCACCTCGTGGATGGCGACCTTTCCGGGAAGGTCCCGCCGCGGCAGGCGGCGGAAGGCAGCCGGTTGAGCCAGTGATGCCGGATTCTATACGAAAAAGCCCGAACGGGGTAGAATAGGGGCATCCTGATCAAACCCCCGTGGAGGAGTGCGTTTCGATGAAGTATCGTCAGCCCGGATACCGGGACAGCGAGTACAAGGAAGAGCGGGAGAAGAAGCGCGAGGAGGATCGCGGCCCGCGCGGTCCGCGCGAGCCTCGCGGCATGGCGCGCGAGGCCCGGCTGGTGACCCGCTGTTATCAATGCGGCCACCAGGAGCCGTCGCCCGAGAGCGTCCCGACCGACGCCCTCTGTCCCCGCTGCCACGCCGCCATGCATTGCTGCCGCAACTGTGTCCATTTCGATCCCGGCGCGCGCTTCGAGTGCCGCCAGCCGATCACGAAGCGCGTGACCTCCAAGACCGCCGCCAACACGTGCGAGTACTTCAAGCCGGAATCTGTGCTCGACGCCACGGGTCGCCGCATCGCGACGCCCGCTCCGACCGCCCCCGCCGAGAAAGTGAGCCCCGGCCGCGCCGCCTTCGAGGCGCTGTTCAAGAAGAAGTAGATACGGAGCCGACCGCCGCGGGGTTCCACCGGCTCGCCGGAGCGACGTGATACGATGAACGGACCGTCCGGCGCCGTCGCCGGGCGACGACCGAGACTCCGGCACCGATGACCGCGTTCCGCGCCGACCCGCCTCCAGCCGCCCGTTCCATTCTGTCGTCCCTCCTGATCGCGTGTCTTCTCGCCGGCCAGACGTCCTGTCTGTCGACCAACGTGCCTCCGGTCGGCCAGCAGGGCGGCCCGTTCACGCCCGAGAACGACGAGCGCCGGCTCTGGGACCAGGCGCGCGAGGAGGAGCGCAAGCTGCGCGACAAGGCGGCGCTCTACCAGGACCCGATCCTCGAGGACTACCTGAACCGGGTGGCGCAGCGGCTCGAGCCACCCGAGATGCGGCAGCAGGAGGCGATCAGGATCCAGGTCTTTGTCATCAAGGACCCGTCGCTGAACGCCTTCACCTATCCGACCGGCTCCGTCTACGTGCACACCGGTCTTCTGGCGCGCCTGGAGAACGAGGCCCAGCTGGCGATCGTCCTCGGACACGAGACGACGCACGCCACGCACCGTCACGCGCTCGAGTTCCAGCGCAGCGCGCGCAACAAGATGATCGGGTTCTCGATCGCCTCGATCGTCGGCAGCATCGCGGTCGCCAACGCCGCCGGCAGGAAGGCCGAGAAGGGGGACTACAGCAGCGCCTACGTGCTCAGCCAGGTGGGCAACATCATGGTCGGTCTGGGTCTGGAGCTCGGCTTCCTGGCGTCCGTGAACGGGTTCGGGCGCGAGCTGGAGCGCGAGGCGGACGAGGTCGGGATGGAGCGCATGGTGGCGGCCGGGTACGACCCGCGTCAGGCGCCGCGCGTGTTCGAGATCCTGAAGGACAACCACGGCGACGACTCGCGGATGGAGGTGTTCTTCTTCGGCAGCCACCCGCGGCTCGACGAGCGCATCGCGGACATGCAGGAGCTGCTGACCGCGCGCTACGGCGGCGCCCCGGGCGAGGGCCGGGTGGCCGACACGCGGGACTTCCAGGTGCGCACGCGGGTGCTGGTGCGGGACGACGCGGCGGAGAACATCCGTCTTGGCCGGCTCGGCATCGCGGAGGCGGAAATCGGGAAGGTCCTGACGCTGACGCCGAACGACGCGGTGGCGCACTGTCTCGCCGGCCAGATCGCCGAGAAGCGCGCCGCCGACGCGAAGGATCGCGCGGTCGCGGACCGCCTCGAGGACGAGGCGATCGCGGCGTACGAGGAGGCGATCCGGCTCGACCCGCGCTACGCCGACCCGCACCGCGCCATCGGCGTCCTGCGCTACAAGTCGCAGGACAAGGAGAAGGCGCTCGCCGCCTTCAGGCGCTATCTGGAATTGAAGCCGGACGCGTCCGACGCCCAGCAGATCAAGGACTACATCCTCGAGCTCGAGGCTCCCTGACCCGCCGGCCGGCGCTTCTCCGCAAGGACGGCGAGCGTCTCGAACACGATCTGCAGCGCCAGGAAGAGAGTGACGTCGCTCGGATCGAGAGGAGGGGCGATCTCGACGAGATCCATGGCGCGCACCGGCAGGGCCCGCAGCAGACCACGCGTCAGGTCGAGGAGCTGGCGGCTCGACAGGCCGCCCGCGACCGGGGCGCCGGTGCCGGGGGCGCACGACGGATCGGCGACGTCGATGTCGATGCTCAGGTAGATGCCGCCGACGCCGGACATGCGCTCGCGCGCCAGGGCCACGATGCCGTCCACGCCGGTCCGGTCGATCTCGCGCGCCGGCACGAAGCGGATGCCCTTCTCCCGCATGACATCCAGCTCGACCGCGTTGTAGGAGCGCGTCCCGAGGATCAACAGGTGCCCCGGGCTCAGGCGGCTGCTGTCCAGGGCCCGCCGCATCGGGCAGGCGCTCGACAGAGGCGACCCGTCGTAGCGGTCGAACAGGTCGGGATGGGCGTCGAGCGAGACCAGACCGAACCCCTCGGGGAATCCGTTCGCGAAGCCGCGCACCAGCGGGATGCTGACCGAGTGATCGCCGCCGATCGACAGCAGGAAGGAGTCGCGGCCCGCGAGGGCGGCCCTCTTGAAGATCTGGACCACTTCCTGCTCGACGCGCGTGAAGTAGGTCTCCGCGCCACCCTGGCCGTCCGGCGCGAGATCGCCCGCGTCGCGCAGCCGCAGAGCGCCGGGCTCGACGATGTCGCCCACCTCGGAGATGGCCGGGGAGGTCGCGGAGATCTCGCGCAGGCGCCGGGGCGCCTGCGCCGAGCCGCCGCGCCAGCAGGCACCCCCCTCGTACGGGATCCCCAGGACGACGACGTCGTGGGGCGGGGCGAGATCCGGCTGCGCGAGACCGCCCCAGGGGTGCCGTGGGATCATGGCGAGGATTGTAGCAACAGGCTAAGATGAGCGGACGATGATTCACGCGAAAGCCGGACTCCTCGCCGCGGCGCTCGCCTGTCTGTCCCTGGCGTGCGCCGGAACCTCGGGCGGCACCGGCGCCGCGGCCCCGGCGGCCGCGGGAGTGGAGGCGCCCGTCTCGTTCGCCGATCTCGATCGGATTCACTCGGAGCTGGCGCTCTATCGTGGCCGGCCGGTGTTCGTGAACTTCTGGGCCTCGTGGTGCGTGCCGTGCGTCCAGGAGCTGCCGGACCTGGCCGCCCTGTCTCGCGAGGGGGGCGCCGGCGGGCCCGTCTTTCTCGGGATTTCGCTCGATGCCTGGGTGACGGGGAACGGGGCGGAGACCGAAGGGAAGGTAAAAGGAGCGCTCTCGGCGGCCGGCGTCGCCTATCCGAACCTCATCTACCGGGGTGACCAGGACCCTCTCATAGAGGGATTTCAGCTCCCGGGCCCGATCCCCTACTCGGTGCTCTACGACTCGCGAGGCCAGCAGGTGCAGAACTGGGCGGGGAAGGCGCCGATCGTGGAAGTCCGGATGGCGATTGCGGGGGCCGCGCCGCGGCCGCCGGGCTCGTCCGGGGGAGGCTGAGAGAGGCGGAAGGCGGCGGCGTGCGCGTCAGGGCCCGCAGGCCGACGCCCGCCGGCAGCGAGCGCCGCGGCCGGTAGTAGGCGCGGCGCGCCTTCACGCTGACGATCGCCATCTCCGGATAACGCAGGGCGCTGAGCTTGCCGCCGTAGACGCACCCGGTGTCGATGTTCACCGTGTTCCGGATCCATTCCGGCTCCGGCACCGGAGTATGACCGTACACCACCAGCGCCCGTCCCGTGTAGTCGGTGGCCCAATTCACTCGCACCGGCAGCCCGTAGCGATCGCGCTCGCCGGTCGTCGCTCCGTGGATGGCGAAGAGCCGGGCGGCGCGCGTATCGCGGCCGACGTGCTCGTCCTTGAGGCCCGCGTGGGCGACGGCGAGCCCTCCGCGATCGAGGACGAGGTGCGCGGGCAGGCGGCCCACGAAGCCGCGGAACTGCTCGATGAAGAGCCGCCGGGCCGCCGGGCGGAGAGTGCGGACCTGCCGTAGCGACGAGCGCGTGCCGGCGCCGGGCGGCCGCACGCCGGCCTCCAGGAAGCTCAGGAACTCCAGCTCGTGGTTGCCGGGGACGCAGAGAGCGCTCTTACCCTCCACCATGCGCATCGCGATGCGCGCGGCCTGGACGACGCGCGGTCCGCGGTCGACGAGATCCCCCACGAAGACGGCGCGGCGTCCGGCCGGGTGGCGGAAGGCGTGCCGCGGCGACGGTTGCCGGTAGCCGAGACGGCGGAGCAGGCGGACCAGCTCGTCGGCGCAGCCGTGCACGTCCCCGATGATGTCGAAGGGCCCGGCGTCGTCGCGAATGCGGTGACGGGTCGGGGATGACGGAACCGTCTGGACGGCGCGCCGCGGCATGACCTCTCCTCGAGACAGGTGCCGGGTCAGTACTCCAGAAGCTCCTTGATCGCCCGGGCGATCTCCTCGACGCCCGGCAGGACGGCCGCCTCGAGATTGGGCGCGAACGGGACGAAGCTGTCCTTCGCCCCGACCCGCCGTACCGGCGCGTCGAGGGACTCGAACGCCTGGTCGGCGATGCGGGCGGCGACCTCGCCCCCCATGCCGGCGAACATCGGCGCCTCGTGCGCCACGATCGCCTTGCCGGTCCTGCTCACCGAGCGCAGAACCGTCTCCATGTCCATCGGCACGATGGTCCGCAGATCGATCACCTCGACCGACGGCTCCCCTCCCGCCTCGCCGGCCACCTGGCTGAGGGCCTGCTGCACCATGTGGACGGTCCGCCCCCACGCGATCACGGTCAGGTCGTCCCCCGGCCTCACGATGCGCGCCCGGCCGAACGGGATGAGGTAGTCGCGGCCGGGCTCGGGCGTCTTCGTGTACACCTGCCGGTACAGCCCCTTGTGCTCGAAGAACAGGATCGGGTCGTCCATGCGGCAGGCGGTCTTGATCAGACCCTTGGCGTCGGCCGCGTTGCTCGGGTAGGCGAGGTACCAGCCCGGCGTGTGGGCGTAGAGGGTCTCGGGGGTCTGCGAGTGGAACGGCCCGCCCCGGATGTAGCCGCCGACCGCCACGCGCACCACCATGGGGCAGGTCCAGGCCGAGCCCGAGCGCCACCGGAGCGTCGGGATCTCGTTGCGCATCTGCATGAACCCGGGGAACGAGTAATCCCCGAACTGGATCTCGACCACCGGCTTGTACCCGCCGATGGCCATGCCCTGCGCCGCCCCGACGATCGTCGCCTCCGCCAGCGGTGAGTTCACGACGCGCCCGGGATACGCGTCGGTCAGGCCGCGGGTGACGCCGAACACGCCGCCCTTCGGGTCCTGGATGTCCTCGCCCCACATGACGATCTTCGGGTTGCGCTTCATCTCCTCGCTCAGCCCGTGGTTGATCGCCTCCACCATGGTGATCGGCTTGTCCGACACGGGGGCGGGATCGCCCTCCTCCACGACCACACGGTCCGGGCTGTAGATGTCGGCGGTGGCGGTCGAGGGGTCGGGGTAGGGGAGCGCGTCCACCCTGCGGGCCGCCTCCTCGACCTCGGCCCGGACGCGGGCACGCCACTCCTCGATCTCTCGGTCGTTGAGCAGACGCATCTCCCGGATGCGCAACTCGGTGTGCGCCAGGGGATCCTTGCGGCGCGCCTCCTCCATGTCCTTGGGGTCGCGGTATTTGGTCTGGTCGTCGGACGACGAGTGCGAGTCGATCCGCACCACCATCGCCTCGACGAACAGCGGGCCCTTGCCCCGGCGCACGTCGTCGATGAGCGGGCGCAGCGTGTGATGCATCTCGGTGAAGCGCGTGCCGTCCACGCGCACCGACCGCATGCCGAAGCCGCGCGCCACCTCGTCCAGCCTCGAGTGCGTCTGCTGCTCCTGCGGCACGCTGATGGCATAGCCGTTGTTCTGGATCAGGAACAGGACCGGCAGGCGATCGTGCTGAGCCTTGTTCAGCGCCTCGAAGAACTCCCCTTCCGAGGTGGAGCCCTCGCCGCCCGAGACGTAGACGATCTCGTCGCGACCGTCGGCCACGATCGCCTTGGCCATCCCGACGGCGATCAGGAACTCCGTCCCCGTGCAGGCGGTCGGCGACACGACCCGCAGCTCGCGCGACGAGAAGTGCTCCGACATGTTGCGACCGAGAGAGTTGGGGTCGCCCTCGCGCGACAGCATGCCGAGAAAGATCTGGTCGAGCGGCATGCCGAGGCCCACCATCAGGGCTTTCTCGCGGTAGTAAGGAAAGAACCAGTCCTTGCCCGGCTGCAGCAGCATCGAGATCGCGATCTGCACCTTTTCGTGGCCGCGCGCCGATGCGTAGAACGAGCACTTGCCGGCGCGCACGAACACGCGGCACTGCTCCTCGACGAAGTAGGCCCGCAGCATCTTCTCGTACAGCTTCAGGAAGACGTCGGGCCTGACGCCCGGTCCTTCGGGGCCCGGTCTGGGCCGCTCCGCGGTCAGCTTTCTCACCGCCATGCACATCCTCCGGTCGGGAACGCGGTGATCCTACACCTCCACCCTGGTGAACGCCAGCCGGCGGGAATGGCGCGCCGCCAGACCGTTGACGCGCGCCGGCCGCGAATCTGTCGGTTTGGTGGAAAGCCCTGATGGGTGCGGTCTTCGCCTTGCCGCTCGCGGGGCCGGTCCTTATATTGCGAGCGGTTCGCCGCCCGATGCGCCGTAGGAATTTCCGCCGCTGCGGGGGACGCATGTTCGGCAAGAAGGGACGCAAATCGAAAAAGACGCACGCCGCGGACCCGCGGGGGTCCATGGAATCGCCCGACGCGTCGGCCGGCGCCGGGCCGGACGGCGCCGCCGCAGGGGAAGGCGGTGCCGAGGCACCGGCTCTCCCGCCTGCGGGCGAGCCCGGCTCGCGGATCGGGCGTTACACGATTGTCGAGACCCTCGGCCAGGGGGCGATGGGGAAAGTGTATCTGGCGCGCGACCCTGTGATCTCCCGCAACGTCGCCTTGAAGGTCATCGCCATGCGCCCCGACCTCTCGGAGGAGGAGGCGGGTCAGTATCGCGAGCGCTTCCTGCGCGAAGCCCAGGCCGCCGGGGCTCTGATCCATCCGAACATCGTGGCGGTGCACGACATCGGTCAGGACGGGGCGAGCGGCAGCCCCTACATCGTCATGGAGCACGTGCCGGGCCAGGATCTCAAGAAGGTGATCCTGTCCCGCGCCCCGCTGCCGGCCGCCGAGGCCGTCGGGATCGTCCTGCAGATCGCCGCGGCGCTCGATTACGCGCACAAGCGGGGCATCGTGCATCGCGACATCAAGCCGGCCAACGTCCTGATCACGGAGCAGGGACGCGTCAAGATCACCGACTTCGGCGTGGCCCGTCTCCCGGGCTCCGACCTGACGCGCTCCGACCAGTTCGTCGGCTCGCCCGGCTTCATGTCACCCGAGCAGCTGCAGGGGGCGGCGGTGGACGGCCGGGCCGATCTGTTCTCCCTCGGGGTGATCCTCTATCAGCTCCTCACCGGCAAGGCGCCGTTCGAGGGAGCGACCGTCTCGGAGGTGCTGTACCGGATCTCGTCGCAGCCGTCCGAGCCGCCGAGCGAGGCGCACGCCGACGTCTCGCCCGATTTCGATCCGATCCTGGACAAGGCGCTCGCCAAGAATCCGGACGAGCGCTACCAGTCGGGACAGGAGATGGCGGCGGCGCTCCAGACCGCGGCGCGCGACCTCCTGGAGGCGGCCGCCCCGGATGGCGCGCCGGATCAGCAGGGCGAGACCTCCTCCGAGGAGGGTCGATCGGGAGCGTTCGTCCCGTCATCCTGGTTCGCCCTCGACAACCCCTGGCAGATCGGCGCTCTCGTGGCGTTCCTGGTGCTCGCGCTCGTCGGCGTGAACTGGGCGATCGTCGCGCTGGTCCACGGCCCCCTGGGACGATCGCTGCAGGCCGAGGACACGGGGTCGGAAGGCCCGGCGCGCCGTGATTCCCGCGCGAGCCGTCCGGGGACGACCGGGGACGTGTCGATCGCCGGCGGCCTGATGCCACCGCCGTCCGGTCGGTCGGCCGGCTCGGGCGGCGCGACGCGGAGCCCGGCGGATGTGCGGGCGCCGGGCGTCGGGCAGCAGGGCGACCATCGGGGACAGGCGGTCTGCGGGATGACTTACGCCGGCCCGGCGGAGATCCGCAAGGTGCTCGATGCGTCCCGGCGCCCGAGAGCGGCGGCCGCCTCCCTGGCGACCGATCGCCCGAGCGGCCGCATCCGGATTGAGCTGAAGCACAAGATGCGCAGCGGACGTCTGGTCGTGCTGCTCGACGGGAAGACCGTCCTGTCGAAGCCGTTCGACGCGACCCGCGGGAAGTCGGGGACGGTGACGCACGTGCTGTCCGTCCCCGCGGGCAAGCACGGCGTCGAAGTCCGCCTGATGGCCGACCACGGCGAGATCGCCGCGAAATCGAAAGTCACCGGAACCGTCGGGAAGAACCAGGTCGCGCTGCTGACGGGCGAGCAGCGCTCCGCCTCGAAGAAGAAGCTCGAACTCGACTGGCACGCCTCCCACTGATGGAGGGCATCATGAGCACACCCATGGATCGCAAGGATGACGCGGCACCGAGACTCCGACGCAGCACCGGCGCGTGGCTGATCCGCAAGGAGAAGCCCCTGCCGCCCGCGAAGCCCCCGGCGCGCCCGCCCGCCCCCGGTGGGATCAACGCCCCCGGGGGATCTTCCACGGTGGGCGGGATGATCTGCCCCGGGACCGGCGACCGGCGGCGGACCGCCGCGTCTCCTGCGCGGGACGGCGCCATCGACGAGACCGCGCTCGAGAGCCCCGCTCAGAGGATGCTGCGCAAGCCGTCCTCGCTCGGCGGCAAGTCGATCTTCCTGACGGTGATCGAAGGGGATCTGAAAGGCCGCTCGTTCGACGTCACCGGCGTCGGCTCCTACACGATCGGCCGCAAGGAGTGCGACATCGTCCTGGAGGACGAGAAGGTGTCGCGCAAGCACGCCTCGATCATCATCGTGCGCGAGGGCCAGTACGCCGTGCAGGATCTCGCCAGCCGGAACGGCACGTTCGTCAACGGCATCCGCCTGACGCGCCGCAATCTGCAGCACAACGATCTGATCCGCGTCGGCAACACCACGCTGCGCTTCACGGTGTTCGACGGCCCGGTGCCGGTCGAGGCCTGAGCCCGCCTGCGCGGGAGCAGGCCCCCCGGCGGGGCTTGCTCCCGCGGTTGCCGCTCCTGTAACCTTCTCCTCTCATGTCCACGGCGAGACGCGAGAACCGTCTGGCGCGGGAGAGCAGCCCGTATCTCAGGCAGCACG
Source organism: uncultured Acidobacteriota bacterium (assembly GCA_964384905.1). GTDB lineage: Bacteria > Acidobacteriota > Polarisedimenticolia > Gp22-AA2 > Gp22-AA2 > Gp22-AA3. The sequence continues at coordinate 10,799 of CAYLND010000085.1, forward strand.
CACGCAATCCGGTCGACTGGTATCCCTGGTCGGACGAGGCGCTGGAGCGCGCCCGCGCCGAGGATCGGCCGATCTTCCTGTCCATCGGTTATTCCTCCTGTCACTGGTGCCACGTGATGGAGCGCGAATCGTTCGAGGACGAGCGCATCGCCGGGCTCATGAACGAGCGCTTCGTCAACATCAAGGTCGACCGCGAGGAGAGGCCGGATCTGGACGAGATCTACATGGCCGCGACGCAGCTCCTGACCGGGCAGGGCGGTTGGCCGAACTCGCTGTTCCTGACTCCCGACCGGAAGCCTTTTTTCGCGGGGACCTATTTTCCACCCGCCTCGCGGCACGGGCGTCCCGGGTTCTCCGACGTTCTGGTCGCGGCCTCGGACGCCTACCGCTCCCGCCGGGACGACGTCACGCGCATGGCGGGGGAGGTCGCCGATCAGATCGCCCGGCTCTCGGAGATGAGCCCTTCCACGCAGATCCTGACCACGTCGATCCTGAACCGGGCGTTCGGCGAGCTGGCGGGACGCTTCGACAACACCGACGGGGGATTCGGCGGCGCGCCCAAGTTTCCGCACAGCATGGACGTGTCGTTCCTGCTGCGTTATTACAAGAGGACCGGCAACCCTGAGGCGCTGCGCATGGCCGTCGTCTGCCTCGATGCGATGGCCCGCGGCGGCATCCACGATCATCTCGGCGGCGGATTCCACCGCTACGCGGTGGACGCGCAGTGGCGCGTGCCGCATTTCGAGAAGATGCTTTACGACAACGCGCTTCTGGCGCGGGCCTACCTGGAGGCCGCGCAGGCCGTGGGAGGTCTACCGATCTCGCCCGCGCTGCCCGGCGGAGGCGCGGCGGCCGCCCGTCTCTTCAAGGACGTCGCCCGCGACGTGTTCGAGTGGGTGCTGCGCGAGATGACCGCGCCCGAAGGCGGGTTCTATTCCGCCCTCGACGCCGACAGCGAGGGCGAGGAAGGAAGGTACTATGTCTGGACGCCCGCGGAGGTTGCCGAGGTCCTCGGATCCCAGGAGGCCGGCCTGTTCTGCAACGTGTACGGCGTCACCGCGGCAGGGAATTTCGAGCACGGGCGGAGCGTCCTGCACCTGGACCGGACGCCGGCGCAAGTCGCCGCCGACCTGCGCACGGACGAGGGCGACCTGCGTCTCCGGATCGCCTCGGCCCGGACGCGCCTCTTGAAGACCCGCGATCGCCGGGTCCGTCCGGGACGCGACGACAAGATCCTCGCCGACTGGAACAGCCTGATGATCGCGGCGCTGGCCGCGGGCGGACGGGTCCTGGACGAGGACCGCTACGCGCGGGCGGCCGGGCGCGCGGCGCGCTGGATTCTCGACACGATGGTCCGCGACGGCCGGCTGCTGCACTCGTCCGTGAACGGCCAGGCGCGTCACCCGGCGTATCTGACCGATTACGCCTATCTCGTCGCGGCCCTCATCGATCTGTACGAGGCCACGTTCGACGTCGCGTGGATCGCCGAGGCGCGGTCGCTGGCGGCGCGGATGGTCGATCTGTTCCGCGAGGACCGCGACGGCGGGCTCTACTTCACCGCGCGCGATCACGAGACGCTGATCGTCCGCACGCGCGAGGGGAACGACGGCGCGCTGCCGGCGGGAGCCTCGGTCGCCGCCCTGGCGCTGCCCCGCCTGGCGGCGCTGACCGGCGACGAAACCTTCCGGACCGCCGCCGAGGAGATCCTTCGTCTTTACCGCGACCGGATCGAGCGTCTGCCTTCGGCGTTCGGGACGATGCTCGGCGCGCTCGACCAGCACCTCGATGGGGTCCGGCAGGTCGTCCTCGCCGGGCGCCGCGACGACCCGGCACTGCGACCGTTCCTGCAGGCTCTGCGCGAATCGTACGATCCCAACGCCGTGCTCGCCCTCGCCGAGCCCGAGGCGGAGGCCCGGAAGATCATCCCGATCCTCGACGGAAAGCCACCCGTCGGCGGGCGCCCCGCCGTCTACGTCTGCCAGAGCGGAACGTGCCGTCCTCCGGCGCTCTCCGCCGCGGACCTGCGGCTCGAGAGGCGCGACCCGTCCGCTCTCACGAACCCGGGAAAGCGTTAGGGTCTTGACCCTAACGGGTTTGATGACCCTTGACAGCGTCGCGGTGGACACCTAGAGTTTCCGCAGTGGTTGCTGGTGTCCCTTTCCAGTGGCGTTGAGCGGTTCGTGGCCGGAAGGGGCTGGCCCCTGGGGTCAGGGCCTTGCTTTTGCAAGTCAGGCTTGCAATCGGACCGCTCACTGGGCAACGAGTCCGTGAGGGGAATGGTATGGCTCGCGGCACAATCGCGAAAGTCGTCCGTGATCGAGGCTTCGGCTTTATCCGGGGCAACGACGGAAAAGAGGTGTTCTTCCACCGCTCGGGCGTCATCGGCATGAACTTCGACGATCTCGAGCAGGGCACCATGGTTGACTTCGAGGTCGAAAAAGGTCCCAAGGGCCTTCGCGCCGCGAACGTGCGCGGCGTCTCCGGGAGCGCGTCGAGCGCCACCGGGTAGCCGGCCCGCGGGTCGCCGCCATGAGCCAGCCGCGCCCGGCCACGCGCTTCAGCGGCTGGCGAGATGGCGCGTGTAGTCGCTGTACGGCGCGCGATCCCGTGTCATCCGCGTCAGGTTGAAACCTCCCAGGGCGATCCAATAGACGGCGTCACGGACCGGAGCGCCGCGTCCGGCCCGGCCGTACGCCGGCCCCGTGTCGAACAGAATCCGCCCCGTGTCGAGAGCCACCGGCTCCGCGGCCCCGAACGGCAGCGTCCGGGAGTCGGTGATCTGCCTCAGACCCGAGCGCGCCCCGCCACCCCCCATGACGAACAGATGAGGAACGTCACCCACGGGCGTGCGCTGGAACACGATCGAGCCGTCCGGAAGGAACGCCGGCGCGCCGTCGGACGACCCGGCTCCCGGCCCCGACGCCCGCACCGGCTCGACGTCCGACAGGCAGACGGCGGTCGCCCCGGGGTCGGGCGCGTCGAGATCGGAGATGAGATAGATGCGATCGGCGCCCGAGCGGTTCGACACGAAGGCGATCGCACGGCCGTCCGCGGAACCCGACGGCGCCGACTCGTCCGCCGGGTCGCGGGTGAGTCGCGTCACGCCGCTGCCATCGAGACGCATGATGTAGAGATCACGCGGCGCTCCGGACTCGGCGCGGGCGAACACGATCCGGTCGCGTCCGAGAGGCGCGGGACCGCTGTCCGCGAGCGGACCGTCGGGCGGGTCGGTGGTAAGACGCGTGGCCCCCCCGTCGGCCTCGGCGAGATAAATCGCGGGGTGCCCGTCGCGATCGGACACGAAGACGACCCGCCGGTCGGCCAGGCGCGCCGGCATCACGTCGCGATGGCCCGGGTCCGAGGCGTCCCGGCTCCCGACGAGACGCGCCCCGCCGCGCTCGCTCTCTTCGTAGATGCGCAGGGCGCCGCCGCGGTCCGAGACCACGAGGATCGGCGACGGACGGGCCGGGGGCGCCGGCCCGCCGGCGCAGGCCGGCAGGGCCAGCAGCAGGAGCAGCAGCAGGATCACTCCTGCAGCACCAGCCGGCGCAGCGCGCTCATCGGGATCGCGCCGTACGACAGGACCTCGTCGTGATAGGCGCGCAGATCGAAAGCGGCCCCGCGGCGCGCCTCCGTGTCCTTCCGCAGGCGGCGCCAGGCCTGCCATCCGACGAAGTAGGTCGGGAGCTGCGTGGAGGACAGCTTGGCGCGTCGCAGCTTGCCCTCGGCCTCAGGCTTCTCCTGGAACGTGTCCTGGATCATCAGATCAAGCGCCTGCTGGTCGGTCATCCCGAGGACGTGCAGGCGGACATCCAGAATGGCGTTCGCGAGCACCCGCAGCTCCTCCTTGCGGAAGGTGAGCGCCATCTTCGGGTCGCCGCCGTCGTGGAAGCCGCGCTCGAGCATCACCTCCTCGGCGTACTGCGCCCACCCTTCGACGTAGGCGTTGTTGCCGTACACGCTGCGCAGGATGCGGCGCCATTCGGGCTGCACGCGATTGGCGTACTCGAGCTGCGTGTAATGGCCCGGCAGCGCCTCGTGCATCGACAGCAGGAGCAGCTTGTAGCGGTTGTACTCGCGCAGCTTCGACTCGGCCTTGTCGTCGGGCCAGTCGGCGGGGATCGAGGTGACGTAATAGAGCGACTTGAGGGAGGGCTCCAGGGCGGGCGCGGCGTTCAGCCCGGCGACGCTGTAGATGCCGCGCAGGAACGGCGGCGTCTCGATGATCACCAGGTTGTCATGGCGGGTCGCCGAGACGATGCGGGCCGAGTCGAGGAACCGGGAGATATCCAGGACGTCGCCCTGGATCGCCTGGAACAGCCCGTCGCGTGACGGGTGCTCGCGGCCGATGGCATCGAGCATCTCCCGGACGATGGTGTTGGTGCGGGATTTCGCGTCCTTCATGGTGCGGTGGCCCTGGTGCGCGGGGAACATCCGGTCGTGCAGGGGCTCGGCCAGGGCCAGCATTTCGGCCCGGACGCGCACGACCGACGCCTCCGCGTCCTTCAGGACGTCCAGAGGATCGATGTCGTCCTGGAAATAGGCGCGGAACTTCTCGCGGTAGAGATCGTTCCCGAGGCGCCAGTCGCCCGTCGAGCGGGTCTTGAGATCGTCATCCAGGAAGCGCGACAGCCGATCGATCGCGCGGAGCGCCGGGGCGCGCGCCGCCAGGTAGCGCGACTCCAGCACGGAGCCCTTCGGGAACAGCGCCGGCAGGGCGCGTTCAATCACATCCTTGTTCCCGTCGTTCTCCTCGATCGCGACCTCGGCATAGATCGGCGCGCTGCTCTTGAGCGCGGCGATCGCCTGCTCGACGAACGCGCCGGTCTTCTCGAGACGGGCGAGGACTCCTTCGGCGCGCTCGGCCGGCGGCGCGTACTCGAACACGACCGGGAAGAACAGGGCGGTGCCGATCGACTCCACCGCGACCGTTGGGTTCGTCTCGATCGATCGGACCCGCTCCAGGTCGAGAAGGGCCAGCCGGCATTGCGCCACGATCATGTCGCGATCGATCCGCTCCTCCTCGGCCAGGGAGCCGGGAGGGAAATCGCGATCGAGGGACTCGAGCGTCTCGCGGTAGAAGCGGATCCGGCGCTCTGTCCCCGCGGGCGAAAAGTCGTCCAGCTCGGTGTCGAGCAGGATCTCGGCGCCGGTCGCGGGGTCGCGATGCCGGTGCAGTCCGGCGAGCGTGGCGCCGGGCGGCGACAGGGCCAGCGCGTCGCGCGTGAACCGTCCCGCGAACG
>CAYLND010000086.1:0-15476 GCA_964384905.1 uncultured Acidobacteriota bacterium
GATCAGCAACCCCGATCCGCCCGGGCCGGCAAGGTCTCCACGCACCCCCCGAGAGTGGGCGGCTCACGGAATCGTCATCTCCAGGACCGCCCGCGGGCCGTGGGCTGCGGCGGATGTTCCACCATAACGCCTGTCATTCCTGGGGCTTGCAGCGGTGGACTGTGGCGCCGGCGTCCATCATATTAATAGCTGGAGAGCCGAGCATGACGCGCTGTCGTCCGGTGGAGCATTGGGGCGTCCTGCTGGTCGCGGCCTGGGCGCTCGCGTGGGCGGGTTGCGGCGGCCGGGCCACGGCGCGCCCGGTCACCGGCGCGGAGTCCCCGCCGATTGACGCGTGGGAGCGCCCTTCCCGGGCGGCGGAGATCGAGCCGGCCATCCGCCTCGACCGAACGGACCAGACGGCGACCGAGGACGAGGCCGACCACGAGACGGTCACGCCCCGGAAGATCGCGGCGTCAGCCGGCGGAAGATCCAGGGGCGATCTGCGGATCCAGCTGCGGCCCGGCATGACCCTGTACTCCCTGGCGAGAAGCTATCAGGTCCCCCTCGAGTCGATCATGAGCCGCAACGGAATCACCGACCCTACCAGCATACCGGCGGGGACGGTCATCGTCATCCCGCGCGTGACGATCCCCGCCGGCGAGTCGCCCGATCCCTCCGGAGCGCCGGCTCCGAAACCGGGACGCAGCAAGCCTTCGAAAGCAGACCGTCGGCCACCGGCGCCGGAGGAGGACGAAGACGAGCGCGCCCCCGCCGCCATGAGCATCGCCTGGCCGATCGACGGTCTGGTCACGGGTGGATTCGGTCTGCGCGGCCGCCATCACCACCACGAGGGGATCGACATCGACGGCTACCAGGGGGAGGGGGTTCACGCGGGGGCCGCCGGCACCGTCGTGAATTCGGGGAGCGAGGGGAAGTACGGCAAGACCGTGGTGATCGACCACGGGAACGGGGTGAGCACGCTGTACGCCCACGCCAGCAAGCTGCTCGTCCACGAAGGCGACCGGGTCGAGCAAGGTGAGGCGATCGCCCGCGTCGGGGCGACCGGCAACGCGCGCGGCACCCACCTGCATTTCGAGGTGCGCCGCGACGGCCGACCGGTGGACCCGTCGCCCTATCTGGAATCCGGGAGCGTGCCCCTGGGGACGCGGTGAGGCTCAGGGACAGGAGCCCGTGGCGAGCGCCACGGGTGGAACCCCGTCGAGCGTCTCCTGGCCGTCCGGGCTGACCGCCGTGACGACGTACGCGTACAGCGACCCCGTGGCGGGCGTGGCCGGATCGCCGCCCGTCCAGCGCGGGACGGGAGTCGTGAAGATGCACTGGAAGGTGCCGCCCGGCACGCCCCGGTAGACGCGATACGAGGCGACCGGATGCATCGTGACGAACGAGAGATCTTCCCAGCTCCAGTCGCCCTGGGACAGGAGCAGCGGCGACGCCGTGCCGCGGCCGGAGACCTCCAGGTCCGGAAACGGCGGCAGGATCCTCAGCACGCTGCCCTGACGGTTGGCGATATAGATCTCACCCTGGGCGTCCACGCCGAAGCTGGTCAGGCTGTTCAGGAGGGTGTTGCCGGGATCGAGCTGCGTCGTCCAGTCGCGCGGGTCGATCGCCACGCCGCCTGACATCCTCAGGGATCGGATGAAGCCGGAGCAGTAATCGCCGTAGAAGTAGACCCCCGCGAAGCCGGGCATCAGACAGCCACGGTAGACATAGCCGCCGGTGACGGCGCACCCCGCGGAGTGATCGTACTCGGCGACCGGATCGGTGAAGCGCGGGTCGTTGCAGGGCGGCACTCCGGAGCAGGTCGCAGGGTTCGGATTGCAGTTGCCGGGAGTCGCATTGTTGTAGCAGTGGTTCCCCTCCATCATCCGCCAGCCATAGTTCTCGCCGCCGCGGTCTCCGCCCGGCGCGTAGTCCAGCTCCTCCCAGCAATTCTGGCCCACGTCGGCGATGTAGAGATCGCCGTTCGCGGCGTCGAAGCTCGAGCGCCATGGATTGCGCAGGCCGAAGGCCCAGATTTCGTCACAGTCGCCGCCGATCCCGGAGGCGAGAGGGTTGTCCGCTGGAACGCGGTAGGCGGCCGCCCCGCCGCAGTCCGGGGGCAGGCTCGCGGGCGCCACGCCGCGCACGTCCACCCGCAACAGCTTCCCGAGGAGCGTGGCGGTGCTCTGGCCGTTGCCGCAGGTGCCGTGCTGGTCCCCTCCCCCGCCGCCGTCGCCGGTCGAGATGTACAGATAGCCATCGGGGCCGAACTGCAGCTCGCCTCCCTTGTGGTTGCTCTGCGGCTGCTGGAAGCGCAGCAGGCGCTGCTCGCTGTTCGGATCGGCGACGTCCGGGTCGGACACCGAGACGACATAGCGCGCCACCACGGTGAACCATGGGCCGTTCAGCGGACCCTCAGTGTAATCGACGTAGAAGATGCCGCTGGCCGCGTAGTCCGGGTCGAACGCGAGCCCCAAGAGACCCATCTCGTCCAGCGACGGCGTCGCCTGCACCTTGGCGCTGATGTCCAGGAAGGTCGAGACCGTTCCCGGCGCGTCGCCGCGCTTCTTGAGCCGCACGAATCCGTCCTGCTCGACGATGAACAACCGATCGCGATCCCCCGGCGGCGAGGCGATGAGCAGCGGCCGGCCGGTGAGCCCGGTGACGACCGGCACCGTCTTCAGGGCCGTGTTGGCCGCCGGCGTCACGCCGCTGCAATCGGCCGCGAGCCCGGCGCGCGGCACCACCGCCAGGAGAGCGAAGCCCGCGAGAGCCGCGGCTGAGAGGACACGCGAGGCGATCCGCCCGCGTGCGCTCATGGCCGTCCTCGCGGCACCGTTTCCCGCGGCGGTGCGAATGAGGCGCGTGCGTCCACCTCGCATCCGTCCTGGCTGGTGGCCGTGGCCTCGAAGACCAGCTCCGCTCCCGCTCCCCAGGCGGTGGCCTCCGTCAGTCCCCGCGTCTCGAAGCGATAACGATAGCGCAGAATCGGGGCGGGAACCGGGAGACTGTCGCCACCGGTGGGCGACTGGTCGGCCTGAACGGCGAGCCGGAAGGGACCGTAGTGATGCTCGTCGAGGCGGGGAAGACCGATTCCTCCCGCGCTCCGGATCGTCTCCCACAGGGACGCGACCGTGCCCTCGTCCGGGCCGGAGAGCAGCGCATCGCCGCGTCCCGTCCGCCGGTCCATACGCACGTCGATCTGCAGGGGTCCGGGCGCGAACCGGGTCTCCAGATGGTCCGGCAGAGCCGGGAGCAGAAGCCGCGCCTGGTGTCGCGGCTGCGGCGAAAACAGGTCCGGGTCGCCTGACAGCTCGAGCCGCCACGAGTCGGACGGCGCCGGCGCGGATGCGCGCCGGCGCTCCGGGAATGCCGGGCCTTGCGACACCAGACGCGCGTCGAGCCCCAGACGCGGGCAGACGAAGAAGCCGTTCGGGAGAAGCAGGGTGGATCCGTCCGGCGGCGTCACCAGGACGTCATAGGGACCCGGGGTGAAGCCGGCGGGGACCGTCAGAGAGATCGCCGTCGGGCCGATCGACGGCGGCGGCAAGGACGGATTCAGGCGCGCGATCTGCAGGCCGTGACCACCGTCGGCGACATAGGCGAAGTCGCCTTCGATCGCGACGGCCGTGGCCACACCCGGGGTGTCGTAGACCGCGGACACGATCGGCCGGCCGGGCTCCCGCACGTCGGCCTGGATCAGCCCCGTGAATCCGTCGGCCACGAAGAGACGATCACCGGCCAGCGCGATCCCTTGAGCGCCCCCGGGAGTGCCGAGATTCTGGATCGGCACCGGCGACCCGGGCCGGCTCACGTCGACGATCTGCACGCCCCGGTTGAGGTCGGAGACGAACGCATACGGACCGCCGATCGCGACGCCCGTGGCCCGTCCCGGCGTGTCGTACTTCCCGAGGAGGACCGGGGCGGACGGCGTGCCGACGTCGATCATCTGGAGGCCGGTGAAATCGTCTGCGACGTACGCGACGCCCCCCGCGACGGCCACGCCGCGAGCGCTCCCCGGGGTGTCGTACGCCCCGGCGATCGCCGGCGCGAGCGGGTCACGCACGTCGATGATCTGCAGACCCTTCGAGCCGTCGGCGACATAGGCGTATCCGTCCGCCAGCGCGACGCCCTGGGCGTCGCCGGGCGTGTCGACGGCGCCCATCGGAACGAGCGCGTCCGGCGAGCGCGCGTCGACGATCACGAGCCCGGCCGCTCCGGCCGCGACGTAGGCCATTCCCGAGGAGACCGCCACGCCTCGAGCCGGGCCCGGCAGAGCGATCGATCCAAGCGGTGACGGCGCCGCCGGAGTCGTGACGTCGACGACGACGAGACCTCGGTCGCCGTCGGCCACGTAGGCCACTCCGGCCGATGCGGCGATGCCGGTCGCGGCGCCCTCCCCATCCCCCTCCACGGCGCCGGCGAGCGCGGGCTGGGCCGGATGCGAGATGTCGAGAACATGGACGCCGTTGATGAGATCGGCGACCACGGCGCGCGGGCCGGCCAGCGCCACGCTCACGAAGTACCCCGAGTTGCCGAACAGCCCCTGGCTGCCGACGACTCTCGGGCGCGCCGGGTCGCCCACGTCGATCACCTGGAGCCCGCTGGTGCCGTCCGCGACGTAGGCGTAGCGACCGTCGATCGCGACCCCGTTCGCCGAGTCCGACGTGCGCGTGCGTCCGACCAGCCGGGGATGCGCCGGGTCGCCCACGTCGATCACCAGCAGCCCCGCGAACGTATCGGTCGCGTAGGCCAGGGACCCGGCGACCACGACACCGTTGAGCGAGATGTCAGGCGTGGCATAGGTCCCCAGGAGCGCAGGCGACCCCGGGTTGGTCACGTCGATGACCACCAGCCCCCCTTCTCCATCGGCGACGTAGGCCCGACCGGCGTCGATCGTCACGTCACGCGCGGCCCCTGGAGTCCCGTAGATCCCCGCCAGGCGGGGGTTCGCGGGATCCGACACGTCGATGATCACGAGACCCTCGGCGGCGTCGGCGACATACGCGGTGCCCCCGTCGACCGCGATCGCGCTCGGGTCGGCGAGACTATAGAAGGTTCCGACCCGCGACGGCGCCGAAGGCCGCGTGACGTCGACGATGTGCAGTCCGCCGACGAAGGTATACGGGTTGAGGAACGGCACGTAGGCCAGCCCGCCCGAGACCCGCACGCCGACGCCGCTGTCGCCGGTCTCGAACGCGCCGATCACCGTCGGGGACGACGGGTCGGTGAGATCCAGAACCTGGATGCCTCCGAGCTTGGCGGTGTGGCTGTAGAAGGCCACGCAGGCCGTCTGTCCCATCACCTCCGCGAAGCGCGCCCCCTCGGGCATGATGTAGCTGCCCGCGAGAAACGGACCGCCGTTCGGCAGAGACACCGCGGAGCCGGGATGGACACCGTCCCCCGTGACGGCGACTGCGGTGGGCGCGTCCGGCGCGCCGTGGGTCGGGCTCACCGCGACGACCGACCCCGTCACTGCGGTCCCCGGGGCGCCCTCCGCCTCACCGACCGCGCCGGCGCGCGCGCCGGGCGCCTCCCGTCCGGCCAGAAGCGTCGCCGCCAGGACCGCCAGCCCGATCGGGCGCAGGTGCCGTCGCATCCTGTCGCCGCGCCACCGCCGTTCGAGAGAGCGGCCCGACATCCGTACCCCTCGCGGGCCCCTAGGTGATGAGCCCGATCTCCGTCAGTCCGAGCGCCGAGTAGCCCGGGAAGATGATGTCCGCGTTGGACGGCGACGCCCCCATGTGATCCCGCAGGATCTCCCAGAAGATGGCGCGGTAGTCGGTGCGCACGAGCAGGTACCGCCCCGAGTCGCCGAAGATCACACCGGCGGGCCAGGTGGAGGGATCGCAGTTGTACACCCCGCCATGGACGTTCCCGCCGGCGGCGAACAGACACGACCCGGCGGCATGGTCCGTTCCGAAGCTGCCGTTCTCCTTCGACGTGCGCCCGAACTCCGACAGCGTCACCACGACCGTGTCCTGCCAGACCGGCGTGAAGGTGCGGGTGTCGACCGCCGCGCCCGACAGGACGACGTGCAGCGACCGCATGCCGTACGCCAGCCAGGACAGGAGCTGCGCCTGCGTGCCCAGGGTCGATCCCTGGCTGTTGTGGGTGTCGAAGCTGGACAGCTCGGTGCCCGCGACGCGCGTGCCGTTGGTGTTCGAGGCGTCGCTTTCGAGCATCGACAGGGCGCAGATCTTGAGCGACTTGAAGAACGAGTAGGATCCGGTGGCGAACTTTTTGCCGATCGGCCCGGCCGGGTCCGGCGGGTTGGTGGCGTCGCTGACCGGGAACAGCGAGTACCCGGTGTCCGGATCCTTCGGGTCCCAGTTCGCCTGGTCCCACGAGCGATAGGTGTCCAGGGTGTCGGTCAGGCTGACGCTGGTCTCGGTAAGCGCGGCGCGGTAAGCCTCGAGCCCCGTCAGATCGTTGTACAGGGTCCGCCACGAGCTCATGAACTTGCTGCGCTTCGGGTCCGGGTAGAGGTAATCGAACGAGTCGGGGTTCGCGATGTTGACGTATTTCTGGTCGCCGCGCAGGACGACGGGCGGCAGCGCCTGGACCGACAACGCCGGCAGCTTCACGCCCTGGTCGATCGCGTTGTCCACGATGTACCGGTACAGCCAGCCCTCGTACGACTTCGGGTTGGCCGGGTTGCCGTTCTCCCAGGTCCTCTGATCGTCGAAATGCGATCGGCTGTTGTTCGCGAATCCGACCCGATGCACGACGGCGAGATCGCCGGCCGCGTAGATCTCCATCAGATCGGCCAGCGCCGGGTGCAGCCGCGCGAAGCCGTTCAGATCGAGGGACGAGGCGGGCGGGATGTAGAGCGTCGGGCGGTTCGCTGCGCTGTAGTCCGGGTCGCCCGCGGGGATGACCGCGTTCAGCCCGTCGTTCCCGCCCCGAAGGAAGATGAAAATGAGCCGCTTGTTGCTGAACGGCCCCGCTCCCATGGCGTACCGGATCCAGGGCCCCGGGAACAGCGAGGCGATCCCGAAGCCGGCCAGCGTCAGCCCGGCGCCCTTCAGGAACGATCGACGCGCGCAGTCACAGGTCGTGGTCTCGTTCATCATCGCCTCCTACTGCTCGATGAATTCCGGGAAGCCCAGCATGAATCCGGCGGTTTCGCGAATGCGCGCGTCGGTGTAGGCGCTGGGAACTCCGCTGTCGTTGGTGTTCAGGTAGTCGATCGCCGCCTGCCGCTCCTCCGGAGTCACTCGCCCACCGAACAGGGCGTCGGCCAGGAAGTCGACGATCGCCGGGGCGTTGTTCGGCGACGGCGCGGTCGACACGCCGTTGCCGTTCAGCAGCCCGATGACGTCGGCGCCGAAGCTCGCGCCGATCCTCGAAGTCAGATCCAGTCCGAAGTTCTGGCGCTCCAGCAGGTTGTTGGTGTCGAGCCAGTCGTCCCCCAGCTCCGAGTAGCCGGTCGGCACCGGGTTCATGTGGAACATCTCCTGCATGGGGGACAGGTACAGCCGGGTAATCGTGGAGCCGTCGGTCTTGCCGCGCACCGCGCGCAGCGCGCTGGCCACGTGCTCGAACGGGGTCTTGATCTTGCTCCCGATTTCGTCGGGCCCCGCCATCTCGGCCTGCTGCAGGACCGCCCGCAGGACCTCCCGCAGGTCGCCGATCCCGTGCGGGCTGGCGGGGTTGTTCCAGATCGCCACCACCGCGTCGATCATCGCCGGGGTGGGGCTCTCGTCGACGAAGCGCTGCAGGAGCTCGCGGGCGACGAACCGGGGCGTTGAAGGGTGCGCCACGATGGCGTCGAGCGCCAGGTCGGCGTCGTTGACCCCGTTCGCCGGATTGGCGTCCGTGCTCGGGATGATCTTCTGGTACGGGGTGCCGGCGAACAGCACCTTCTGCCCGGTATCGTGCTGGTTGGTCCGGAAGTTGCGCACCCATTGTCCCGGGGCCTCGTTGGAGGTGCCGTAGGTGCTCTGCGGAAGGCACGCGGCGAGCGGGTCGTTGGCGTCGGCGTCGGCCTTCTTGCACACGTTCCACCCGGTAAAGACGCGTGCCAGCTCGACGACATCCTGCTGCGTGTAGCCGCTGTCGACACCCATGGTGTGCAGCTCCATCAGCTCGCGGGCGAAGTTCTCGTTCGGCGCGCCCTTGACGTTGCTGTCAGTGTCGAGGAAGACGATCATCACCGGGCTCAGGGAGCTGGCCTCGACGATGTCCCTGAACGTCCCGTTGAACGCCCGATCCCGGAACTGGTTTTGCAGATCGTAATGGAACGTGGCCGACTCGAGGAGTCGCGTGCTCGGAAACATCGCCTGGTAGAAAGAGAAGAAGTCGTAGCTTTCCTGGTAGTTGGTGTTGAAATGGTTGTCCCAGAACATCGTCGCCTGCTGCTCGAGCTGGCGCCGGGCGTACACCGCGTTGACCAGATCGAACGCCTGGAGCTCCTGGATCGTGCCGGGTGGCACCAGGGTCGCGAGACGCGTGTTCAGATCGGTGTTGCTCGACTCGTCGATCGAGGAGGGGTCGAGCTGCTCGTCGCGGTAGGCCGCGTATCCGAGCGTCGCGGCTCGATCGCGCGTCCATTCGCTCCAGCCGTATCCGAGCCGGTTGAACGCATGGTTCCGTATGACCGCATCGCACGAGCCGCGGAGCGGACGCGGCGCGCCGCTCGAGTCGGTCCCGGGGGTGCCTTCCTCGTCCGCGGCCGACTCCGCCGTCACCAGGTAGAAGAATCCCTGAGTGGTCGCGGGATTGACGGGCGTGACGAACGATGTGGCCGCGACCTGGACGGCATGGCACAGGACTCCCGAATGCGTCCTGAGCCACGACACGTCGCCGCGGTAGACGTTGTAGACGCTGGCGCCGGGAGTGGCGTTCCAGCTGAGAGTCGACGACGGATCCATCCGGTCGCCGGTGACCTCGCCCGGCGGAGCGGCGAACACGGACGCCGGGACGGACAGCGCGAGCAGGATGGCGAAGGGGCTGAAGGACTTGAGAACCGAGCGGGAGCGCGAACGTGGCATGACGTTCCCTCCTGATGACAGACCCGACTGCAGTCCGCCGACACCCACCACGGCGCCCCGCGCGCGTCGAGAGCCGGGGAGCCCGCATCAGGAGGCGGCCTCAAGGTATGAGAGACTTGTACGTCAGAAATGGTTGAGAGGCAAATTGATTTTTCTAGGATCGAGGCCGATCCGGCTCACCAGGACCCTTCGATCCCCAGGCCGGGCCGATCGGGGAGGACCAGCCGTCCGCCCTGGACCAGGACGCCTCGGAACGGGTCCCGTCCGATCAGAAGGTGGCCGTCCAGGTCGGCCCAATCGACGAGGGGAGAGAGATGGGCGGCCGCGGTGATGCCGATCGAAGTCTCCACCATGCACCCGAGCAGGATCTTCATCCCCAGCGCGCGCGCCTCGTCGATCATCCGCCGGGCCATCCGCAAGCCGCCCGATTTCTGCAGCTTGACGTTGATGCCGTCAAAGACCGAGGCGAGACGTGGAAGGTCGGCCGGCGTCCGCGCCGCCTCGTCGGCGATGATCGGCAGGCCGACCCGGTCGCGGATGTAACGGACGCCGTCCAGGTCGGCGGCGGCCAGCGGCTGCTCCACCAGGACGACGCCGATCGACTCCATCCAGCGGATCGTGTCCGCCGCCGCCCGGCGATCCGTCCAGCCTTCGTTCACGTCCACGTACAGAGGGACGTCCGTGACGCGTCGGATGCCCTCCAGGATCTCCCGGTCGTCGCCCCGGCCGAGCTTGATCTTGAGGATCTTGAAATCGACCGCCTCCCGGGCCCTGTCCTGCATGGCGGCGATCGTGTCGAGACCGATCGACATCGAGGTGAGGGGGGCCCTTTTCGGGTCGGCCCCGAACAGGCGGTACAGCGGCACGCCCCTTGTCTTGCCGACCCAGTCGTGCAGGGCGATGTCGATCGAGGCCCGGGCGGCGCCGTCGCCCGGCCGCGCCGAGGCGAGCCGATCGATGATCGCCTCGTGGTGCGACGGGTCGTCTCCCAGACGGGGCGCGAGATCGTCGAGCGCCGTGAGGACCGTCCCGGCGTCCTCGCCGTACCGGGCGTTCGGCGCCGCCTCGCCGTACCCCTCCAGGCCGTCGTGAACGATCCGCGTCAGGACGTTGCGCCGGACCGCGCTCGAGCCGCGCGCGATCGTCCAGGCGTGGCGCAGCGCCAGATCGATCGTCTTCCGTTCGAGACGTAGGGGGGGAGGGACCCGCCCCGCGGTCACGCCGGCGGCCGGCCGAGGATCGCCTCGAGGGCCCGCGTCGTGTCGGACAGATCGGGCAGCAGGGCGTGCGGACGGAGTGCGCGCAGAACCGTCATCGGGGTCCAGCCCGTGCAGACCGCGACCGAGCGCGCTCCGACCGAGCGGCCGCACAGGACGTCATGCTCGCTGTCGCCCACCAGGACGAGCTGCCCGCCCGCCAGGCCGCGGCCGAGCGCCCGCCGCGCCCTCTCCAGCGCGATCGTCGGGAGGCGGTAGCGATCGGCGTCGTCGCTTCCGAAGCAGCTCAACGAGAAGTCGAAGCATCCGGCGATCCCGAAGAAGCCCAGCTTGAGGCGGGCCCCCTGCTCGACGTTGCCGGTGAGCAGCGCCACACGCGCCTCCGGCCGGGACTCGAGCGCGTCCAGGAGCTCGCGCACGCCCGGCAGCAGGCGCGCCGTGTCCGGCCGGGGCCGGTCGGCGAAATAGCGCAGGTAGAGGCGGATCGACTCCGGGATCGCCGCCTCCAGCCGGGCCCCGGCGACCCCGTGGCTCGAGAGAATGTCCCGGGCGATCTGCGGGTCGGTCCGTCCCGAGAACGAATAGCCGTCGGGGTCGATCGACCGCCCCGCCGCTTCGCACAGGGCGCGCGTGAACGCCTCGCGCGCCGCGCCCGCCGTGGTCAGGAGCGTTCCGTCGATGTCGAACAGGACGACCACCGCGTCGCGGCCGTCCGTGGGATGTCCCGGCGTCGGCGTCTTCATGACCCGTGAAGTCTAGCCGCAGGTGTCGCGCGGATCAATCCACCCGCGTTCGGCGTATCATGAGGCCCATCTCCTCGAGGGGCGTGGCCGCATGCGCCGAGCGCCAGCGCGATTCCTGTTGCGGGCGATCCCCCTGATCGTCCTGGTCGCGCCGGCCCGCGGGTTCGACGAGACCCCGACCACCCTCGACGATTTCTGCGCTCCACGGGCCATGACCATCCCCTTCGAGGCGGCCCGGCCGGCCCGCTGGAACACCTGGGTCAGCGTCACCGATCTCAAGAGCAACTTCTGCCACGACGTCGCCATCGTCGATCTGCGCTCGAAGGCCCAGAAGACGCGGGCGGGCGAGCTGCTCGTCACCTTCAAAGTGACGACCTACACGCGGCCGGGTGGCGACAAGAAGGCGCGGATCGCGATCGAGGCCGTGTGTGGGGATGCCCCTCTTGGAGCGACCGTCATCGACCGGCTCGAAGCCGGCGAATCGAGGAATGCGCGCGGCGGGGCGCTCCTGTCCGTGCCGCTGGATCGCGTGACCGGGAAGACCGACCTCGAGCTCCGCGTCACGCTCGACGCGGCGGACGGCTAGCGGCGGAGCATGGCGCGCGCGACCGCCCCGATCATGGCGGCATAGCCGGCCAGGAACACCGGCCAGCCAAAGGACGTCGGCCGCAGGCGGCTGAGCGCTTCGGCGTCTGCCGGCAGGGCGCGCAACGCGTCCGCCATGAAGGAATAGAGCACCGCGACCGACCCGGCCAGAAGCGCGATCCATCCCGGCGCCCCCGGACGCATGGCGCGTCCCCTGTCATCGTGGACGACCGCGAGGGCTCCGCCGACGACCGACAGGAGAGCGACGAGGACGGGCGACAGGACCGGCCCCCACCACGGCAGGGGGATCAGGAAGAGGATATCCGGCGTCAGGAGCGAGACGGGCCAGCCAATCATCAGACGAAGCCACACGTAATAGAAGATGTCCCAGGTTCCGAAGACGAAGCAGGCCACGCCGAGGCGCGCCTGGGTCGATCGCCCCGCCGCCCGGGCGACCGCGGCGATCATCACCAGAGTGGCGGCTTCGCGCCCCAGCTCGATCGGCGCCAGGATCGGATCGTAGGGGGCGACGTCGCGCACCAGATCGGCGATCCCATACAGGCGCCGCAGGTAGACGACGCACGCCGCCTCCAGGTAGGCCATGGCGACCGCGTAGACCGCCACCCACTTCAACTTGCCCCCTTGCACCCGGGTAATCTAACCTAGAAGGGATGATGCGGATGGTCGCGCTCGTCGTCCCCTTGGTCGTGCTGCTCGCCGCTGGAGGTGCACGCATGCAGATCACGAGTCCGTCGTTCACCCAGGGAGGGGCGATCCCGGTCCGGCACACCTGCGACGGGCAGGATGTCTCCCCGCCCCTGTCCTGGTCGGGCGCGCCGGCCGGCACGAAGAGCTTCGCCCTCATCGCCGACGACCCGGATGCCCCGGCCGGCACGTGGGTCCATTGGGTCGTGTGGAACCTCCCGGCCGGCGCCGCGTCCTTGCCGGAGAACGTCGCCAGGAAGGACACGCTTCCGGGAGGAGCCCGGCAGGGCACGACCGACTTCAGGCGGATCGGCTACGGCGGCCCCTGCCCTCCGTCCGGAACGCACCGCTACTACTTCAGGATCTATGCGCTCGACGCGCTCCTCGAGCTGCCGGCATCGACCAACCGGAAGGATCTCGAGAAGGCGATGCAGGGACGCGTCCTGGCGCAGGCCGAATGGATGGGGACGTACAGCCGGAAGCCATGAGCCCAGAGACGCGGCCGGCCTGCGGCCGGTCGCGCGTTGTCGAGGGGTTGCCTCCCGCCCGCTTGCGCGTACAATTTCCCCCAACCGGAGCACGAAGTCATGAAGCTGCTCGAGCGCCTGAAGGCGCAACCGGGCTTTAAGGACCAGGACCCGAAGATCCGACGCGCCGCCGTCCGCCATCTCGACGACCCGGCGGTGATCGCGGCTTTGGCGCGCGACGACCCCGACCCGCAGGTGCGTGAGGAGGCCGCCGGCGTCCTCCTGGGACTGGCGCTCGAGAGCCGCGACGAGACGGCCGGCCTCCAGGCGGCCGGCGCGCTCCATGATCCGAGGCACCTGCTGCAGGTCGCCCGCTCGGCGCTTCACGAGTCGGTCAGCGGCGAGGCGTTACGGCGTCTCGTGGAGATCAAGGCCCTGGGCAGCGTCGCCCGCCACGGGCGCCACGCCGCGACCCGTCTCGAGGCGCTCGCCCGGCTGGTGGAGTCGTCCGCCGGCACGCACGCCATCCGCGACGAGCTGGTCGCGGTCGTGCTGCGGGGCACGCACGACGACGCGGCGCTCTCGGCGCTCGAGCACCTGACCGGTTCGGACCGGTTCTCCGTGGTCCGCGGCAGCCCGGCGCCGCGCGGCGCCACGGGCGCCGCGGTGCTCGGCGACATCGCCGAGCACAGCAAGAGCCGCGCCGCGGTCCGTCGAGCCCGGACCCTGCTGCACGAGCACGCCCTCGCCACCGAGGGAGGCGCCCCGCGCCCGCGCACCGATCGGCGGACGCAGCTTCATCTGTGCGAGCAGGCGGAGACCCTCGGTCGTTCGTCCGAGTGCGAGCCTCTGGCCGCGGGGATCGGCGCGGCGCAGGACGCCTGGACCGACCTCGTGCCGAACGTCGACGACGACCTCGACGAGAGGTTCCAGGAGGCGCTTGGCCTGGCGCGCGAGCGGCTCCGCCGGAACCAGAGCGAGCGCCAGGAGAGCCAGCGCCGCGACAGCCTCCTGCGGGCGCATCGCGAAGCGCACGTGGCGCCCCGCCTGCGTCTCATCGAACGCCTCGAAACCGCACGCGGCGAGGAGGCGGCCCAGGTCATCGAGGACGCCTGCTGGGAATGGAACCGTCTCGATCCACCCGAGGACATCCGGCCCGCCGACCCGCTGGAGGACGAGGCCCTGGCCGAGGCGCGCGCGCTTTCCGCCCGATTCGACGAGGCGCGCGCGACCTGCCAGTGCCGTCACGAGACCTGGCGAAAAGAGCAGGAGGCGGCGGGACGCCGGGCCACAGAGGAAGCGGTCAGGGAGGAGCGCGCCCGGCAGAAGGCGGTCAGCGAGCGGCAGGAGCGCGACAACCTGGAGCGTCTGGCGAAGCTGTGCGAGCGCGCGGAGCGTTTCGTCAAGGCGAAGGGGCCGTCGCTCAAGACCGCCGAGCCACTGGTGCGCGAGCTGCGCGCCGTCCTCGAGGCCATGCCGCCCCTGCCCACACGCCGCGACCGCACCGATCTGCTCGAGCGGCTCAAGAGGGCGCGCGCCGCGCTCGCGCCTCGGGTGCAGGATCTGCGCGAGGCCGATCGCTGGAAGCGCTGGGCGAACACGAACGTGCAGGAGGAGCTGTGCGCCCGGGCCGAGGCGCTGCGGGAGATCGTCGACCCTCAGGAGGCCGCCGGGCGTCTTCCCGATCTGCTCGAGCGCTGGAAGACCGCCAGCGTGGCCGAGCCCGACAGGGCCCAGGCCCTCTGGCAGCGGTTCAAGATTGCCATGGACGAGACGCGCTCCCGGCTGGAGGCGCTCCTTGCCGACAACACGACCAGGAAGATCGCCCTGTGCGAGCGGGCGGAGACGCTGTCGGAATCGGGTGACTGGACCCTGACCGCCGATGCGATCAAGGCCCTGCAGGCCGAGTGGAAGTCGATCGGCCCGGCGTCCCGCGGCCAGGACAAGACGCTGTGGGAGCGTTTCCGCAAGGCCTGTGACCGGTTCTTCACGCGCCGCGACCAGGATCGGGCGCGGCGCAAGGAGGAGTGGGCACGGAACCTGGAGGCGAAGAAGCACCTGTGCGCGCGCGCGGAGGCGATCGCGGAATCGATCGACTGGAAGACCGCTTCGGCGGAGTTCAAGCGCCTGCAGGCGGACTGGAAATCGACCGGCGGCGTGCGGCCGAACCGGTCCGAGGCGCTCTGGCGGCGTTTCCGGTCCGCCGCCGATCGGTTCTTCGAGCGCTACAAGCGCCGCGATCAGATCGATCTCGAGAGGAATCTGGAGGTGCGCGCCGCCCTCTGCGCCGAGCTCGAGACCCTCCTGGCCGGCGCGCCCGACGACGTGATGCGACGGCTCGAGACCGCCCGCGATCGGTGGGAGAACGGCCCGCGCCTCGCGGGCGAGGCCGCCCGCGCGCTCGCGGAGCGCTTTCACCGCGCCCTCGAGGCGGTGATCGCGGCGCACCCGGAGGCGTTGCGGGGCACGTCGTTCGACGTCGCCGCGAACCTGAGACGGATGGAGGAGTTGTGCGCCCGTGTCGAGCGTCTGGCGCCGGGCGGAGCGCCGGCCTCCGCCGAGACGCTGTCGCCCGCCACGCGGCTCGCGACGCTGTGGCGTGAGGCGCTCGCCTCCAACACCATCGGCGGCAAGGTCGCCGAGGAAGCCAAGATGCGCGCCGCCGCCGAGGAGGCGCAGAAGGCGCGCGCCGCGTGGCAGAAGATCGGCTACGTTCCCGAACAGCCGCGACGCGCCCTCGGCGAGCGCTTCGAGCGCGCCCTGCGGAGAGTGGCGCCGGCG
>CAYLND010000087.1:0-14773 GCA_964384905.1 uncultured Acidobacteriota bacterium
ACAGGATGTTGGCCGGCTTGACGTCGCGGTGGACGTAGCCCTCGGCGTGGATGAAGTCGAGCGCCTCGGAGACCGCCGGCAGCCACGCGAGGACGGCCTCGGGACCGGGCGCCGCGAGCGCGTGGAGGCGCGCCTCGAGCGTGCCGCCGGCGAGGTACTGGAGCACGGCGTAGGGAAGGCCGTCGGCGCTCCCGGTGTCGTAGATCTGGACGATGAACGGGTGCACCAGGGCGGTCATGCTCCCGATCTCGCCCACGAAGCGCTCGCGGAAGCCCGCCTCGGCGAAGAAGCTCGCGTGCGGGATCTTCAGCACCACCTGGCGGGCCATCCGCGTTTCGGTCGCGAGGTGCCCCTTTCCCCATACCCCCCCCCCGGGAGGGGTCCCGGCACCCCGCACAGAGGGAAACCCGCAAGACAGGCGGCGGCGAGCGGGGTCCGGCCGCAGGCGAGAAACCCCGGCGCCGCCAGGGCGAGGGCCCCGGCACCGCGCGCCAGCGCGCCTTTCAGGCGTCCCGTCTCGTAGGCGCGCAGAGCGGCGCGGCGGAGCGCGCGTTCCGACGGCTCAGAAATGGCCACGATGGAATCTCCAGCGCTCCCGCAGCCGATTCAAGGACCGCTCGACCCGCTTGCGGAAGGTCGGTCCGGGGAGGTCGGGGCGGTCCCCCCGGGCGTAGGCCAGAAGCGTCGCGGCGTCACCCGGAGGCAATTCGGCCAGGGCCGCGTCGAGGGCCGAGACGAGGTCGCTCGCGATGGCGGCCTGCTCCGGCGATCGACCGCTGTCCGGGCGCGCCGCGGCTGTGGCGTCCGGTTCCTCGCGGCGTCGCCGGGAGCGCGCCCGGTGCGTCCTGGCCTGCCAGGCCGCGATCCCGAGGGCCCACGACAGCGCGTCGCGTCCGGGATCGAACTCGCTGGCGCGGGAAAAGATCCGGAGCAGCGCCTCCTGGGCGACGTCGTCCGCCTCCGCGGACGGTACGGAGCGCGCGGCGAAGCCGCGGAGGAGCGGCCACAGTCTTCGGAAGAGCGGATCGAACGCCGCGCGCTCTCCCCTGGCGAGCGCGGTCAGGTCCTGCTGGATCGCGGCGCGGACACGGGTATCCACCGACTCCCGGGCCTCAGCCGGCGTGACAGGGCATCGATCGCATCCGTGGTCGCTCTGGCGACACGCTCTTTCCCCGGCCCACGACCACTCCGGCTCGTCCCTTCATCATAGTCGCGGCCGTGCTCGATCAGGGTAGGCGCGAGCGGGCCGGGACGTGACAGCGGCTCGACCATCGGTTGCCCGCAACGCCCGCCCGGCGTTATAGTCCACGTCCGCAACCCCGATCAGGCAGGGCGGGCATGGACCGGAAGGGCCCCGCTGCCTTCCAGCGAGGAGAGAGGTACGGCGATGGACGTCCAGGTCGGCAGCACCGTCTCGCACTACAGGATCGTGCGCAAGCTCGGTGCCGGCGGCATGGGGGTGGTGTACGAGGCGGAGGACGGCCATCTCGGCCGGCGGGTCGCGGTCAAGTTCCTTTCCGAGGAGATGGAGCACGATCCCTCCGTCCTCGAGCGGTTCCAGAGGGAGGCACGGGCGGCCTCCTCGCTCAATCATCCGGGCATCTGCACGGTCCATTCGATCGAGGAGCACGAGCGGCGGCACTTCATCGTGATGGAGCTGCTCGAAGGCGAGACGGTCGCGCAGCGGATGGGCCGCCAGCCCTTCGAGATCGGCGAGCTTCTCGAGCTGGGGCTGCAGATCGCCGACGCCCTGGAATCGGCGCACTCGAAGGGGATCGTGCACCGGGACCTGAAGCCGGTGAACCTGATGATCAACGCCCGCGGCCAGTTGAAGATACTCGACTTCGGTCTGGCGAAGATCGGGCTGACGGGTGCCGGCGGCGACCGCGACCGGTCGACCTCCCAGGCGGCGACCCTGCTGAAGGCGGGCCAGTTGACGATGACGGGGGAGGTGTTCGGGACCGTCTACTACATGTCCCCGGAGCAGGCCCGTGGGCAGCTGACGGACGCGCGCACGGACCTCTTCTCTCTCGGAGCGGTGCTGTATCAGATGGCGACCGGGCAATTGCCCTTCCCGGGGGACACCCAGCCGGTCGTGTTCGAGGCGATTCTCAACCGGCCGCCGCGGCCGCTTTCGGAGGCGAACCCGAAGATGCCGGCCGAGCTGGGACGGATCCTCGACAAGGCGCTGGAGAAGGACCGCAACCTGCGCTACCAGACCGCCACCGAGCTGAAGACCGACCTGCTGCGCCTGAAGCGCGACCTCGACTCGGGGCGCCGCAGGGCCGGCGAGACCTCCGACGTGAAGAGTCCCGCCGAGCGCTCGTCCGAGAAATCGATCGCCGTGCTCTACTTCGAGAACCTGAGCGGCGCGAAGGAGGACGAGTACCTCCGGGACGGCATCACCGAGGACATCATCACGGAGCTGTCGAAGATCAAGGGCATGAAGGTCTTTTCGCGCCCCACGGTGCTCGTCTATCGCGACAAGGCGGTGACGCCGTCCCAGATCGGCCAGCAGCTCGGCGCGGCCTACGTGCTCGCCGGCAGCCTGCGCAGATCGGGGAGCCGGCTGCGGATCACCACCCAGCTCGTCGACACGCGCACCGACTTCCCGCTCTGGTCCGAGCGCTACGACCGCGAGATGAAGGACGTGTTCGAGGTGCAGGACGAGATCGCCCAGAAGATCGCGGCGGCGCTGCGCATCCAGCTGTCGCCCCAGGAGCAGGAAGCCCTCGCGGCCAAGCCGACCGACAACCTGCAGGCTTACGACCTCTACCTGCGGGGACGCAGCTACGCCCGGCGTCTGACCCGCCAGGATCTCGAGTTCGCGCTGCAGATGTACGAGAACGCCGTGACGCAGGACGCGAACTTCGCGCTGGCCTTCGCGGCCATCGCCAACGCCTGCGCCTACTACCATGCACACTACTCGCGCGAGGACGTCTGGATCCACCGGGCGCGCGCAGCCGCCGAGCGGGCGATGGCGCTGCAGCCCGACGTCCCGGAGGTGATGGTCGCCCAGGCCTGGATCCTCTATGCCAAGGGACAGTACGAGGAGATGACCGCCATCGTGCGCAACGTCATCGCCCGCAAGCGCGACTGCGAGGGGGCCTACTATCTGCTGCTGCGCGGGCTGTACGCCTCGGGGAAGTATCAGGAGGTCGCTAACGTCGCCGACGAGGCGATCGAGGCGAGCGGCACCGACTACAACGTGTACGTGCCGATCATGAACTCACTGGGCGCGCTCGGGAAGGAGGAGGCGCGCAGGAACATCCGCCATCGCTCCATCCAGGCCCTGGAGGGGCACCTGCGGCAGGTGCCTGAGGACGCGCGCGCGCGCATCCTGGTGGCCGGGTTCTACGCCGTCGAGGGGCGCCAGGAGGACGCCGTGCGCGAGGCCAATCTCGCCATGCTGCTGCGCCCGAACGAGGCGATGGTCCAGTACAACGCCGCCTGCACCTTCTGCACGATGAACAAGAAGACCGAGGCGCTCGACGCGCTGACCAAGGCCTGGCGGAACGGGTTCAAGGACGCCGACTGGGCCAGGCGTGATCCCGACCTCGCCATCCTGCGCGGAGATCCGGAATTCGAGAAGCTGTACCCCGAGCGAACCCCCTGAGCCCGTCGATTCTCTCGCGGCGACGGAAGATTCTCTTCGCGGCGGCGGCGGTTCTCCTCGGAGCCGCCGTCGCCCTCGCCGCGGCCGAGGCAGGACTGCGGCTCGCGGACTACCCGTTCCGGACGGAATGGGTTCCCTCGGAGAACGCGCTGGCGCGCTTCGACCCGGTGCTGGGGTGGTCCTACATTCCCGGCCGGAGCGTGACGCAGAGTTTCGGCTCCGACAACCGTCCCGTCATCATGCACTTCAACGACATCGGCGCCCGGGTCGGCGAGCCGGGGCGGCGCTTCGACTCCACGACGCCGACCGTCGTCTTTGTGGGGGACTCGTTCACCTTCGGCCATGGCGTGACCTACGAAGAGAGCTTCGTCGGGCAGTTCGAGAGAACCGTGGGGTCCGGATACCAGGTCGTGAACCTGGGCGTCCAGGGGTACGGCACGGATCAGGCGCTCCTCGCCCTCGAACGCCATATGAAGGATTTCGACACGAAGGTGGTCGTCTACACCTTTCTCCAGGAGCACGTGAGGCGGAACGACAACGCCGACCGGCGGCTGCTTTACCGCGACGCGCAGTTCCTGGGGACGAAGCCCCGGTTCGCCGTGACGAGGGACGGGGCGCTCGAAGAGATCGACAGGCCGCGGAGGTACGAGGAGATGATCCAGCCGCGCGTCTGGCAGCTCGTCCAGCTCGCCTGGGCGAAGTACGGGCCGCCCCCGAGCGTCGAGCTGACCCGGGCCCTCGTCCGGGAGATGAAGGACTACGCCGAATCCCGGGGAGCGACCTTCATCCTGATTCACTGGACCGATCGACACTCCTTGCGGCCGGGGGAGCAGGCGGCCCGGCTCTTCCCTGGAATGCGACTCGACGTCGTCGACACCGGCGCCGGCGCTCCCGAGGACTGGGACTCGTGCTACATCCCCGGCGAGCACCATCCGGATGTGCGGGCGCACGCCCGGGTGGGACGGCTCCTGGTGGACGAGTTCGAGCGGCTCGGCCTGGCGGCCGCCGCACGCCGCGCAGGGCGCCGAGCTACTCTTCGTTTCCCGGGCTGTGGGGATTTCGGGGCTTCTTCCCGGGGTCGAGCTTGGACAGCCCGGCCTGGTTCAGTGTGGCGTTGAGCGCCGGAAGGTCGGATTTCAAGATCGTGTCCCAGACGGCGAGAGCGGCCGGGAGGTCGCGCTCGATCTTCGCCGTCGCCGCGATCTGCGCGGCCGTCGGGGCGGCGTCGACCGGACTCACCATGCCGTAGAGAGTGTCGGCGTCGTCGTTCAGGCTGCTCAGCCCGGGCGGCTTCGGAGCGCCCGCGGGCGGATTCTCCGGTCCCTCGAGCGCCGCCGTCACCTTCTCCTTGAACGCCTTGAGGGCGTCGGCCGGCGCGTCCTTCGGCTCGATCGCGGCGGCCTGCTCCTGAAGCGACGTCGCCTGGAGCACAGCCCGCGAAGTGCCCTCGAGCAGATGGGCGAGCCGGCGCTGCAACGCGAACATCTGCTGCAGGCCGGCCTGCGTCGTCTTCACGCGCGGGTCGAGCTTCACGATCAGAGGCGCCGTGTGCGACCGGCCGTTGGCCGTGAGCCGCACGGTGTACCGGCCCGGGACCGCCAGCGGGCCGAGAGGACCGCACGGCGTGTCGCCCGGCACCGCCGTGATCGGGTAGTCGTGCTTCACCGACAGCGGCTTCTCGTCGTGCAGGTCCCAGACGAACCGATGCATGCCGGCCGTGATCTCCGGGTTCCGCGCCGGGCGCGCCCAGTACGGAGGGATCAGCTGCTTCTGCAGCTCGTCCGGCGCGATCTCGGCCGGGTCGTCGCTGGCGAACGCGCGCACGGTTTTTCCCGCGGCATCGAGGATCTCGATCGTCACCCGTCCGGACGCCGTGCGGCCGAGGGAGTAATCGATCACCGCGCCGTTCGGCGGATTCTCCGCCTGCGGCTCGTCGGGGGGGATCGGCGTCTCGGCGTAGGTCGACTGCGGAGCTCGGATCGCCGTGGAGGGGGTGAACAGCAGGTCCTGGCTCGCCGTGGCGGCGTTCACCTGGCGCAGCGGGCTGATGTCGTCGAGGACCCAGAACGAGCGGCCGTGGGTCGCGACGATGAGGTCCGCCTCGTGGATCCACAGGTCGCGCATCGAGGTGTGCGGCAGATTGAGCTGCAGCGGCTGCCAGAGGCCGCCGTCGTCGAACGAGACCCAGACGCCGGTCTCGGTGCCGGCGAACAGAAGCCCTTTGCGGACCGGATCCTCGCGGACGGTGTCGACCGGCGACGCGTCGAGACCGTCGACGATCGATTGCCAGCTGCGGCCGCCGTCCCGCGTGCGGTAGATGTGCGGCGCCGGATCGTCGATCCGGAAGCCGCTGACCGAGACGTAGGCGGTGGTGTCGTCGTAGTGCGACGCCTGGATCTGCGTGACCTTGCTCCACGGCTTCAGGCCGGGCGGCGTGATGTCGCTCCAGTGACCGCCGGCGTCGCGCGTGATCCAGACCTTGCCGTCGTCGGTGCCCGCCCAGATCGTGCCGATCGTCTTGAACGACGGCGCGACGGAGTAGATGGCGCCGCGTTTCTTCGCCGCGGCCTTGTCGCTGTCGGCCAGGGAGCCGACGCCGGGCGGGATGCCGGGGCTCGGACGCGACAGATCCTGCGACACCCTCTGCCAGGTCTCGCCGTAGTCGGTCGTCTTGAACAGGAAGTTGGTGGCGTAGAAGAGCGTGCGGTTGTCGATCGGGGAGAAGACGAGCGGCTCGGTGCGCTCGGCGCGATAGTCTCCCTGGACCGGCACCGGCGTGATGATCCGGGTCTGGCCCGTCTTCCAGTCGTAACGCGACACGTTGGTGCGGCCGGCGCCGAAGATGATGTCCGGGTGGAGCGGATCGGGCGCGACGTAGCCGTACTCGATCACGTTCACCGGGTGCCAGTCGCGGTTCGAGATGGTTCCGTCGTTGCCCCGGCTCGTGATGCAGACGGAGCCGCTCTCCTGCTGCGCGCCGCAGACCCTGTACGGCCACTCGTTGGTGGCGATCGCGTGGTACAGCTGCGCGGTCGGCTGGTTGTACCAGGAGCTCCACGTCCGGCCGCCGTTGACGGTGACCGCGGTCCCTTGGTCGCTCGCGAGCAGCATGATGTCGGAGTTGCCGGGGTCGATCCAGAGGTTCTGGTAGTCGTCGCCGCCCGGCGCCCCCTTGAAGCTCGACCAGGTCCTGCCGCCGTCGGTGGATTTCGCCAGGACGATGCCGCAGCTGTACACGACGTCCGGATGGAGCGGATCGACCTCGGCGATCGGCAGGTCGCCCCCGCCGATCTTCATCGCCGAGCGCGGGTCGTCCGCCGCCATGCTCCAGGTCTCGCCGCCGTCGTCCGAGCGGTAGAAGCCCATGCCCTTGTTGGTGGCGTACTCGCTCTTCTCCGCCGTCGAGAAAGTGAGATAGAGACGCTTCGGCTCACTGCGAGCGATCGCGATGTTGGCCTGCACCAGGGTGTCGGGAAGACCGCCGCCCAGCCGACGCCAGGTCGCGCCGCCGTCGGTCGACTTGTAGACGCCTCCCTTGGCGCCGTACTCGTTGCCGTCCTCCCACGGAGCCAGACGCGACTCGAACAGGGTGGCGTACACGACGCTCGGGCGCGACGGATCGATGGCGACGTCGAACCCGCCGGTGTTCGCGTCCACGTAGAGGACCTTCGTCCAGGTGCGGCCGCCGTCGGTCGAGCGGAAGATGCCGCGCTCTTCGCTGGGTCCGTAAGGATGTCCGAGAACGGCGGCGAAGAGCCGATCCGGATCGTTCGGGTCGATCGCCACCTGGGGAATCTGCTGCCCGTCGCGCAGACCGTCGAGGTGGGTCCAGGTCCTTCCCGCGTCGGTCGATTTGTAGACGCCGTTCCCGACCGACAGGTCCGGCCGGCGCAGCCCCTCGCCCGACACGACGTAGACGACGTTCGGGTCGGAGGGCGCGACCGCGATGTCGCCGATCGACTGGGTCGGCTGCGAGTCGAAGATCGGCCGCCAGGTGTGGCCGAAGTCATCGGTCTTCCAGACCCCGCCGTTCACCGCCGCCGTGTAGAAGACGCCGGGCCGGCCCGCCACTCCCGCGACCGCGCGCGTTCGTCCGCCGCGGAACGGTCCGATCATGCGGCAGCGCAGACCTTGATACAGGGCCTCGGGGATCGGCTGCGCGACGCTCGCGCCGTCCGCGAGCGCGGCCAGCACGAGGGTCAGAATCGCGGGCACGGCCCGAAGCTTTCCTGGAATGGAACCTCGCAACAGTCACCTCGTACCGTGGACCCGGGGAGTATATGACGCAATCGGGGGGCTCGTGACCGTCGATTGCTGCGCTGGGAAGGCTGCGTGGTCAGCGGATCAGGCTGTCCTCGACCGCCCGGCGCACCGCTTCGGTCCGGGTGCGCGCGCCGAGCTTCGAGATGATGCTGCTGACGTGGGTCTCGACCGTGCGCGTGGAGATCGACAGGCGGGCGGCGATGTCGTTGTTGCGCAGGCCCTCGTGCATGCACTCCAGGACCTGGAACTCGCGGACGGTCAGACCGTATCGCGGGTGGACGACTTCGCTGACCGTGTCCGAGGCGTAGCCGCGCATGATCTTCGAGGCGATGCGGGGCGGGAGGACGACGCCGCCGGCGACGATTTCGTCGAGCGCTTCGATGAGGGCCTCCTGCGGGCTGTCCTTCAGGAGATAGCCGTGGATGCCGATCCGGGCCAGGGCTCGAACGTACTGGTCGAAATCGTAGCCGCTGAGCACGAGGATCTTGACGTCGGGCCAATCGTCACGCAGGCGACGGGCCAGGTCGATGCCGGAGGGGCCCTGCATCCGGATGTCCAGGATCACGATGGAGGGGACCGTCTCCTGCATGATCGCGATCGCCTCCTCGGCGCCGGAGGCCTCGCCGATGACCTTGAACCGGGGGTGCCGGGACAACTGCTTCCGGATCCCTTCGCGGAACATGCGATGGTCGTCGACGATGAGGACCTTGATCGGCGCGTTCATTGCGGGCCCTGGATGGCGTACGGAATGTGCGCCGAGACCATGGTCCCGGTCCGTTCGTCCGACGCGACCGAGACGCTCCCGCCGACCTGACGCAGGCGCTCGCGCATGCCCGGGATGCCGAGGCCGCGGGCCCAGTCTCCCGTGGCGGCCGTCCCGCGGCCGTCATCGGTCACCGACAGCTCGACGCCGTTCATCGTCCTGGTGAGCGCGACGTGAATCGTGGTGGCGTGACCGTGCTTGAGAGCGTTGCTCACGGCCTCCTGGGTGACGCGGAAGAGAGCCAGCTCGGCGCCCGGCGTGAGGCGGTCGTCCTCCGTCATGCCGCGCAGCGTCAGGCGCGGGGTCACGGTGAACCCCTGGGCGGTCTGCTCCAGCAGCCACTCGAGCGCCGGGACCAGCCCGAGATCGTCGAGGATCGCCGGGCGCAGGCGCGCGCACAGCTCGCGCAGCTCCACGACCAGCTCGCGGGCCACGCCGTGACG
Organism: uncultured Acidobacteriota bacterium; assembly: GCA_964384905.1. Taxonomy (GTDB): domain Bacteria; phylum Acidobacteriota; class Polarisedimenticolia; order Gp22-AA2; family Gp22-AA2; genus Gp22-AA3. The sequence continues at coordinate 9,086 of CAYLND010000087.1, forward strand.
GTCCCGCAGCGTCTCCTCGGCCGCTCCGCCGAGCAGGATCGCCTTCTGCAGCGGGCCGTCGTGCAGGTCGCGCGCGATGCGCGCGCGCTCGCCCTCCTCCGCGTTCGTCAGGCGCTCGCTCACCTCGCGCAATTCGGCCAGGAGGCCGGTCTCGCGGATCGCCAGCGCCAGGATCGGCGTCACGGTCTCGAGCAGCCGCCGCTCCTCGCGGACGAAGATCTCCCCCTCCTCCTTCGGCCCGAGCACCAGGTATCCGAGCGCCTGCCCGCCCGCCTCCAGCCGGGCGACGAGCAGATGATCGGAGTTCCAGCGCGCCTCGTAGACGCCGTCCCCGGCGAATTCCGCGCGCAGCAGCCAGGGACGCATGTACGCGACGCTCTCGTCGGCGCGCGGTCCCGACGACGCCGTCACCCGAATCGTCTCGTCGGCCGTCCCCAGGAACAGGACGACCGATTCGAGCCGCATCGATTCCCGCAGGCGTTTGACGATGGCGGCGGTCACTTCCTCCACCTGCTCGCTGCCGAGAAGGTCGTAGCGCATCGCCGCGAGCAACCTCCCCGAGTCGACCTCGTCGCGATACAGGAAGCGATCGACCAGGACACGCATGCCGCGAGACAGAAAGTGGAAGAGAAGCACTCCAAGCGCCAGGAGCGCCGCGGTGACCAGCGCGGGGTGCACGGCGCCGAGGTGCGCGTCGACGAAAGGGCCGACCGTGACGACCAGGAGAAGCATGACGGCGAGCAGCACCGCGGTCGTGAGGCCGTAGATCATGCCGCGGTGCACCAGCCGGCGGATGCCGAGGACCTGGTGACGCAGGATGGCGTAGGCGAAGGTCAGCGGGATGATGCCCCAGAGGACCGCAGTCACGTTCGACGGCACCAGGGTTCTGTCGATGGTGCTGAGGGGGATCAGGGTGAGGCCGACGAACGGCAGCAGGCCGCAGGCGATCCCGGTGAGCGCCAGCCGGGCGTCGCGGGACGAGCGCGATCGATGACGGAACAGGGCATTCCGCGCCAGAACGACCAGGGCGGCACACGTGCCGACGGCGAAATAAATGACGAACCCCACGCGCACCACGCTGTAAACGGACGGGCGGACGAGCACCGCGGTCAGGTAGCCGGTCAGGAGGATTCCCCCGGCCAGCCAGTAGAAACGGAGCACCGTCCGGGATCCGCTCCAACGACCGACGAAGGCCCGGGCGAACGCCGGCACGAACGCAGCCAAGCCCAGGAGACTCACGAACGAGACGACGAGCGACCATGCGGTATGGGTTCCCCCCGCGGCTGGCGACGCCCCGAGCGCGGCCGCTGTGAGTCCGGAGAAAAGACCGAACAGGCGGGCGACGAGGGCATCCGGGCGCCGCACCAGGACGACCGCAGCGAGAAGCGCGAACAGAGCCCCGGTCGCCCAGAGCGAGAGCCTGGCCCAGGAGCCGTTGAATTCCGTCGGTACGACCCGAGTTCGGATGCTCTCGCCGCTCGAGGAAAGCAACTCCGCCTCCACCCAGGGATCGTGGCTCACGGCGACACGCGGATCCACGCCGTTCAGCGAAACGACACGCATCCCGACGCGAGCGCCGACCAGCCAGGCATGGCCGGCCGGCAGGACCCATCCGACGCAGACATCATTCCCGCATGGCCGCAGCGTGATGCCCAACTGACCGGGGCTCCTCATCGCGAGGCCCGCCAGCAGCACGATCACGGAATAGCCGGAGAGGATGGCGATGGCGCCCAGGCGTGGCCCGTTGAGCGACCAGACTGCTCCGCGCGGCGCTGAGGATTTCCCCGGCGCCCGAGTCGATGCTCTGGAGGAAGCGCTCGAGCCCTCCGACCGCATACCCGTGCTGCGCCAGCAGCGTGAGATCCTCTTCGGCCCGGCTCATGTACGCGTGCGCCAGGATCGCGGCGTACAGCGGGGCGCCGGAGGACTCATATTTGGTGCGAACTTCTTCCGAAAGGATACCATCGGTGGGAGCCGAGGGGTCAACCGTTCGACCGTAGAAGACCACGGGCAACGTGGCTTTTCCCAGCGCCAGGTCGGAGTTCCCGCCCGGATCGCAGGCATCCCGCAGGTCGTCGACGAGCTGACCGAGCGTGAAAACATGATCGCCGAAGCGCTCGAACAGTGTGACCCCGTCCCGATCCGCGCCCGCCACACGGGACGCGAACCCCGTGACAAATCTCCCCAGGCCCCCGGCCTTCAGGCAGGTCGCCTGGATCGCCTCCTCGAGAGTCGCGCCGCCACGGTTCTGAAGCATCACGTCGAGGAACTGGCCCGCCGTCGACTCGCTGTACGACTTGCAGAAGTGATCGAGCGCGGCCGTCGGATCCGGAGAATCGGACGCCGCCTCGAAGGCCGCGGCGACTCCCGCGGTGAAAAGGGCGGTCGCCAGGGCCAGGTCCTCGCCCCGCCTCCCATCAGGGGCCGTGTCGGCCACATCGTCGAAGACGTACATCGCCTCCATCTGCAGCTCCACCGCCGTCCCGGCGAGGAGAGAGGTCCTCCCGGGGCGCTTGCGTGTCACGGCAGCATGAACCTCGAGCGCAAGTGCGCCGGCGCGGCACGCTCCCGCGGCGTGGAGCGCGTAGCCCGGCCGATGGAGCAGGTCCACGAGAGCGTCGCGAATGACACGGGTCACGCGCAGCGCGATGACCTCCAGAATCTGCTTGCGCAGCGCGGCCAGCACGGCGTCAGAACCAGGGGCGCTTGTCGGCAACGGGGCGCTGCGGCCTGGGGCGATGCACGCGTCGGGCCAGAAAGGCAACGGCGCGGGCGAACTCCGACAGTCCGGAGCGCGACAGCCGGGCCTCGAGATCGGTGAGCGAGACGGTGCCGTCGGCGTGTCGCGAGCTGACGATCGCCTCGGCCAGTGCTGTGACTTTCATCGGGAGTCCTCCATCCAAAGTTGGATGCGATTGTGACAGCCCGCGCGCGGGAGCGCATCGGTGCCGATCGGGGTCAGCCGTACGTGGTTCTACGGAGACGGTACGTCCGTAGAACTACGTACGTAATGGCCCGTTTTCCACGGATGACTTCCTCGGAGCTGCAAGTCACACTCAAGAGGTACAAGGCCCGGGAGGGCAATCTCCGTTGTGCAGGGAACAGTTGTCTCCGAGGATCCGGTGGGTCCTGGGATTCAGTCCCCGAGCTGAAGACCAGGGCCCGCCGGACATCCTCTCGGAGACGGACCAGGTCGTGCCGGTGCTCCTGTCAGAAGACACGCCGGGCGAAGGGCGGGTCGTCGAAGGGGTGAATGCGACGAATGCGGTCGTCAAGCGTTCCGGCGTCGTGCGGCATCGACACGGCGAAGCCAGGAGACCGCGGGGGTGACGGTCCCCTGGGGGCCGGACGCCGGCGAGCGCACGCCATCGACGCGCCACCGCGCTCGAACGGATTCCACGGATGAAGCCCCGGTCGCTGCGATGGCCGCCGCTGGTGTTCGCTCGCGCCCTTCGATCGTCCTCGGCGGGTGCGGGCCATGAGCAGAAGGCGGGCGCTCAAGCACCGCCCGATGGCGGCCCCCGCCATGCCCGCGGGGATGACGCGCGAAGAGCTGCTCCGACTGTCTCAGCGGATGGAGACGGTCGGCCGGCTCGCCAGCGGACTGGCGCACGATTTCAACAACCTGCTCACGGCGATCCTGGGGCACTGCGACATCCTGCTGCATCGCCTCCCCGCAGGAGATCCCGCCAGAAAAGGGATTGAGGAGATCCGCGTCGCGGGTGAGCGCGCCGCGGGTCTGACGCGCCAGCTCCTGGCCTACAGCCGCCGGCAGCTCATGAAGCCGCGCGTCCTCGACCTGAACGCCGGCGTGACCTCGATGGTCCCGATGCTGCGCCGCCTCATCGGCGAGGACATCGATCTGGTCGCCCGCCTGAGCGCCGGCCTGGGTCACGTCGAGGCGGACCCGACCCAGATCGAGCAGATCATCATGAATCTCGTGGTGAACGCCCGCGACTCGATGCCCCGCGGCGGCACCGTCGTGGTCGAGACGTCGAACGCCGGCCTCGACGAGGCTTTCGCCAGGGTGCACCCTCCCACCCGGCCCGGGCGCTACGTCGCGCTCATCGTGAGCGACACCGGCACCGGCATGGACAAGGCGACCCTGGAGCACATCTTCGAGCCGTTCTTCACCACCAAGCAGCTCGGCAAGGGGACGGGCCTCGGCCTGGCGACCGTGTACGGCATCGTCAAGCAGAGCAACGGCTACATCTGGGTCTACAGCGAGCCGGGGATCGGCTCCACGTTCAAGATCTACCTGCCGCGTGTCGACGCCGAGGTCTCCCGGGACAAGAAAAGCGAGCCGGCACCGCCTCTCCCCCGCGGCTCGGAGACCGTGCTCCTCGTGGAGGACGACCGCACCGTCCGGCTGCTCGCGACCGAGATGCTGGAGATGTCGGGCTACACCGTCCTCGAGGCGGGCGACGGAAGGGAGGCGCTCGAGGTCGTCCACCGGCACGGCCGACCCATCGACCTGCTGCTCACCGACGTCGTCATGCCGCAGATGAGCGGCCGCGAGCTGGCCGAGGGAATCGCCGCGCTCCATCCCCGCATCCGCGTCCTGTACATGTCCGGCTACACCGACGGCGTGATCGCCCACCACGGTATTCTCGACACCGGCGTCGCGTATCTCCAGAAGCCGTTCACCACGGACGCGCTGGCCAGAAAGGTGCGCGAGACGCTGGACGGACACGCGGCGCGCGGAAGGGCGGGGATCACGAACGACGCTTGATCGAGGTCGGCCTTCCGCGCGCGATTCGCGCGCTTACCCCGGAGGTCTGGTCCCGGCGACGCGCAGGATGCCCGGCGTGCCGACGAGGGTGGCTTGAGGCCCCTCTTCGCGGAAGTGAATCGTCTTGCGCTCGAGCGCCCGGTAGTCGGGGGCGCCCTCTTTGATTTCGATGAACCGGTCCACGGGGACGCTCTGGAACTTCTGATGGAGTCCGGACGTGGGCCACCAGACTTCCAGCTCTTCGATCCGATCCGCGGAGCCGACGCCGATGGTCTGCTCGAAGGGGTTGCTTCCGAAGCTTCCGCCGCTTCCACCGAGGGCGTGAATCTCGCGCGATCTCCCGCTGTCGCTCACGACGAGCTTGATCCTCGCTCCGACGCCGGGGCGGTTGGATTTGACGCCGACCAGCTTGATGGTCACCGAGTGGTTCGGGGTGCCGAGGTTCTCGAAGAGCGCGTTGGCCGTTATGTCGCTGCGGTACAGGCCGCCCATCTCGACGTAGATGTCCTGGTCGCCGTCGTTGTCGAGATCGCCGAAGGCGACGCCGTGGCCCTTCTGGAGATGGCCGACGTTGGCGGCGGTCGTGACGTCGGCGAAGTACTTGCCGCCGACGTTCCTGTACAGGACGTTCGGGACGAGCATGTCGAACGCGGGGCCGCCGGTCGCGAGATAGATGTCGGGGTAGCCGTCGTTGTCGACGTCGCCGTAATTGGCCCCCATCGGGGCCCGGACGTGATTCAGCTTCATCTCGGCGCTGGCGTCCCTGAAGTGGCCGGTGCCGTCATTCAGGAAGATCTTCAGAGGCTCCGCGCTCGTCGTCTGGCCCATGTAATCGGCGGCGACCTCGCCGACGTCGACGACTCCGTAAGCCCCGGTGTAGCCGTACCCGCCGACATAGATATCGAGCCAGCCGTCGTTGTTGGCGTCGAAGAACCAGGTCGCGAAGGTGCGATCGC
>CAYLND010000088.1:0-14680 GCA_964384905.1 uncultured Acidobacteriota bacterium
GATGAGGCGCGAGCCGGGAGGCAGCCGGCGGCGGCCCGCGCGTCGGACCCGGAGCCCGACCCGCTCCTGCTCGGCCGGCTGAAGACCTGGCGCTCCAGCGTGGCGAAGCGCCGGAACGTTCCCGCCTACGTCGTGTTCCACGACTCCACGCTCGAGGCGATGGCGGCGCTCCGGCCCGGCGATCTCGAGGCGCTCAGGACCGTGCGTGGCGTGGGACCGGCCAAGCTGGAGCAGTACGCCGAGGAGCTTCTGGGGGTGCTCGCCGCGCACGCCAAGGACGCTCGACCCACACGATGACGATCCGATGGATCCGCCCGCGCCGGTCGGCCGTCCCGCTGATGCTGGGACTGATCGCGAGCGTTCTCCTGACCGGGCTCCCGATGGCCGCCGCGCCGAAGCTGCAGGTCTTCTTCGCGGCCGATTTCAAGGACGCCGCTTACCAGCACGCGGTCTATGCGAAAGTGGCGTCCTCGTGGACCAGGCCTCCCGGCACGCCCCGGCCGGGGAGCAAGTCGGTGGTGATCGCCGTCATCGAGAGGGACGGTCGGGCGCCCGACCCTGTGCTGCACTTCAAGAGCGGATCGGACGCCTGGGACGCCGCCGCCCTCGACGCGGTCAAGAAGGCGGCCCCCTTCCAGTCTCTGCCGGAGGCCTACACGCGTCCGTCGGTCGAAGTGCATTTCCACTTCGAATACGACTGAACCCGCCCCCGTTTCTCCGCCCTCTCCCAACGCGCGAAACGGCTTGATCCAACTCCAGCCGGGACCTAGCTTTCAGCCGTTGGGGAGGGTGTGCGCGCGCCGATCGGGACGCGCTCTCCCGCGGAGGACAGGGCATGCGTCGTTACGCAATCGTGATCGCGGCAGGGCTCGCCGTCCTCGCTTTCGCGCCGACCGCGAGCGCCGACCCGGGGGCCGCGGCGGCGGGACAGGCGGCCGACCCCGCGACCGCCGGCGGCGAGATGATCCTGTTCCAGGACCTGCCGTCGGTCTTCGGCGCGTCGAAGTACGAGCAGAAGCCGAGCGAGGCCCCCGCCTCGATCAGCATCATCACGTCGGACGAGATCGAGAAGCTGGGCTACCGCACCCTGTCCGAGATCCTGCGCAGCGTCCGGGGTTTCTTCACGACCTACGACCGGAACTACTCCTATATCGGGACGCGGGGCTTCGACCGGCCGGGGGACTACGACACGCGCGTCCTGCTCCTGCTCGATGGCCACCGGATGAACGACAACGTCTACGACCAGGCGTCGATCGGCACCGAGTCGCTCGTCGACGTCGAGGCGATCGACCGCGTCGAGGTCATCCGGGGGCCGAGCTCGTCGTTGTACGGCACCGACGCCTTCTTCGCCGTGATCAACGTGATCACCAGGTCGGGCGGAGATCTGAGCGGCAAGGAGTTCACCGCGGCGGGCGGAAGCTATGCGACCGGCCAGGCGCGGGCGGCGTACGGGGCGAGGCTCGACAACGGCGCCGAGATGTACTTCAGCGGGGCGTACTACGACAGCGGCGGGCAGAACCTGTTCTATCCCGAATTCGACAGTCCGTCGACCAACAACGGCTGGGCGCGGCACGCCGATGGGGATACGTTCCAGCGCGCCTTCGGCAAAGTGTCGTTCGGGGACGTCCGCGTCGAGGCGGGCTATTCGACCCGAGACAAGCAGATCCCGACCGCCTCGTTCGGCACGCGGTTCGACGACTCGCGCGCCCGGACCATCGACGAAAGGGCCTTCCTCGATCTGCGCTACGACCGTCCCCTCAGCGGGTCGTCGCGTCTGGTCGGGACGGCGTCCTACGACGGCTACTGGTACAAGGGGGACTATCCCTACACCACTCCGGGGCTGTCGAAGGACTACGGTTACGGGCGCTGGTGGACCGGGGAGCTGCAGTCGATCACCACGGTGCTCGGGCGTCACAAGCTGATCGGCGGCGCCGAGATCCGGTACAACGCCCAGCAGGATCAGGGCTACTACGACACGGATCCGTACGTCCTGCACCTCGACGACCACAGGCACTCCTCGATCTGGGCCCTCTATGTTCAAGACGAGTTCCGCCCGCGCGACGACCTGATCCTGAACGTGGGAGTCCGGCACGACGACTATGACACGTTCGGCGGCACCACGAACCCGCGTCTCGGCGTCATCTATTCCGTGCGGGAGGCGACGACCCTGAAGGTCCTCTTCGGGCAGGCGTTCCGGGCCCCCAACGACTACGAGCTCTACTACGACGACGGGGGGATCTCGCAGAAGGCCAATCCGGGTCTTCATCCCGAGACCATCCAGACCTACGAAGTCGCCCTCGAGCACGGTTTTGGCGATCGTCTGCGAAGCGTGGCCTCGCTGTACCACTACCGCATCACCGATCTGATCACCATCGAGACGGACCCCTCGGACGGGCTGAACGTGTTCCAGAACGTCAACCGCGTCAAGGCCAACGGGGTCGAGCTGGAGCTCGAAGGGGCCTTCACGCGGCGCCTGGAAGGCCGCGTGAGCTACGCGCTGCAGCGCAGCGAGGACGTCTCCACCGGGCAGGAGCTCACGAACTCGCCGCGGCACCTGCTCAAGGCGAATCTCACGACCCCGCTCCGCACCGAGAAGCTCCTGTTGAGCGCGGAGGCGCAGTACACCAGCCGGCGTCAGACGCTTTCCGGCGAGCCGACGGGCGGGTTCACCGTGGTCAACCTGAATCTCCTGAGCCGCCGCTGGAAGAAGGGTCCCTCGGTGTCCCTGGGGATCAACAACCTGTTCGACAAGCGCTATGGCGATCCGGGCAGCGCCGAGCACCTGCAGGAGGTGATCCCCCAGGACGGGCGCAACTACCGGGTCCAAGTGAGATACGAGTTCTGAGTGCGTCTGCGCTTCATGATGGTGGGCGGGATCGTCCTCGCGGCCGCAATCGCGCCGGCGGGAACGGTCGACCCGGCGGCCGCGCCGGCGGGGGCGACCCTGCGCATCGCGGCGATCGTCAGCCAGGACGCCGCGCCCTACGAGGAGGCGCTCCGCGGCTTCCGGGGCCAGCTCGAGGAACTGGGTCTGAAGCCGCAGATCGACGTCTATCCGCTGCATGGAGACGCGGCCGGAGCGCCGGCCGCCCTGCAGCAGGCGCGGCAGGATCGGGTCGGTCTGATCCTGACCCTGGGCTCCATCGGCACGCAGGCCGCGCTCCGCGAGACCCAGGAGGTGCCGATCGTCGCCGGTCTGATCCTCACCTCCGACGACCTGGGACGGTCGCCGAACGTCACGGGCGTCGTGCTGGAGTTCTCCGTCGACACGGAGCTGCGCTGGCTGCAGCGTCTTCTGCCGCGCCAGCACAACGTGGGCGTCCTGTTCAATCCGGCGGAGAACCAGGCGCGGGTCGACGCGGCGGCGCGCGTGGCGAAGACGATCGGGCTGAACCTCTTCGCCCGCAAGGTCGAGTCGCCGAAGGATCTCCCGGAGGCGCTCGAGAGCCTGAACAACCACGCCGACGTGCTGTGGGGCGTGGCCGACCAGATCGTGCTGAACCCGCAGACCGTGAAGCCGATCCTCCTGTTTTCGCTGCGCAACCGCATTCCGTTCGTCGGCCTCTCCGGAAACTGGGTCAAGGCGGGAGCCCTGTATGCCCTGGACCGTGACTACGACGACATCGGCCGGCAGCTCGGCGAGATGACGGTGAAGATCGTGCAGGGCGCGGCGCCGGGATCCCTGCCCCCCGTGCCGCCCCGCAAGGTGGTGTACAGCGTCAACCGCCGGACAGCGCGGCTCCTGAAGGTCGACCTGCAGGACGAGGTGCTGCGGGGCGCTCTGGCGGTGGTCGATTGAGGGCCTCGTCGAGGACCATGAGAATCGGACTGGCGACCAAGTTCAACGCGCTGATCGTGGGATCGATCCTGGCGACGATCCTGGGGACCGGGGCCCTCACTCTGCGGGAGGAGATCGCGGCCGGCTACCGGCAGCTCCAGGCGGATGGCGCCGCGGTCGCCGTCATGGTGGCGCAGAACAGCGAGTACGCCATCTACACGGAGAACCGTGAGGCGCTGCGGCAGGTCGTCGCGGGTCTCGACGCCTATCCCTCGGTCGCTTACGCCCGGTTCGTCGACCGGCGGGACCGGACCCTGATCGAGCGGGCCTTCCATGCGAGCGCAGTTCCGGCGATCCAACACCACACGAAGAGCGTGGAGGGGACGCGCGCGGCGTTCGACGTGTTCACCGATCGACTCGACGGGCGTGGCTACATCGACCTGATCGTCCCGGTCCTGGGGGGCCGGAGTCAGGAGGAGTCGGAGTTGTTCGCGGACGCCGGCGCGTCGAAGCCGGGCGGGGAGGTCATCGGCTACGTGCAGATCGGCGTGAGCCAGGACAGGATGCGGCAGCGTCTCAGCGGCTTCCTGCGCTACGCGGCCGCCTCGGCGGCGGTCTGCGTCTGCGTCTTCGTCGGCGCCACGATCCTCCTGACCCGCAAGATCACCTCGCCGATCCGCGCGCTGGCGGAGGCCACGCGCGCCGTGGCGGACGGACGGCTGGATCACGCGATCCAGGTGAACACGCGCGACGAGCTGAACGAGCTGGGAACTTCGTTCTCCTCCATGCTCGGGCGGCTGCGCGAATACCGCGAGCAGGTGGCGGGCGCCCAGGCCAATCTGGAGCGGAAGGTCGAGGAGCGCACGCACGAGCTGGAGACGGCCACGAAGAGGGCGGTCGAGCTGGCGAACCAGGCGGAGTCGGCCAACCAGGCGAAGTCCCAGTTCCTGGCGAACATGAGTCACGAGATCCGCACGCCGATGAACGGCGTGATCGGCATGACCGATCTCATCCTGGACACCGAGCTGACGGCGAAGCAGAGAAAATTCGCGGAGACCGTGCGCACATCGGCCGAATCGCTCCTCGGGGTGATCAACGACATCCTGGACTTCTCCAAGATCGAGGCGGGCAGGCTGGAGCTGGAGACGGTGGACTTCGACCTCCGCCAGACCGTCGAGGACGTGTGCGACCTGCTGGCGGAGCGCGCCCACGGCAAGGGGCTGGAGCTGGCGTGCGTGATGCACGACGGCGTCGCGACCCAGGTGCGCGGAGACCCGGGCCGGCTGCGGCAGATCCTGATCAACCTCGCCGGCAACGCCGTCAAGTTCACGGAGCGGGGCGAGGTGATCGTGCGCGTGACCTCCGAGGCCCAGGGTCCGGACACGGCCACCCTGCGGTTCGAGGTCTCGGACACCGGGATCGGCATATCCCGGGAGGCGCGCCAGCGCATCTTCACCGCCTTCACCCAGGCCGACGGCTCCACCACGCGCAGGTACGGCGGGACCGGACTGGGTCTGACGATCGCGCGCCAGCTCGCCGCCATGATGGGGGGCACGATCGGCGTGGAGAGCGAGCCGGGCAAGGGCTCGACCTTCTGGTTCACCGCCCGCTTCGGCCGGCAGCGTCTGGGCGCCCGCCGCGCCGCGGCCCCGCGCCGGAACCTGCAGGGACTGCGGGTCCTGATCGTGGACGACAACGCCACGAATCTCGAGCTCCTGCACCATCAGGTGTCGTCCTGGGGCATGCGGGACGGCTGCGCCGAGAGCGGTCCCAAGGCTCTCGACATGCTGCGCGAGGCGGCGGGTCGCGGCCAGCCGTTCGACATCGCCATTCTCGACATGATGATGCCCGGCATGAACGGGCTGGATCTGGCGCGGCGGATCAAGTCCCAGGGCGCGATCGGCTCGGTCCGTCTCGTGCTCCTGACTTCCGTCGGCCTGCGCGGGGACGCCGTCGAGGCGCGGCGCGCCCGGATCGAGGGGTATCTCAGCAAGCCGGTGCGCCAGTCCGATCTGTACAACTGCCTGGCGACCGTCATGGGGCGGGATCCGGACAGCACCGTCCTGATCACCCGGCACACCCTGACGGAGAAGCGGCCCCGTCTGCAGGGCCACGTCCTGCTCGCCGAGGACAACCCGGTGAACCAGGAGGTGATCCTGGCGATGCTCGAGTCGCTGGGCTGCAGCGTCGATGTCGCCGCCGACGGCCAGCAGGCCCTCGATCGGATCGCCGGCACCGACTACGACCTGGTGCTGATGGACTGTCAGATGCCGAACAAGGACGGACTGGAGGCGACGGGAGAGCTGCGCCGCCGCGAGCAGGGCGCGGGCGCGAAGCGCCACGTGCCGGTCGTCGCCCTGACCGCCAACGCGATGGAAGGGGATCGCGAACGCTGTCTGGCGGCCGGCATGGACGACTATCTCAGCAAGCCGGTACGGCGCGAGCTCCTCGAGGCCGCCCTGGCGAAATGGCTGGCCGCCGACCGGCCGCCGTCCGAGTCGGCGCCTGCGAGGGTCGCTGCCACGGAGACGACCGCGACGGGCCCGACGGCGGCGCCGGATGCCGCCGGCACGCCCGCGGTCGGGACCCGCGTGGGGGGGCCGGCGGGCGGCGACGATCCGATCGACATGAAGACGCTCGAGAGCATGCGGTCGATCGGCCAGGACGGCGGCACCGATCTCATGGCGCGCGCCGTCCATCTCTATCTGACGACCTCGCCGGAGCAGGTCCGCGAGCTGCAGGGGGCCGCCGGCCGCAGCGAGGCGGCGGCGCTCAACCGGCTGGCCCACAGCCTGAAGTCGAGCAGCGCCATGGTCGGAGCGCTGCGTCTCTCCGAGATGTGCAGGAACCTGGAAGCCCAGGCGCGCGGCGACTCCCTCGCGTCCGCCGCCGAGAGAGTGGCGGAGATCGAGGCGGAGTTCGCCCGGGTGGTCCGGGCTCTCCAGGCGCTGCGCGAGGGAGTGGGTTCATGAGCCACCCGGACGCCACGGACAAGCGGACCCTCATCCTCGTCGTGGACGACGACACGTCGATCCGCGAGCTGGTGAAGGAGGCGCTGGAGCACTTCCAGTTCGCCGTGGTGGAGGCGCGCAACGGCCGGGACGGCATCGCGACGTTCATGGCGCACAAGCCGGAGCTCGTCCTGATGGATGTCCGGATGCCCGAGATGGACGGATTCCAGGCCACCGCCGAGCTGCGGCGTCTGCCGGCGGCGGCCAACACTCCGATCCTGATCCTCACGGGGCTGGACGACACCGACTCCATCCGCAGGGCGTACGAGGCCGGGGCCACCGACTTCGCGTCGAAGCCGATCAATCTCTTCGTCCTCGGCCACCGGGTGCGCTACATGCTGCGCGCCAAGCGCGCCGTCGACGATCTGCGCGAGAGCGAGGCGCGGCTGGCGCACGCGCAGCGCATCGCGCGTCTGGGCAACTGGGAGCGCGAGGTGAAGTCGGGACGGATGCACTGGTCGGAGGAGATGTTCCGGATCTACGGAGTGGATCCGAAGACGTTCACGCCCAGCCTGACGACTTATCTCGATCTCGTCCAGCCCCAGGACAGGGAGCTGGTGGCCCGCGCCACGGGCGAGGCGGTCCGCAAGGAGGGGCCGTACAGCTTCGACGCCCGCATCGTCATGCCGGACGGCGCCGTCCGCCACGTCCACGAGCAGGCCGAGGTGGTGTTCGACGACGACGGCACCCCCCTGCGGCTCGCGGGCACGACCCAGGACATCACCGAGCGCAAGCAGATCGAGGATCAGATCCGCTTCCTGGCCTATTACGACGGGCTGACGCGCCTGCCCAACCGGGCGTTGTTCATGGAGCGCCTGAACCAGGCGCTCGCGACCGCGCAGCGCCAGGGGCGCACGCTGGCCATGCTGTTCCTGGACCTGGATCGATTCAAGCGCATCAACGACACCCTGGGGCACAGCGTGGGCGACCGCCTCCTGCAGGCGGTCTCCGAGCGGCTGAAGAAGTGCCTGCGCAGCACCGACACCATCGCCCGGGGCGATCCCATGGCCAGCACCGACACGGTGGCGCGCCTGGGCGGCGACGAATTCATCGTCACGATCACGGACATCGCGCGCGGAGAGGACGCGGCGAAGATCGCCCGCCGCGTGCTCGACTGCCTGGACGAGCCGTTCAAGCTCGAGGCGCACGAGGTGGTCGTGACCGGCAGCATCGGCATCAGCCTGTTCCCCCACGACGGCTCCGACGTCGAGACCCTGCTGAAGAACGCCGACTCGGCCATGTACCACGCCAAGGACGCCGGACGGGGGACGTACCAGTTCTACAGCAAGTCGATGAACGCCGCCGCGTTCCAGCGGCTGGCCCTGGAGAACTCCCTGCGCAAGGCGCTCGACCGCGAGGAGCTCCTGCTCCATTTCCAGCCCCAGGTGGACGTCACGACCGGGACGATCTTCGGGGCGGAGGCGCTGGTCCGCTGGAAGCACCCCGAACTGGGCATGGTCTCGCCGGCGGATTTCATCCCCCTCGCCGAGGAGACCGGTCTCATCCTGCCGATGGGAGAGTGGATCCTGCGCAGCGCCGCCGCCCAGGGGAAGGCGTGGCAGGACCTCGGGCTCGGGGCGCTGATCGTCGCCGTGAATCTGTCGGGCCGCCAGTTCCGCCAGCAGCAGCTGGTGCGGACGGTGGAGAGCGTCCTGAAGACGACCGGGATCGATCCCCGTTGTCTCGAGCTCGAGATCACCGAAAGCATCCTGGTGCAGAGCGTCGAGGACACGATCACGACGCTCAAGCGGATCCGGGCCATGGGGCCGCGGGTCTCGGTCGACGACTTCGGAACGGGGTATTCCTCGCTGACCTATCTCAAGCGCTTTCCGATCGACACGCTCAAGATCGATCAATCGTTCACCCGCGACATCGCCACCAACCCCGAAGACGCGGCGATCACCGCCGCCATCATCGCCATGTCGCAGGGGCTGAGGATGGCGGTCATCGCGGAAGGAGTGGAGACGGAGATTCAGCGCGACTGCCTGCTGCAGCGGGGTTGCCGGCTGATGCAGGGCTATCTGTTCAGCAAGCCGGTCCCGGCGGAGCAGTTCCGGCTGCTCCTCGAGAAGCAGGCCCGGCGAAGGCCGCCCTCCCGGACCGCCGGCCGGCGCCGCGCCGCCCGCTGAGCCCGCCGATCACGTCAGCAGCGGGGCGACCTCGCGGAAGGCGCGGAGCGTGGTCTCGACGTCCTCGTCGGTGTGCTGGACGGAGACCGTCCAGATGTCCTCCGGACCGTGGGCCTGCGGCAGGACGCCGCGGTTGGCCATCCCGACCCAGAACCGCGGCCAGCGGTCGAGCCGCGTGCGCTTGAAATCGGCGACGCAAGTCACCGGGTGGCGGCTGAAGAACAGCGAGCCCGAGGCTCCCGCCGTGACCACGTGCGCGTCCAGTCCCGCACGCGCGATCCCCTCGCGGTAGCCGTCCGCCAGCGCCTGGTTGAGCCGGAACATCCGATCATAGCCCCCCGGCGTGAGCACCTCGGTGAGCGTCGCGTGCGCCGCGGCCAGGCCCACCGCGTTGGCGGCGTACGTGCCGACGTGCTTGACGTTGCGCTTGGCGATCCCGTCCATCAGATCGCGCCGGCCGCCGAACAGGCCGATGGGAAAGCCGCCGCCGATCGACTTGGCCATGGCGACGAGATCGGCCGGCACCCCGAGGTGCTCGCCGGCGCCGCCGAGACCGATCTTGCAGCCCATCTTCACCTCGTCGTAGATCAGGACCGCCCCCTCGCGGTCGCAGAGATCCCGGATCCCCTGCAGAAATCCCTCGCGCGGCATCAGGACCCCCAGATTGAACACGATCGGCTCGAGGATGACGGCGGCGATCTCCCCGGGGTGCTCGCGAAAGGCGGCGCGCGCGCTCTCCAGATCGTTGTACTCGGCGAGCAGCGTCTTCGACACCAGCGCGCGCGGGATGCCGGCGCTCCAGATCTCCTGACCCATCCATTCGGGCGCCCCGGGCGGCAGGTCGGTCTCGGGCCGGCCGAGCCAGAACTCGGGAGCGCCGCCGTGATAGCAGGCGTCGAACTTGAGGACGGAGTCGCGGCCGGTCGCCGCCCGCGCCACGCGGAGCGCGAACTGCGTCGCCTCGGACCCGGTGTTGACGAAGCGCACCAGATCCAGGCGGTAGCGCGCGCACACGATCGCCGCCAGATCGGCGGTGCGCGGGTTGGGATAGCAGGTCATCGTGCCGTTCGGCGCTTGCCGGCGCACCGCCTCGATCACGGCCGGATGGGCGTGACCGGCCAGGAGCGTCGACTGCGCCATCCCCCAGTCCACGTACTCGTGCCCGTCCACGTCCTGGACGCGCGCCCCGCGCGCGCAGCGCAGGAAGATCGGGTGCGGGTCCATCATGCGAAAATTGCTGCACACGCCCGCCGGCAGGTACCGGCGGGCGCGTTCCAGCTCGTCGAGAGAGCCGACGGTGCGCGCGCGGAACCGAAGCAGCTCTCCGGCCAACGGTTCGGCTGCGGGCAGCGGCGCGGACGGCGACGGAGACGGCGCGTGCGTGTCGAGGATCATCGAGGACTCCCGCGGCGCGACCGAGAAGGAAGCGCGAAGGATCCGGATGCTAGCGCACCGGCTTCGAAGCGGTCAACGCACGGCACCACGCCGTGCAACGGCGCGCCGCGCCGCAAGTGTGCGAGAATCACGCGCTCCAGGAGGCTCTTCGGTGGGCCGGATGAAAGGCACGCTTGCGGGGATGATGGTGGTCGCCGCCCTGGCCGCGCGGCCCGGCGCCGCGGCGGTGCCCGCGGACCCCGCGGGGAAGGCGCGGCGTCTTCACGAGCGCGCCATCGTGGTGGACACCCACGTGGACGCGCCCTACGCGCTGGAGAAGAAGTGGGCCGACGTCGCCGAGCGCGGGGCCACGGATCATTTCGACATCCCCCGCGCCCTCGAGGGGGGACTCACGGCGCCGTTCTTCGCGATCTACGTTCCGAAGAGCTACGCCGAGTCCGGCGGCGCGGCCCGCGAGGCCCTGGATCTCATCGACCTGGTGCGGCGCGTCGTCGGGGCGCATCCCGATCGGCTGGTGGCCGCGACCTCGGTCTCGGAGATCCGGCGCGCCAAGCGCGAGACCCGGATCGCGGTGCTGACGGGGATCGAGGGCGGGCACGCCATCGAGGATTCCCTCGGGGCGCTCCGCGAGTTCTACCGCCTGGGCGTGCGCTACATGACGCTCACGCACACCAACACGAACCACTGGGCCGACTCGTCCGGTACCTTCTACCTGCCCGATTTCAATCCGGCCGATTTCCGCGTGCACCACGGTCTGAGCGAGTTCGGCCGCGCGGTCGTGCGCGAGATGAACCGGATCGGGATGATGGTGGACGTGTCGCATGTCTCGGACGAGACGATCGACGACGCCCTGGAGACCTCGCGGGCCCCGATCTTCGCCTCCCATTCGTCCTGCCGCGCGCTGTGCGACATCCCGCGGAACCTGACCGACGATCAGATCCGGCGGATCGCCGCGAAGCGCGGCGTGGTGATGATCAACGTCTCGTCGTACTTCCTCGACCCGAAGGTCGTCGAGGCCGACCAGGCCGAGCGCCAGAAGGTCCTCTCCGACTATCAGAGGATCAAGCAGGAGCTCGCGGGCGACCCGAAGCAGCGCGACGCGGCGATCGGCAAACTGTTCGACGCCCTCCCCAGGCACCGCACGGCGTGGACGCGCGTGGTGGACCACATCGAGCACGTCCTGACGGTCGCCGGTCCCGGGGCGGTCGGTCTGGGCACCGATTTCGACGGCATCCAGGACCCTCCCGAGGGGCTCGAGGACGTCTCGAAGCTGCCCGCCATCACGGCCGAGCTGCTGCGCCGCGGGTACTCCGAGGAGGTCGTCCGCGGCGTCCTGGGCGAGAATTTCCTGCGGTTCTTTGAGCGCGTCGAAGAGGTGTCTCGCGGGCTGGCGGACGAACCTGCCTCGACCGTCACGCTGCAGAACGCTTCCCCGGAGCCCGCCCGCAACCGCTGACAGGCTCCTTGCGGCCCGAGACGGAGACCCTCCTGGCCGGACGATCAGGGTACGGCCGCGCGGCGGCCCGATGCGCGGCGGCGTTTCTGCCCCTCCTGGGACTGGCGGCGGCGCTTCCCGCCGGCGCGGCGCCGAACGGCGAGCGCCTGCGGGTCACGGCCGCGGTGGCGGAGGGTGCCATCGCGATCGACGGCGTCCTCGACGAGCGCGACTGGCGCAGGGCCGGCGTGATCGAGAACCTGACACAGCACGCGCCGCACCCGGGGGAGCCGACCCCGTACCGCACCGAGATCCGTCTCCTGGTCGACCGGGAGAACATCTACATCGGGGCGATCTGCCACGACCCGGCCCCGGACCGGATCGCGCTGCACTCGATGCAGCGCGACATCGACGATCCGTTCGGCGACGACTTCCTGACCTTCGTCTTCGACACCTTCGGCGACAGCCATAGCGCCTACCTGTTCGAGATCCACGCCACCGGCTCGATGAGCGACGGTTTGATTCCCGGTCCCGGCATCTTCTCGACCGACTGGGACGGGATCTGGGACGCCCGGACGCGCATCGACGACCAGGGATGGACGGCCGAGATCCGGATCCCGACGCGCACGCTCCACTTCAAGGTGGGTCTCCAGGAATGGGGGTTCAACGTCCTGCGCTGGATCGCGCGCGATCGCGTCAACCTGCACTGGTCGGGCTTCAGCATCGACTCGGACGTCATCGACCTCAGCAGCGCGGGGCGGCTGTCCGGGATCGGGGGCCTGGACCAGGGGCGGGGCCTGACGGTCTCTCCGTACACGCTCGGACGCTTCAACCGCGCTCCCGCGGAGGGTGCGGAGAGTCTCGTGGGCCGCGGCGGGCTCGATCTGTCCTACAGCCTGACGCCGCAGATCACGGGCGTCGTCACGGCCTACACGGATTTCGCCGAGACCGAGGTCGACACCCGCCAGATCAACCTGACGCGCTTCGACCTGTACTTCCCCGAGAAGCGCCCCTTCTTCCTGGATGGCTCGAGCCTGTTTCATTTCGGCCTCGGTCTCGATCAGGACTTCGTGCCGTTCTACTCGCGCCGCATCGGTCTCCTGAATGGCGCGACGGTGCCGATCGACTGGGGCGCCAAGGTGCTGGGTCACGCAGGGAGGCTCGGCATCGCGGCGCTCGACATCGAGACCGGGACGTCGAGCGCCGCGCCGCGCACGAACCTGTCGGCCGGCCGTCTCACCTACGACTTCAGCGACCGCTTCCGCGTCGGAGCGATCGGCACGAACGGCGACCCCGAAGGACTCCACGCCAACGCGCTCACCGGGCTGGACGCCGACTGGCACAGCTCGACCATCCAGGGCGACAAGAAGCTGTCGATCGGCGGCTGGGCGGCGCGCTCGCGCGGCGATCTCCCCGCGGGCCGGCGGGACGGCTGGGGGTTCAAGGTCGATCTCCCGAACGACTTCTGGGAGGCCTACGCCCGGTACATGGAGTTCGGGGACGCGCTCGATCCCGCCCTCGGCTTCCTGCCGCGGCCCGGAACACGCTGGTACGACGTCTGGAACGCCTTCAAGCCGCGTCCGGCCCGGGACGGGCCGTTCGCGTGGATCCGCCAGGCGTTTTTCGAGACGGGGTACAAGCAGGTGGATGATCTCTCGGGGAGGACCGAGTCGAGCCGGCTGTTCACGTCGCCGTTCAACATCGAGACCGAATCGGGCGAGCACTTCGAGGTCGACTGGATTCCGACCTTCGAGCGTCTCACGGCGCCGTTCGAGATCTCCCCGGGCGTGCTGATTCCCCCGGGCCGGTACCGCTTCACGCGCTACCGCGCCGAGGCGGAGTCGGTCCAGTCGCATCCGTGGCGGATCGGGGCCACGGTCTACTTCGGCGATTTCTACGACGGCCGGCTCACGCAGACGGACGCCTTCGTCAACTGGGACGTCCTCAAGGGGCACCTGCACCAGAGGCTCGAGCTGCAGAACGACTTCGGCCGCCTGCCGGAGGGCGACTTCGCGGTGCGCCTGTTCCAGCTGCAGAACGTCTTCGCCTTCTCGCCGCGTCTGCTGCTGTTCGGCTATTTCCAGTACGGCAACGACTCGCGCGAGATGGGCATGAACGCGCGGCTGCGCTGGACCTTCCGCCCCGGCAACGACCTGTTCTTCGTCTGGAACCGCAACTGGGTCCATCCGGCCGACGAAGGGGCCTTCAGTCTCGCCCCCGAGAGCGACCAGGTGGTCCTCAAAGTCCGCTTCGCCTGGACCGGCTGAGGGGGCCGCCTCGTCTAGGGCGTCGCGGGCGTCTGTCGCTCGAGCGCGCTCGCGATCGCCGCGATGTGTTCCGGCGTCGTGCCGCAGCAACCGCCCACGAGACGCGCCCCTTCTTCGATCCGCTTCGTCATCCAGGAGGCGTACCTGTCCGGCTCGTGACGCTCTGGAAGCCGCCAGCCGGTGCGATCGTCAGGCTCGCCCAGATGGGCGTACAGACCGTGCGGCAGAGCGGACGCGAGCCGGGCGAACTGCGGGAAGATCTCCTGCATCGGCTCCGGGGCGGCGCAGTTGAGCAGGAGACCGCGCAGCCGGGGCCCGCCGATCTCGGCCAGACGCGGCACGGCCTCCTCGAGCGTTTCGCCGGACAGCAGATGACGCGGCGGGCGCGGGCAGAGGCTGAGCAGGACGTCGAGCCCGCTGTCGCGAGCCGCCAGGAGCGCCGCCTCCGCCTCGCGCAGGCAGTTCATGGTCTCGACGAAGACGAGGTCGACCCCCAGGCTCGCGAGCAGCTCGACCTGCCGGTGATGCTCGGCCTGGCAGTCGCTCCGCGGGGGGACGAGACCGGGGCTGTAGCAGTCCTCCAGCGGCGCGATCCCGCCGGCGACCAGACAGACGCGGTCCGGCCCGCCGCTGTCCCGCGCCGCGGCCCCGGCGCGCGCGCATTC
>CAYLND010000089.1:0-14491 GCA_964384905.1 uncultured Acidobacteriota bacterium
TCGCAATAGTGCGGGTTGGACAACTCGGCGCTTTGGAGAGGGCTGTCGAACTGTTTGAACACGGCATTCGGCATTTGTTTGAGGCAGCCAACACCACGAAGCCCGTAACGAGGAGCCGAAGGGGCGTGACCGCGAATCGGCGGAAGTCGCAATCGCGCAAGTCGACCTCCATGCGCCGCCTCAGGCCTTGACAACGAGATCGATCTCGACGCAGGCCCCAAGTGGTAGCGCGGCAGCTGCGATCTTCGTGCGGGCGGGAAAGGGCTGAAATATTTTGCGTAGACATCATCAAAACTCTTGCTGGCCGCCTTCAGAACCGCCTTCGAGGATGGTCTCAGGTCGATCGCCCGCGCCAAGCATGCCGAGCACGTGGTCGACGGCAAATCGGTGACCCCGAATAATCGGCTTCCCTCTAAGAATCTTGGGGTCAACGGTTGCGGCTCACGATTAAGGTCCCCCCGCGTTGGGATCACTCCGAGGCGGCAAGCACCCTGAGCGTCTCCGAGGACAACAAGTTGACCACAAGGCAACGAGTTTCCAACAACTTGTGACGAGAAGGCGCGCGCCATCGACCAGTTAGCAAATCGAGGCGTCACTGGTTCGACTCCCGCCGCCTCCACCACGCGCTTCCACCATACAGTTTGGATACGCCCGACTAGGAGCGTGCAGGTCGCCTCATGACTTGCGCAGGTGGATCTCGGTGCCCCCGCGCGCCAGGCGCACCTCGTCCATGAGCTGGTTGATGAGGTAGATGCCGCGGCCGCCCCAGCCGCCCACCAGTTCACAGATAACCCATGACCGGACCCGGGGCCCAGCTTATACTTTCTATCCGCCCACGGTGCCTTCGGCGGAGGTTCGCGCATGCCGCTCGCAGTCGGCAGTCGCATCGGACCGTACCAGATCACCGCGCTCATCGGCGCGGGCGGGATGGGCGAGGTGTACCGCGCCACCGACACGCGCCTCGGACGCGACGTGGCGATCAAGTCGCTGCCCGCCGACCTGGCCAGCGATGCCGACCGGCTGGCGCGCTTCCGCCGCGAGGCGCAGGTCCTCGCGCAGCTCAATCATCCGAACATCGCGGCGATCCACGGCCTGGAGGAGGCGGCTGGAACGCCGCTGCTCGTCCTCGAGCTGGTCGAAGGCGAGGACCTGGCGGCGCGCCTTCAGCGCGGGCCGCTCCCGATCGACGAGGCGATCGTCATCGCGCGGCACATCACCGAGGGTCTCGAGGAGGCGCACGAGAAGGGGATCGTGCATCGCGATCTCAAACCGGCCAACGTGGAGGTGACGCCCGACGGCAAGGTCAAGATCCTCGACTTCGGCCTCGCCAAGGCCTTCACCTCCGCGGAGGCCGGGAGCGACGGCGGCGGCGCGGACCTCTCCCGCTCGCCGACGCTGAAGCAGACGGCCGGCCTGGCCCACAGCGGCACACGCGCCGGGGTCATCCTCGGCACGGCGGCGTACATGGCGCCGGAGCAGGCGCGCGGCCGCGCCGTCGATCGGCGGGCCGACATCTGGGCGTTCGGCGTGGTCTTCTGGGAGATGCTCACCGGACGCCCGTTGTTCGGGGGCGAGACGCTCTCGGACGTGCTGGCCGCCGTGCTGACGCGCGACCCGGACTGGTCCGCGCTGCCGCAGGACACGCCGCCGCATCTCGTGCGCCTGCTCCGCCGCTGCCTCGAACGCGACCCGCGTCGAAGGCTTCAGGCGATCGGCGAGGCGCGTGTCGCGCTGGAACAGAGCGGTGTAGAAGCGATGGCGATCCTGTCGTCACCGCATGGGGATTCCGACCCGCCGCCCGGCGCGTCCCGCCGGTGGCTCGCGGCGGTGGCGTTCCTGGCCGCGGCGATCGGCGCCGGCGTGATGTATGCGCTGGGCCTCACCGGCGGCGCCGCGGCGCCGGCCCCCGAGGCGATCACATTCCCCCTGGACCCGCCGGCCGGAAGCCATTACCTCTATGGAATCGCCCTGTCCCGTGACGGACGCTCGCTCGCCTTCACGGCCACCGACGCCGCCGGGCACGCGGCCCTGTGGCTCCGCCCGCTCGATTCGCTCGAGCCGCGCCGCCTCGATGGGACCGACGGCGCCCGCTTTCCCTTTTGGTCTCCTGACGGGCGACAGATTGGTTTCTTCGCCAACAGCCAGCTGAAGGTCGTCGACTTGGTCGTCGGAGCGGTCCGCACGCTGGTGCGCACCGGCAGCGCCCCGCGCGGCGGAGCCTGGGGGAACGACGATGCCATCCTGTATTCGCCCGCCGCTACGACGCCGCTCTTCAAGATCTCCGCGCAGGGGGGCACGCCGTCACCCGCGACTGCACTCGACGCCGCCCGCAAGGACGGAACGCACCGTTGGCCTTCGTTCCTGCCGGACGGCAGGCATTTCCTCTTCTACGCGTCGCTCGGGTCGGGAACGGAGCCCGGGATCCTGTGCCTGGGGTCGCTCGACAGCCTTGCGACGCGCACGCTGACGGCGGCCCAGTCGAGCGGCGTTTTTCTTCCGCCGCACACCGTCGTCTTCACTCTGGGCAAGACGCTCGTCGGGCAGGAGTTCGACCTCGATCGCCAGACCCTCTCCGGCTCCGCCGTCCCGCTGGGCGTGGAGCTTCCGGGGAGCCTCGGTGTCAGCGGGTTCCGTTATCTCTCCGCGGCGGCGCCGGGCACTCTGGTCTACCGTCAGGCGCCCGGCCAGACCTCACGTCTCGTCTGGGCCGACCGGAGCGGCCGTGAGCTGGGGTCGGTGGTCGAGGACGACGACTGGCACAACCAGCCCCAGATCGCGCCGGACGGCCGCAGGGTCGTCGTCTCGCACTACGCGCCCCAGGCCGGACAGGGGGACATCGTCGTTCATGACACGGAGCGTCACCTCGACTCGCGCGTCACCTACGACGACAGGGACGATAACAACGCGGTGTGGTCCACCGACGGGAAACTGCTGGCGCTCACGACGATAACTCCGACCTCGTCCGTCATCTCGGTTATCGATCCCTCCCATCCGGAGTCGAGGCGCCATCTCCTCGACACTCCGGCGGGCGGCAGCCTGTTTGGCTGGTTTCCGGACGGCGGACTCCTGATCACTCTCACGGGGCAGGACGAGCGCCCCGACATCTA
The DNA here is from genome assembly GCA_964384905.1 of uncultured Acidobacteriota bacterium. Classification (GTDB taxonomy): domain Bacteria; phylum Acidobacteriota; class Polarisedimenticolia; order Gp22-AA2; family Gp22-AA2; genus Gp22-AA3. The sequence continues at coordinate 3,108 of CAYLND010000089.1, forward strand.
CCGCCTCCCCCCCGGCTCGGACAAGCCGGTTCCCATCGTGAACACACCGTTCTCCGAGGACGAGCCCTCGGTCACCGGGGATGGCCAATGGCTTGCCTACGTCGGGGACTCGACCGGCCGCGACGAGATCTACGTTCGATCGATGGCGACGGGCGAAGAGTGGCGCGTCTCGAAGGAGGGGGGGAAATCTCCAGTCTGGCGACGGAACGGCCGGGAGTTGTTCTATCGCGACGACCGCGGCTTCATCATGGTCGTCCCGGTCGGCGCCTCCAATCACCCATCGTTCGGGGAGCCGCGGGCGCTGTTCCAGGGACAGCTCGATATGTCGGGAGGACAGCAATACGACGTCACGCCGGACGGCCAGCGCTTCGTCCTGAACCGGCGCAGCGAGATCGCGGAGAACCCGATCGTCGTGCGCCTCGGGGCGGGCCAGGCGTTCGCCGGCCGACGCGCCCCGTAGGTGTCCGCCGCCCGGAAACCAGCCATACGGGCTGGCGCACGCCGGGTGGTCGTGAGCGCCTCGCCGAACGGCGCCCCTGGATCCGTTGGCTAATCGTTCCTGAGGGCCACCATCGGATCGACGCGCGTGGCGCGCCACGCGGGGCCGAGCGATGCGCCGAGGGCGACCAGGACGAGCAGGGCCGCGGCGCCGAGGAACGCCCCGGGGTCGGAGGCGCTGACGCCGAACAGGAAGCCCTGCAGCAGGCGCGTCACCGCGAGCCCGCCCGCGATCCCCAGGGCCGCGCCGGCCAGCGCGAATCGCAGCCCCTGGCGCAGAACGCCGCGCAGGATGTGGCCGCGGTCCGCGCCGAGAGCGACGCGAATGCCGATCTCCCGGGTGCGCTGCGTGACGCTGTACGCCATCACGCCGTAGATTCCGACCGCTGCCAGCACCAGGGCCAGTCCCGCGAAGATGCCGATCAGCCAGGTGCGGAACCGCGGCTGCGCCATCGAGGCGGCCACGTTGTCCTCCATGGTGCGCGGCTTCACCAGCGGCTGGTCGGGGTCGATCTCGGCCAGCGCATGACGCAGCGCGGCGGCCTGCGACAGCGGCTCGCCGGCCGTCCGCATCACGACCGACAGCTGGAAGGCGGGCAGCAGCCTGTCCCCCTGACGGTACGGCAGATACATCTCGGCTTTGGCGTCGACATCGAGCCCCTGAATCACGTCGCCGACGACGCCCACGATCTCCATCGTCGGGACGTCGTTGTCCGGCGTCGCGCCGATCTGGAGGCGCTGCCCGAGCGGGTTCCGGTCCGGGAAGTAGGTGCGCGCCATGGTCGCGTTGACGATGACGACCGACGGACCGCGCTCGTTGTCCGTCTCGGCGAACCGGCGGCCCATGACCAGCGGCATACCCAGAGTCTCGAAGTAGCGGGACGTCACGACGCGGTAGCCGGCCGCGGTGTACTCGCTCGGCCCGTGCGGCGGACGTCCGGTGATGTTGAAGTGCAGCGTCGAGCCGCCGCCGCTCACCGGCAGGAACGACGCCGCCCCGACGGAGCGCACTCCCGGCAGCGCGGCGGCGCGCTCGACGACGCGGTCGAAGAACTCGGCCCGCCGTTCGGGTGTGGCATAGGCCCCCTGCGACAACGGCACGTCCGCGACGAACAGGTGATCCACCCGGAATCCCGGGAACACGTTCTGCAGGCGCGCGAAGCTCTCGAGCAGCAGTCCGGCGCCGACGAACAGCAGCGTGGCCAGGGCCATCTCCGCCGTGATGAACAGGCCCAGCAACCGCTGCGTCCGCGGGGCTCCGGTCGAGCCGTGCGACCCCTCGTTCAGGACGTCCCGCAGATCGAGCTTCGTGGCGCGCAGCGCCGGCGCCACGCCGAAGACGAGGCCCGTGCCGGCGGCCACCACGAACGTGAACGCGAGCACCGCGGGGTCCAGCGAAACGGAAAACACGGCGGGCAGCGCGTCCGCCGTGAGCCGAAGCAGCGCGCCCAGCGAAGCCCAGGCCAGGCAGAGCCCGACTGCCCCGCCGAGGAGCGAGAGCAGCAGGCTCTCGGTGACCAGCTGGCGGACCAGGCGCCAGCGATCGGCGCCCATGGCGGTCCGGATCGCGATCTCCCGGCCGCGGGATGCGGCGCGCGCCAGCAGCAGGTTCGCCACGTTGGCGCAGGCGATGAGGAGCACGAAGCTCACGGCTCCGAGGAGGATCCAGAGCGCCGGCCGGACGTTCTGCACCAGCTGATCCTGGAGCCCGACGACGTCCGCGCCGGTGCCGGTGTTGTAGATGGGATACTGCTGCTCGAGACGCTTGGCGATGGCGACCATTTCCGTCGCCGCCTGCTGGCGTGACACGCTGTCCTTGAGCCGGCCGAGCGCGATGATGCCGGGGTGCCAGTTGCGATCGTCCGGCAGCGTCGCCCCCCAGGGGTGCAGCGGCACGTAGACGTCGGCCGGAAACAGGATCTCGAACCCGCGCGGCAGCACGCCGGCGACCGTGAACGGCTGCGCGTCGAGGTCGACCGTTTTGCCGAGCACGTCCTGCGAGCCGCCGAAGCGTCGCTGCCACAGTCCGTAGCCGAGCAGCGCCACCGGCGCCGCGCCGGCGCGATCGTCCGTGTCCGCGAACGCGCGTCCGATCACGGGGGTCACCCCGAGCATCGGCAGGAGTCCCGCCGTCATCCGCCGCAGGTTCAGGCGCTCGGGATCGCCTGCGCCCGTGAGGGTCGCCGTGGCGCCCTGCGTCGCCTGGAGCGGCACGTCGAACGAGCGGCTCTGGTCGCGCCAGTCGATGTAGTTCTGATACGAGACGCTGATGATGTTGAAATTGTTCCTCTCGGGGACCAGCACCAGCCGCGCGGGGTCGCGGAAGGCGAGCGGGCGGAGCAGGACGGCGTGCACGACTGTGAACATGGCCGTGTTGGCGCCGATGCCCAGGGCCAGCGTGAGAACGGCCACCGCCGCGAACGCTGGGCGCTTGCGCAGCAGTCGGAACGCGTAACGCAGGTCCTGGAGCGGTGTTTGCATTTTTTTACCTCAGGCCACCTTGAACGTCACCAAGGCTAGCAGATTGCTGGCGCGCGCGGCAGGAGGTTCACCATGCGGACGCCCGAGCGCTGGATCGCGCGGGCGGTCCAGAACTGGGGAGGACCCCAGAGCACTCCAGAGGACAACAAGCTGACCACAAGGCAACGAGTTTCCAGCGGGTTCGACTCCCGCCGCCTCTACCACCACAACACCCTCCACCTTCCGATGAGAAGGGATCTACCCTTGATATTTGCAATATGAAGTTGCATAATTCAAGGCATGAAGACCCTTGATCGCGCCCAACATTGCGACGAAATCGAACGGCTCCTCAAGGAGAGGCCGGTGGTCGCCATCCTGGGCGCGCGTCAGGTCGGCAAGACGACCCTGGCAGGTCTGGTGAGGCGTCGGCGTAGCGGCCGCACGGCCTTCTTCGACCTGGAAGATCCTCGGACCCTGGCTCGGATGGAAGAACCCACCCTGGCCCTCGAACCGCTCCGCGGGCTGGTGGTTCTGGATGAGGTTCAGAATCGCCCCGATCTCTTCCCGGTGCTGCGGGTCCTCGCGGACCGGCCCGGGAGACCGGCTCGCTTCCTCGTCCTCGGGAGTGCATCGCCGGATCTCTTGAGGCAGGGCTCGGACTCGCTCGCGGGGCGGATCGGCTTTCACGAAGTGGGCGGCTTCGACCTCGAGGAGGTCGGGTCCGGGAACCTTTCACGCCTGTGGTTTCGGGGGGGATTTCCGCGCTCCTATCTGGCGCGCAGCCACAGAGAGAGCGCGGACTGGCGGCGCGATTTCGTCCGCACGTTTCTCGAGCGGGATCTTCCGCGGCTGGGGATTACCATCCCTCCGACCACGCTCTCCCGGTTCTGGACGATGCTTTCCCATTACCACGGACAGGTGTGGAACGCCTCCGAGTTCGCGCGCTCCTTCGGCGTGTCGCACACGACCGTGCAGAAATACCTCGATCTCCTGTGTGGCATGTTCGTGGTGCGGCAGTTGCGTCCCTGGGCGGAGAACGTGGGCAAGCGGGCGATCAAAGCCAGCAAGGTCTATCTGTCGGATAGCGGTCTCTTGCACACACTTCTCGATCTCGACCTTCCTGCATCAGTGGAAACCCACCCAAAGGTCGGTGCGAGCTGGGAAGGATTCGTCCTGGAGCAAGTCGTTCGCCGGCTGCGTGCCAGGCGCGAGGAATGCTACTTCTGGGCAACCCACGCCGGTGCCGAATTGGACCTTCTGATAGTGCGGGGAAGGAGGAGGATCGGCTTCGAGTTCAAGAGGACCGATGCCCCGCGGATGACTCGTTCGATGATGAGCGCCCTGGAATCCCTCCGTCTGGAGCGGCTCTACGTGCTGCATGCGGGACGCGACACGTTCAACCTCGGGAAGAACGTCCGCGCAGTGGCCGCAGTGGATCTCCTGGGGGAACTCCGACCGCTTCGTGCCTGATCCAGAACCGGCATCGCAGCGGTCCATCGATTTCTCGGGCCGACTCCCGCCGCCTCTACCAATCCTCCAACGCCGGCACCGATGCATCTCCTCAAAATGACCCTGGTTTCATGATGCGCAGAACCGGTCGGCCGTCGATGTTCTTCAGCGGCAGGTAGACTTCGTGCGTTTCCGAATCGACGGAGATGGTGTGGCAGTTCGGGGCGACGACCAGGTCCTCCACCTTCTCGAGCGTCCTGCCTTGCAGGTGGAAGACCGAGACCACATTCGATTCGGTTGCCACGTAGAGCCGATCCAGTCCCGTGTCGAAGGCCAGAACGTCGGGCCCCTCTCCTGTCGAGAACACTTGCTTCACCTCGAATGTTTCCAGGTCGACCACGAGGAGCTTGGCATCGCCCTCGCACGCGGCGAACGCGACGCGCCTGTCGGGCACAATCAGCAGTCCGTGCGGTCCCTCACCGCCCTTGAGAGGGTGACGCGCCACGATCGTGTCGGCCTGCGGGTCGATGACGACGAGCTGGTTCCGGGTCTGCACATTGGCGAGAATCCGCTGCGAGCCCGAGTCGTACTGCGTGTTGCCGACCTCACCGCCCATGTCGATGGTGTCGAGGCGGCGGTTGGAGCTCGCGTCGAGGACGGTTTCCTTGCCGCCTCGTTCGTCCGAAACGAATACCTTGCCCGCTTCGGGAGCGTAAGCCAGTCCGTCCGGGAATTCGCCATCGGGAATTCGAGCCACGACTTTCAAGGCTTCTGTGTCCACGACGGCGACCTCGTGGTTGCCAGGCACGCTGGCAAACACCCGATGAAGCGCGGGCACGGCCAGGACTCCCGTCACCGTGGGAAATCCAGGGAGATGGGCGGTCACCCTGCGGGACGCGGCGTCGAACACCACCAGCTCACCGTCGCCCATGTGAGAAAAGTAGAGCGTCCTCGTGGTCGGATCGAAACTCTGATAATCAAACCGGCTCGGCTTCCCTGGCAGCGGGATGTCGGTGACCGTCACAAGCGCAGGCGAGCGGGAGGCGCCGCCCAGCTCCGAGGGCGCCAGGATCGTGACGAGGAGTCCGATCATCACCAGCGGTTTCATGGTGTCCCTCACATGTCTGGCCTGCGTGCAGTCTCGCGACCGACGACGGCGTCGCGTACGTCGCGGGTCCCGCCGGTCTCCGGCGCCTCCCGCGCCAGCGGATGCCAGGCCGGCAGCGATAACTCGAAACACGCCTCCTCGTCGGGCCCCGACACGCAGCGCACCTCGCCGCCGTGCAGCCGCGCGATGTGACGGGCGAGAGGCAGACCCAGCCCATGTCCGGCGAACGCGGCCCGGGCCTCGGCGCCGCGGTAGAAGCGCTCGAACAGCCGCTCCGCGTCCCCGTGGGGGATGCGCGCGCCGGGACTGCTGACGCGCAGGCGGATGGCGTCGCCGCCCTCCAGCACGACCACCCGCGGCGGCCGTCCCGGGGACGAGAACTTGCGCGCGTTGTCGAGCAGGTTCTCAACGGCGATGCCGAGGAGCGCCTCGTCGCCGCGCACCAGGGTCTCGTCCGGCGCCTCGAGCACAGGCGGCGCCGTCTCCGCGAAGACGCGGCGCGCCACCGCCGCCGTCACGTCGGAGACATTCACCACCTCGCCCGCCGGAATTCCCAGGGCGGGGTCGCGCGCCAGGACCAGGAGCGAATCGACCAGCCGCACGACGCGATCCACCTCCCCGATCAGATCCCGCAGCTCCCGCGAGGACCCCTCCCCGGCGGCGGCGCCCGCCTGCTCGGCGCGCAGCCGGATCCGGGTCAGGGGGGTGCGCAGCTCGTGCGCGGCGTTCGCCGCGAACTCGAGCTCGCGTGACATCGCGCCCCGAAGTCGATCCCACAGACGGCGGAACGAGACCTCCAGCGCCTGCACCTCGAGAACGTCCGGCGGCGGGCCATGCGGCAGGGCGTCGAACGGTCTGGCCGCCGCGATGCGATCCTTGAATTCGAGCAGTGGACGCGCGACGCGCCGGCCCACGACCCGCCCCGTGAGCATCGCGAGGACCACGCACACCGGCGCCGAGAGGACCAGCGACCAGCCGAAGACGCGCAGCACCTCGGCGACCCGTTCCCGGGGCGCCGCGACGAGAAGCGTCAGACCGGCGGGGAGCGGGCGGGTCTCGACGAGCCACGCGTCCCGCGGCGCATTCCGCGCCGGCCCGTCCGCCGGTCCCTCCGTCCCCGTCGCCGGCTCAGCCGCCCCGGCCGGCGGACCGAGCGTCGAGCCGGGAGGGCTCGAGGCGACCAGGACGTCGCCGCGCCAGACCTCGGCGTGCTGGCCGGCGGTCACGCTCTCCCGCAGGGCCTCCGCGGCCGCCACCTCCAGCGCGACCCGCTCCTCGGCCGCCTCGCGACGCACGGCTTCGGCCAGGCCGGTGGCCAGGTCCCGCAGGGCGATGCGCTCGTGCGCCTCCCAGAGACTCCGGGCGATCAGCGTCGCGGTGGCCGCCCCGGCCAGGGCGGTGGCCAGCGCCACGAACACCGTTCCCCGCAGCACGCGCGTGGTGAGCGTGCGGGCGCTCATGTCGTTCCGCCTCCGGGATCGACGGCCAGGGCGTAGCCGAAGCCGCGCACCGTGCGGATGAGGGACTCCCGGTCCCCCCGTTCGAGCTTGCGGCGCACGCGCGCCACGATCACCTCCAGGCTCGCCGCCGCCTCGGGCGTCGACTCGCCCCAGATCTCCTCCAGGAGATCGGCGCGCGACACGGCGCGGCCGCGAGCCCAGGCGAGACGCTCCAGCACGTCGAACTCGCGACGCGTCAGGGGGACCTCGGTCCTGCCGACAAACGCCTGGCGGCGTCCGAAATCGAGACTCACGCCACCGAGTCGCAGCACCCGCCCGCGCTCCGGATCGGCGCCGCGTCTCAGAAGCGCCCGCAGTCGCGCGCGCAGCTCCGACAGGGCGAACGGCTTGCCGAGGTAATCGTCCGCTCCGGCGTCGAGCCCCTTGACGCGCGACGAGACGTCGGTCCGCGCGGTCAGCATCAGGACCGGCACGCGCACACCCGAGGCGCGCCAGTCGCGGCACAGATCGATGCCGCTCGCGTCCGGCAGGAAGACGTCGAGGATCACGGCGGCGATCTCCCCCGTCGCCAGGGCCCGGGTCCCCGCTCCGCCGCGATCGACGCTGGTCACCTGGTGGCCGTCGTCGGCGAGGGCGCGCGCGACCGCCGCGCGCGTCTCCGCGTCGTCCTCGACCAGCAGGATGCGCCTCCCGCCCCCGGGGCTCATGGCGCTCCGGGACCCGCCGTCCGCGTCCCGACGTGCCGCAGGAAGAATCCGGCGAGGGCCGGCAGCATGTAGAGGGTCGCGACCGTCGAGAAGAGAAGGCCGCCGATCACCGCGACGGCGAGCGGCCGCTGCAGCTCGGAGCCCGCGCCGAGCGACAGCGCCAGAGGCAGGAGACCGAAGATCGTGCACAGCGTCGTCATCAGGATGGGTCTCAGCCTGCGTCGTCCCGCGCCCGACAGCGCGACGGCGAGCGGCAGGCCGTCCCTGAGCCGCTCGAGCGCGACGTCGATGAGCAGGACACCGTTCTTGACCACGAGACCGACCAGGAGCACGAGCCCCATTAAAGAGGATACGTTAAGAGGGACCCGCGCCAGCAACAGGAACAGGAGCCCGCCCGCCAGGGCCGGGGGAACCGCCAGGAGCACCAGGAGCGCCGCCCGGCCGGCGCGGAACTGCGCCACCAGGACCGCAAAGACGACCAGGATCCCGAGTCCGAGCACGATCATGAGCTGCTCGAACGCGCGCGCCTGGCTCTCGGCCCGTCCCCCGACCTCGACCCGGTAGCCCGGAGGAAGGACCAGGTCCCGCAGGCGCCGCCGGACCTCCTTCACGAGTCCGCCGAGATCGCCCCCCTCCACGTCGCCCGTGGCGACCGCCGCCGGGCTGAGGTTCTCGCGCAGCAGGACGCTCGCCCCCCTGTCCTCGACCACGCGGGCGAGCGAGGCGATCGGCGCCGCGGACGGATCGAGGGCGATCGGCCACGACGCCATGGCCTCCTTGCGGAACCGCACCTCGTCCGGGAACCGGACGCGCACCGGGACGAGTCGATCGAGTCGCGGCACCGATCCCACCTCCGCCCCGCGCAGGGCCGTGGCGAGATCCTCGCCGACCTCCGCGGCGCTGAGCCCGGCGCGCTGCGCGGCGTCCGCCTGCAGGGCGTAACGCAGGACAGGCACCTCCCCCTCGACGCCGCGATAGTAGTCCACGAGGTGCGGCGTATCCTGGATGCGCCGCTCGACGTCGTCCGCCAGCCGTGACAGGACCGACTGATCCTGGCCGACGATCCGGACCTCGAGCGGGCGCGGATTCCCCGCGAGATCGTTCAGGACGTCCTCGAGGATCTGCACGAACTCGACGCGCACGCCGGGGAGCTCCCGCTCGACGCTGTCGCGCACCTCGTCCATGACCTCCTCGGCCTCCGGGCGGGCGCCGCGCGGCTTGAGGAGGACGGCGATATCTCCGCGGTTGAGCTGCGTGGCGGTCACCGGTCCCAGCTCGGCCCCCGTCCGCCGGCTCCAGGTCGCGATGGCCGGCGTCCTGCCGAGGATCGCCTCGATGCGCAGCGCCGCCGCGTCGGTCGCCTCGAGGGACGTCCCCGCGGGGAGGAAATAGTCGAGGACGAACGCCCCCTCGTCCATCTCCGGCAGGAAGCCGGAGGGGATTCGCGGCGCGACGAAGGCGCCGCACAGCACCAGGAACCCGACGCCGAGCGCCACGGCGGCGGGGCGGCGCAGGGCGCCACGCAGCGTCCGGACGTAGCGTGCCGCGAGGAGCCGGCCGGTCGCCTTGCGCGACTCCGGCCGCGGGCGGAGGAAGCGGCCGGCGACGAGCGGCAGGACGAACACGGCGAAGAACAGCGAGATCAGCACCGCCGAGACCAGGGTGAGCGCCAGCGCGGTGAAGAAGCTGCCGACGAGGCCGGACAGGAACGCCAGCGGGACGAAGACGACGACGGTCGTCACGGTCGTCCCGACCACGGGCGCCGTCATCTCCCGCAGACCGCCGCGCACGGCGTCGTCCGGCCGCTCCCCCTCGTCGATGCGCCGCGTGATCGCCTCCACCACCACGATGGCGTCGTCGATGACGAGACCGATGGCGACCGCCATCCCACCGAGCGACATGAGGTTGAGCGTCTGCCCGGTCAGCTGGATGGCGAGGAAGGTCACGAGGAGCGTGACGGGGACGGAAAGCGCCGCCAGAAGACCGGCACGGACGTCCCGCAGGAAGAACGCCAGCACCCCGATGGTCAGGAGGATGCCGATCACGATGGCGTCGCGGATGCCGAGGATCGACTCGCGGATCAGCTCCCCCTGGTTGTACACCTGCACCAGGCGGATCCCCTCCGGCAGGCGGAGCGCCGCGATGATCGCCTGCACCTCGCGCACGACCTCCGGCGCCGACGCCCCGACCACCCTCGAGACGCTCACCTGAACCGCGTCCCCCTCCGGCGCGTGAACCGCGAGCGTCCGATCGGGGGCGCCGTCGAACACCCGCGCCACGTCTCCCAGTGCGACGGAGCCGTTGGGACCGGCCGTCACGGGGATGCGGCTCAGGTCGGCGGGGTCCGACACCCGGGTCTCGGCGACCACCGTCACGAGCTGCCGGTCCTGATCGAAGCGCCCGACGGCGCGCCGCACGATGGCGTCCCCCACACGCCGCGCCACGAGGGACGGACGCAGGCGCAGCGTCGCCAGACGGGCCGGATCGACGACCACCTCGACCTCGCGCGGGTCGCCGCCAACCACTTCCACGCGGCCGACGCCCGGGGCGCGCGAGAAGGCGGGGCGCACGATGAAGTCGGCCGCCTCCCGGCGGCTGGTCGCCGTGCCGCCGACGACGTTGAACGACAGAATCGGGAAGTCGGCGGGGGTGATCTTCTGCGACTCGACCTCGGTGTCGGGCGGGAGCTGACTGCGGGCCTCTCCGATGGCGGCGTCCGCGAGCTGGAGGGAGCGCCACATGTCGGTCCCTTCGGCGAACTGCAGGGCGATTTCCGCGGCCCCGCGGATGATGCGCGTGCGGATGCGGCGCACCCCGATCACCGTCGCGAGCGACTGCTCGAGCGGCCGCACCACCGAGGCCTGCATCTGCTCGGGCGGCATGTCACCCGAGCGCGCCACCACCACGATGCGGGGGAATTCGACCTCGGGATAGATCCCCGAGCCGAGCTGCCACAGCGACAGGACGCCCGCGAACATCAGGCCGACCGTGATCGTCAGGGTGAGCGTGCGGTAGCGATCGAGCCCCGTGTAGAGGTCGCGGCCGCTCACGGCCGTTCCTTCAGGTCCATGCCCTCTGCGAGCCCGATCGGATCGTCCACAACCACCGTCTCGCCCGCCGACAGACCGGTGACGATCTCCACCCGGTCGAGGTCGGCGAGACCGGTGCTCACCTTGCGGATGACGGCCTTGCCGCCTGCGACCACCACGATCTCCGTGACGCCGTCGTCGCCGCGCCGCAGCGCGCGGGCCGGAACGACCGTGGCGTGCTCGTGACGGCCGGTCGCGATGCGCACCTCGACTCCGACGCCGAGGGGCAGATCGGGGGGCGCCCCGTCGAAGGCCAGCCGGACCTCCCCGGAGCCGGTGGTCGCCTCCACGGCACGGGCGACGCGCAGCACCCGGGCGCTCAGCGGGCGGTCCGGCGCTCCGGTGACCACGATCTCCGCGGGCTGGTCCTGCCGGATCCTGGACAGCGACTCCCCGGTCGCCTCGGCGGCGACCTGCGTCCCCGTGGCGGCGGCGATCTGGACGACCGGTGTCGCGGGCGTGCCGTCGACCGAGTCGCCGGGTCTGCGGAAGACGCGCACCACGACGCCGTCGAACGGCGCCACGAGATCGGCCCAGCCGCGCCGCCGGCGGGCGGTCGCCAGGGCGGAGGACGCCTCCGCCAGCGCCGCGTCCGCCGACACCGCGGCCGACT
>CAYLND010000090.1:0-14353 GCA_964384905.1 uncultured Acidobacteriota bacterium
TGGCGGCGGCCGCGGTCGTGGTCGCGGCGCTCTGGACCCTGTCCCCGTGGCGCGACCGCAGCGCCGCGTCGTTGCCGGGTGAGGCTCTGACGGACGAGTCGGCGCGCCAGTCGGCCCGGATGATCGAGGACCGCCTGGCGCGCCGGAGCGCCGTCCGGTACCTGAGCGACAGCCGGTCCCTGCTGCTCAGCCTGGTGCAGTCGCCGGCGCGCTGCCGGCGGTCCGGCGGCGACGTCGACGTCTCGCTCGAGGTGGAGCGCTCGCGCCAGCTCCTGCGGCGGCAGAACCTGTACGAGGGGGACCTGGCGGGCCTGCAGGACCAGCGGCTGGCGGCCCTCCTGCGGCAGCTCGAATCGGTGCTGATGCAGGTGGCGTCGCTCCAGGACTGCGCCACGGCCGCGCAGATCCGCGACCTGAGGGAGCAGATCGAAGCGCGGCAGATTCTGCTGCGCATCGATCTCGTGGCGCGGGAGATGCAGGGGAGGCCCCATGTCGTGTGAGCGCGGCGGGACGGCGGCGGCGCGGGTCCTCGTCGCGGCGCTCCTGCTGGCGGCGGTCCCGTCGGCGCCGGGCGCGGCATCGACCGAGGACGAGCTGTTCCGACAGGTGAAAGTGGACGTCTTCGACCAGAACTGGCCGGCGGTCCTGAGCGGGTGCGAGGAGATCCTGAAGCGGCGCCCCCCGGGCCCGTCGGCGCCACAGGCGGAGTTCTATCGGGCGCGGGCGCTGACGCACATTCCGGGTCGCGAGACGCAGGGCCTGGAGGCGTTCCGCAAGTTCGTCGCGGGCCATCCCCAGGAGCGCGTGATGGTGGAGGAGGCCTGGGCCGCCATCTTCTCCACCGCCTGTCCTCCGCGGAAGCAGGACGCCGCGTGCGGCGCGGCCCTGCGCGAGGGTCTCGGCAGCGGCTCGCCGTACGTTTCGATGCTGGCGGCGATCCACGCCAGCGACACGGCCGACGAGGCGCTGCGGCGCCGGGCCGCGCCGGTCCTGAGAAAAGCCTACGCCGCGCAGACCGACCAGGAGATCCGCAACGAGATCCTGATCGCGCTGCTGAAGATCGACCCCCGACAGGTCCCGCAGGCCGACGCTCCAGCGTCCTCTCCGCCGCCGGCTACGGGCGCGGGGGCGCCGGCCCGGGCCGGCGCGCCGAGCCTCATCCGCATGACCGTCTACGACAAACAGGAGAAGCGCTACGACCTCCGGGTCAATCTCCCGATCGCGTTCGCCCGGATGCTCGTGGAGGCGATCGGCGAGCCCGAGCGCCAGGAGCTGCGGCACAAGGCCGCGCAGCAGGGGATCGATCTCGACGACATCTTCCGGACGATCGAGAAGGCGGGGGCGGGGAAGCTGCTCGAGGTCGACGACGACACCTGCCATATCGAGATCTGGATCGAGTAGGCGCTAGGTCCTGCCCGACGGCTTGGCCGGCGTGGCGTGGCATTGCGTCTCGATCTTCTTGAGCAGATCCAGGATCTCCTGCCGGCGCCGCGTGTCGGTCTCGAGGTCGCGCGCGGCTTCCAGGGCTTCCTTGGCGTCGCACGGCTGGCCGAGGGCGTGGTAGGCGTTGGCCAGACGCAGACGCGTGTCGATGTCCTTGTCGTCCTCCGCGGCGGCCGCCTGGTAATAGCGCAGCGCCATCTGCTGCAGGCCCTTCTGGAAGAAGGCGTCCCCCAGCCTGAGGTGCATGCGCGGGTACTTCGGATTCTTCATGCCGCAGACGCGGTACGCCTCGATCGCCTCGTCCAGCTGGCTGCGCCGCAGGAAGATCTCGCCCATCATGAAGTAGGTATCGGCCAGCTCGGGGTTGATCTGCATCACCTGCCGGTAATCGTCGAGCGCCGCGTCGAGCCGGCCGCGCTCGGTGTCGAGGCGGGCCAGACCGAGGAGGATGTCCGGGTTGCGCGGCCAGAGCCTGAGCGCCGCGCGGTAGTCCGCCTCCGACTGGTCCCAGAGGCCGAGCGACTCCCAGGCGGAGGCGCGTCCCAGGTAGGCCGAGATGAAGTAGGGCGAGCGCTTGAGCGCCTCGCCGAACTCCTGCGCGGCCAGCTTGTAGAACTTCAGCCGGAGATAGGAGCTGGCCATCAGGACCCGCGGCAGGTGCTCGGGCGAGCGCCGCTCCGCCGGCCCGCCGAACTTCAGAAGGGCCGCCTCGTACTGGCCCGAGTAGAAGGCGCCCTGCCCTTCGAGGGAGAGCATCGAGGCCCGCGTGCGGTCCCACACCAGGAAGCCGAGCGCGACGACGCCGGTGAGCCAGGCCACTCCCGCTATCTGGGCGGCCCGCCCCGCGAGCGGAAGGCGCGGCGCTCCGGGCAGAACACGCGGCAGCAGGCGACGCAGGATGACCGGCACGCCCTGCACGCGCGCGCCCGCCGCCTGCGCCACTGCGGCCGCGATCCAGAAGACGAGCGACGGTGCCGGCTCCTGGAACGGTGCGCCGAAGAACGACATCACCACCAGGGAGCCGATCGCCGCGAGCGCCGTGCTCCCGGCACCGTCCCAGGGCGGCCCGACGCGCCACGCCGCCAGGAGCGACTGCCCCAGGACGATCAGGACGAGGAACGCGAAGGCGAGCCCGCCGACCACACCCGTCTCGGCCGCCATCTCGAGGAAGGAGTTGCCCGGATGGACCGCCTGATGGCTGAGCGTGAACGGTGTCCCGCCGGGATTCTGCCAGGCGACCTCGAGGAACGCGTGCCGCCAGCAGCCGGGGCCCACACCGAGCGGGTGCAGGCGGAGGAGCGACAGCGTGCCCGCGATCGCGGCGGCCCGGTCGGCGCCCGGATCGCCGGTGGTCGGCGACAGGAGCGACACGCCCGTCAGGGGCGTCACCGGCCGGCCGCCCGGGTAGAGCGCCGCGAAGCGCGACAGCGTGACGATCACCAGCAGCACCAGACCCCCGACCAGGAAGACGCGTAGCCCGTCGCCGGACGGGTCGGGCACCAGGTCGGACCAGCGTCGACCACGGCCGGCCGCCTGCAGCACCCGGGCCAGCACGATCAACCCGAGCGTGGCCGCGGCGCCGATCCATCCCTCGGGTCGGCCGACGAACAGGAGCGCCGCCGCGACCAGGCCCAGGAGGCCCCCGCAGACGAGCCGCCAGCGTCCCTGCGACAGGACCGCGGCGCCGACGCCAACGGGCAGCGCCAGGATCAGGCACTGCGCCACCAGCGCCGCGTCGCCGAGGGTCGAGCCGCCGCGGTTGGGAGGCAGGATGGCCGCCAGCCAGGAGCCCTGCGCCCCCGGCAGGAAGACCTGCAGGAGCGAGGCGAGACCGGCGGCGGCCGCCGCGCACAGATACGATCGGAGCACGAGGCCCACACTGTCGAGATCGCGCACGCAGCGGGTCATCCCGGCGAAGAGAAGAACGCCGGCGGCCAGGTCGAGAAGACCCCAGAGGGCGAGCCCGACGTTCGGGGCGCGACCGCAGGCGATCGCCGCCAGAATCAGGAGCACACCGGCCGGCCAGAGGGCGGGCGTCGAGACGCGCGCCGTCTCGCCGCGCGACGGCCGCAGGGCCGCCAGCGCCGCGATGGCGATGGCGGCCGCCAGGAGGGCGGCGCGCTTGGGCAGAGCGAACGGATCGGCCAGACGCGAGCAGTAAAGAAGAGGCACGACGAACGACACGGCCGCGACAATCCACGCCGCGGTGCGGTCGGTCGGGCCGGGAGATTCGGGCTGCGCCATGCGGATGGTCCGCCGGGGGCGAAAAAGGCGCGGCATCCTAGCACAGCGTCCGGGTCCCTTCAACCGCGCGGTTGACCCTGCTCCTGAGGCGCGGCTATGATGGCGGGACACGCGAGGTGGTTGCCGTGATCTCCACGATCGTGTACCGCA
This sequence comes from uncultured Acidobacteriota bacterium, assembly GCA_964384905.1. Taxonomy (GTDB): domain Bacteria; phylum Acidobacteriota; class Polarisedimenticolia; order Gp22-AA2; family Gp22-AA2; genus Gp22-AA3. Next base: position 3,838 of record CAYLND010000090.1, read on the forward strand.
CCTGGAGCGATCTCGAGGCCCAGCTGATCAAGGGGATCCTCGAGCTGTACGGCATCCCGGTCAGCCTGTCGACCAGCATCAGCCACACCCTGTACCCGTTCACGCTGGACGGCCTCGGCGAGACCCGAATCCTGGTGCCGCGGGAGGCGGAGCACGAGGCGCAGGACATCATCGCCGGTCACCAGTCGCGGAAGGGATGGATCGATGCCTGAGCGGGTCGAGACCCGCGCCCCGACGCGGATCGACCTGGCGGGCGGGACGATCGATCTCTGGCCCCTGTTTCTCCTGCACGACGACCCGATCACCGTGAACGCCGCCATCGATCTGTACGCGCGCGCCCGGATCGAGACCCTGAAGCAGCACGCCATCGAGCTGGTTTCGGCCGACCGCGACCGCAAGGCGGCGTTCGGGTCGGTGGCGCAGCTGCGCGGGGCGCTCCCGACCGCCGCGCCGGATCTGGAGTTCCCGATGCGGCTGGCGGCGCATTTCCTTGAGAAGGCTCCCGACCGGCATCCGATCTCCTGCCGGATCGTCACCGACTGCGCCGCTCCCGCCGGCTCGGGGCTCGGCGGCTCCTCGACCCTCGGCATCGCCCTGGCCAGGGCGCTCGATCGCTATACCGGCAGCCGGATGGAGCCGGCCGCCCTCCTGGCGGTCACGCGCTCGATCGAGACGCAGGTGCTGCGGATCCCGACCGGCGAGCAGGATTACCACCCGGCCCTGATCGGCGGCGTCCTGGCACTGCGCTACACGGTCGAAGGGACGCGCGCCGAGCGGCTCGCCGTCGACCCGGAGGCGCTGCGCCAGAGAACGATCCTCGTGTTCACCGGTGTGTCGCGCTCCTCCGGCCTGTCGAACTGGGACATGCTCAAGCGCCATCTCGACGGCGACAGGGACGTGCGGGTGGCGCTGGACGGCGTGATCGGCGCAGCGCACGCCATGCGCCGGGCTCTCCTCGCCGCCGATTGGGACGCGGCCGGCGAGGCGCTCGGGGCCGAGTGGGAGGCGCGCAAGCGGATGTCGCCGCTGGTGACCTCGGACCCGATCGAGCGGCTGATCGACGCCGCCCGTTCCGCCGGAGCGCTCGCCGGCAAAGTGTGCGGGGCGGGCGGAGGCGGCTGCGTCGTCCTGTGGGCGCGCTCAGGACGGCGCCAGGCGGTGGCGGAGAGCGCCACCCGCCTGGGCCACCGCGTTCTGGACTTCCGCTACGTGGCGGAGGGGGTCTCGGTCACGGATTCGTAAGCCGCGAATCTTGTTGCCGCCGCCTTGGAATCGTCGTAGACTTGTGATCCGCCGTGACTTCCGCATGCTCCTCAGGTGTCTGGATCGGGGCGGGGGTTTCTGGAGGGAAACGGTCATGAGGAACCTGAGACTCCACCGACCAGTGCTGCTCGCGCTCGCCGTCTCGGTCACCATCCCGTGCGCTTTCGCCGATCAGGTCGTCTACTTCGTGAATGGCAAGGCGATGATCGTCAAGAGCGTGGAGAAGGGCGACCGCTTCACTGTTCTCGAGATGGACGGTGGCGGTCGCATGGGCGTGCCGACCGAGCAGATCGTCCGTATCGAGGAATACGTCGTGTCGCAGCCCAGCGCGCCACCGGCAGCGCCGGCCCCGACGATCATGCCGGTCGTCCTGGCTCCCGCGCCCGCAGGGGGCGCGCCCGTGGCAGCGAGCGCGCAGCCGCCGGCCCCGGTCGCTCCGATCGGGACGCAGGGCGGAGCGCAGGCAGCGGTTCAGACGCTGCCCGGACCGGGCATCGGTGGGAGGGCGACGATGCCGAACGGCGGCGTCGCCGGGCTGCAGCCGTTGAGCATCGGCGGAGGCGCCACTCCGCAGCCGCCGCAGCGGCCGTACCCGCAGTCGGCCGGCTCCGTGCCCCCTCCGGGACCGGGGAACCAGATGCTGGGCGCGCCCAGACGCGGCAACAATGCCGGCCCGGGTCAGGGTCGCCAGTTCCAGGGCCGGCAGGGGATGTTCCAGGGCAGGGGGAACCGGTACGCCGGGCAGAACTACAGCGCCCAGTCGCCGACTGCCGCGATGCCGCCACAGGCCCCGCCCGCTCCGGCGCCATCCGCGCAGCAGGCGCCGCAGAGCCCGGCTCCCGAGGAGGCCGCTCCTCCGCCCGATGATCCCCAAAACGACCCGGCCGATCAGAGCCCGCCCCAGGAAGCCGAGCCATCGGGCGACTCGTCCGGCGGCGCGAGCTAGAAAGCCTCCCAGGCCCTCCATCCTGGTCGTCGGCCTGACCGGTCCCAACGCCTCCGGCAAAGGAGAGGTCGCGAAGTTCCTGGCCGCCCGAGGCTTCAGCGTCAGCTCGCTCTCCGACGTCGTGCGCGAGGAGGCCACCCGTCGCGGTCTGGATCACAGCCGCGACAATCTGATCCGCGTCGGCGTCGAGTTGCGCTCCCGCGGCGGCCCCGGCGCTCTGGCGCGCCGCATCCTGGCCACGCTGCAGGCGCGCGCGGTCGTGGACTCGATCCGGAACCCGGGCGAGGTCGACGTGCTCAGGACTCTGCCGGGTTTCGTCCTCCTGGGCGTCGACGCGCCCCAGCCGCTGCGCTTCGAGCGCTCGGCCCGCCGCGGCCGCCTGGGTGACGGAGCCAGCCTCGAGGAATTCGCGCACAAGGAAGCGCTCGAGAACTCCACGACCGAAGCGGGCCAGCAGCTGGTGAGGACTCTGGCGCTCGCCGACGTGGTCGTCGTCAACGACGGAACGATCGAGACGCTGCACGCCAAGGTCCAGGAGGCGCTCCGAGAGCGCGGCGTCCGTCGGGGAGGACTGTAGGGCCTAGAACAGGCTCTGCCGCGTGCGCCGCTTGCGGAACGGCGCGACCAGGACCAACCCGGAGACGAATCCGCCGATGTGCGCGAACACCGCCACGCCGCTGGCGGCGAGCTGGCCGGCGCTCAGGAGCTGCAGCAGGAACCAGACCCCCAGGACGATGACCGCCGGAATCGACACCACCCGCACGAACACCACCAGAAAGACCAGCGTCAGCACGCGGGCCGCCGGGAACAGGATCACGTAGGCCGCCAGGACGCCCGAGATCGCCCCGCTCGCGCCGATCATCGGCACCTTCGAGTGGGGAGACGCCGCCACCTGCGTGAACGAGGCGAGCAGGCCGCACAGAAGGTAGAAGACCAGGAAGCGGCCGTGCCCCAGCGCGTCCTCGATGTTGTTGCCGAAGATCCAGAGATACAGCATGTTCAGCGCCACGTGCGGGATGCTGCCATGCAGGAACATGGCCGTGAACAGGCTCGCGCCGGTGTTCAAGACGAGCCGGGCGTCCAGCGGATGGATCTGGGTGATCCGGAGCGGGGTGACGCCGAGCGTCGCAATCACGTTCGGATAGACGCTCACCGGCAGGAGCAGCTCCCAGACGAACACCGCGACGTTGGCGATCACCAGCCCGGCAGTGATGAACGGGACGGACTGGGTCGGATTGTCGTCCTTGAGGGGGATCAACCGGGGCTCTCCGCCGGGGGCTGGACTATAGCACAGCGCCGTCCGGCGCCGTTCTTGACCGTCCCGCCCCGGGGGGCCTATGATCACCCGGCCATTCACGTTCCGGAGGCCGGGAGAGCGATGTCGGAGGCGTTGAGCGGCAAGATCAGCGTTCCGGCGGTTCGCGGCGGGTCGCGCGAGGAAGTCCGGACCGGAGCCGAGCCCCGCTCGGGCGCCGAGACGCTGCTGGCGCAGGTCAACACACCGGCGGACGTGAAGAGGCTGTCCGCGCGCGAGCTCGAGCAGCTCGCGACGGAGCTCCGCCGCTACATCGTCGAGGTGGTCTCGAAGACGGGCGGGCATCTGGCCCCCAGTCTCGGAGCGGTCGAGCTGACGATCGCGCTCCACTACTGCTTCGACACGCCGAAGGACAAGATCGTCTGGGACGTGGGACACCAGGCCTACGGCCACAAGGTGCTGACAGGACGACGCGATCGGCTCCCCACGATCCGGCAGTACCAGGGTCTCTCGGGGTTCGTCAGCCCGTCGGAATCGACCTACGACGCCTTCGGCGTGGCGCACGCCAGCACCTCGATCGCCGCGGCGATGGGGATGGCGGTGGCTCGGGACGCGGCGGGGGGCGACTATCACGTCGTCACCGTGACCGGCGACGGCGCCATGACCGGCGGGCTGGCGTACGAGGGGCTCAACAACGCCGGGCATTCCGGCCGCGACATCCTGGTCATCCTGAACGACAACGAGATGTCGATCTCGCCCAACGTCGGGGCGATCTCCAAGTACCTGACCAGCATCACGAGCAGCAAGTACTACAACCGTCTCAAGGAGGAGGTGCGCGAGGTCCTCAAGAAAGTCCCGCTCGGGGAGCCCGCGGGGCAGCTGGCGCGGCGGATGGAACGCTCGCTCAAGGAGGTCGTCGTTCCGGGCGGGCTGTTCCAGGCGCTCGGATTCCAGTACTACGGCCCGATCGACGGCCACGACCTGACCGAGCTGATCGGCGTGCTGACCAACCTGAAGGCGGTCAAGGGACCGCGTCTTCTGCACGTGATCACCAAGAAGGGGAAGGGTCTGCCGTACGCCGAGGCCGACTCCTGCGTGTACCACGGCGTCACCGCGTTCGACCCGGCCTCCGGCACCCTGGCCGCGTCGGGGAAATCGGCGGCGCCCGACTATTGCAAGGTCTTCGCCGAGGGACTGTCCCGTCTGGCGTCGGAGAACGACCGCGTCGTGGCGATCACCGCGGCGATGGCGGACGGGACCGGTCTCGTGAAGTTCAAGGAATCGCATCCCTCGAAATTCTTCGACGTCGGCATCGCCGAGGCGTACGGCGTGACCTTCGCCGCGGGTCTGGCGATCTCCGGGATGCGGCCGGTGGCGGCGATCTACTCGACGTTCCTGCAGCGCGCCTACGACCAGATCATCCACGATGTCGGCGTGCAGTGTCTTCCCGTGACCTTCTGCCTGGACCGGGCGGGCCTGGTCGGGGCCGACGGACCGACCCATCACGGCGTCTTCGATCTGTCCTACCTGCGCGCCGTGCCGAACTTCGTGATCGCGGCGCCGAAGGACGGCGACGAGCTGTGCGATCTCCTGAAGTCGGCGGTCGACCAGGAGGCGTACCCGTTCGCCATCCGCTATCCGAAGCGCAGCAGCCGCCGCTTCACGCCCGACCGACCCTTCCGGACCATTCCGATCGGCACCTGGGAGGTGCTGCACGAGGGGACGGACGCGTGTCTTCTGGCCGTCGGCGCGATGGTCGAGACCGCCCTGACGGTGCGCGAGACCCTCCTGAAGGAAGGCATGGACGTGGCAGTGGTGAACTGCCGTTTCGTGAAGCCGCTCGACGGGACGCTGCTGCGCGGCCTCGCCGGACGCTACCCGGTGCTGATCACGCTCGAGGAGAACACGCTGCGCGGCGGCTTCGGGGACGGCGTGCACGAGTTCCTGCTCGAGTCCGGGCTGCAGCCGGGAGCGCTGCATCACGCCGGTCTGCCCGATCGGTTCGTCACGCACGGCTCCATGCCCCAGCTGCTCGACGAGGTCGGTCTGTCCGCCGCGGAGCTGAGCGCCCGCGTCCGCGCCTGGGTGAAGGGACGGGCGTGAGCGGCGCCCTGCGAATCGAAGCCAGCAAGGGCGACGTCGCGGCACTGACCGCCGACATCGGGATTGTCCATCAATTCAAGGGCGACCCGGAATTCGCCGGGCTCCAGGACAGGACGCTGTCGCAGCAGCTTCTGGAGGTCGCCAAGGTCGATCACTTCGACGGCCGGGGCGGCCGTCGTCTTCTCTGGCATGCCGCGCCCTCCGACGGTCTCAAGTGCCGCCGCTATCTCCTGCTCGGACTCGGGTCGAAGGACCAGCTGACGCTCGAGCGCTACCGGCGCTATCTGGGGGACGCGCTCCTGGAGTGCGACCGGCTCGGGGCCGCCAGCGTGGCGATGTCCGTGCCCCAGGCGGGCGGCGCGCCGTTTCCGGCGCGCGAGGCGGGCGTGGCCATCGCCGAGGGGATCCTGCTCGGCACCTACCGTTTCGACCGCTATCGCTCCGAGGCCCGCTCCGGCCGCAAGCACCTGCGGCACGTGCAGGTCGCCGCGGGCGACGCATCGCTGCGGGAGGTCACCGAGGGGATCGGCTTCGGGGAGACGACCGCGAGCGCCACGAATTTCGCCCGTGACCTGGTCAACGAGCCGGCGGGCGAGCTGTCGCCCCAGCGCATGGTCGAGATCGCGCGCCAGGTCGGGCAGGAGGTGAAGATCGGCGTCAAGGTGTTCGAGCCGGAGGAGCTTCGGCGCATGGGGATGGGAGGGATCCTCGGCGTCGGGCAGGGCTCGAAGCACCCGCCGCGTCTCATCCGGCTCGACTACCGGCCGGAGGAGCGCCCGGTTCGGAAGGTGGCGCTGATCGGCAAGGGGCTCACGTTCGACTCCGGAGGGCTGTCGCTCAAGACCTCCGAGGGGATGGAGACGATGAAGTGCGACATGGCCGGCTCGGCCGCGGTCCTGGCGGCGCTGCGCGTGCTGCCGGAACTGGCCCCGCGCACCGAGGTCGTGGGGCTGATGGGGATGGCGGAGAACATGCCCGGCGGCGGCGCCCTCCGGCCCGGCGACGTCCTGAAGATCATGAACGGCAAGACGGTCGAAGTGCGCAACACCGACGCCGAGGGTCGTCTGGTCCTGGCGGACGCGCTGTCGTACGCCTCCACGCTGCCGGATCTCGAGGAGGCGATCGATCTGGCGACGCTCACGGGGGCGTGCGTCGTGGCGCTGGGACCGATGGCCGCCGGCGTCCTCGGCAACAGCCGCGAGCTGGTCGATGACCTTCTGAGCGCGGCGACCCGCGCGGGCGAGCCGATGTGGCCGCTGCCGCTCTACCACGAGTACTTCGAGCACATCAAGAGCGACATCGCGGACATCAAGAACACGGGCATCCGCTGGGGCGGGGCGATTACGGCGGCCCTCTTTCTCAAGGAGTTCGTCCGGCCCGGGCTGCGCTGGGCGCATCTGGACATCGCCGGCCCCGCGTTCGGCGACAAGGACTACTCCTACATGAAGAAGGGCGGGTCGGGGGTCGGCGTGCGCACCCTGATCCGTTACCTCATGGATCTCGCCGCCTAGGAGCGCGTCCGTGGGCCACCGGGAGCACCGACGCAAGGGCCCGGCGTCGGTCCCCTGCGCCATCGTCACGGTCAGCGACACGCGCGACGCGGCGACCGACCTGAGCGGCCGGCTCATCGGTCGTGTTCTGCGGCGAGCCGGGCATCCGATCGTCGACTACCGCATCGTGCCGGACGAGCCGGCCCGCGTCGCCGCGCGTCTCAGGACGCTGGCGCGCTCCGGGACGGCGCGCGTCGTCCTCCTGAGCGGCGGCACCGGCATCGCCCGGCGCGACCGCACCTACGAGGCGGTGACCGGTCTCCTCGAGAAGCGGATCGACGGGTTCGGCGAGCTGTTCCGCGCGCTGAGCTACCGCAGAATCGGCTCCGCCGCCATGCTCAGCCGGGCGGTGGCGGGCACGTACCGCGGCCTGGTGGTGTTTTCCATGCCGGGCTCGCTCGACGCCGTGCGGCTGGCGATGCGCCGCCTCGTCCTTCCCGAGATCGGTCACGCGGCGGGTCTGGTGGCGCCGCGAGCCGGCAGAGGGCCTCATGAGCGAAACGGCTGACACGATTTCGGCGCGACCCGGTCCCGATCCGGCCGCCGTCGCGGACGACCTGCGCCGGCGCGTGGAGGGCGAGGTGCTGTTCGACGTGCTGCACCGGACCCTGTACAGCACGGCCGCCTGCATCTATCAGGTCCTGCCGCTGGGCGCCGTCGTTCCGCGTCACGAGCAGGACGTCCTGGCGGTCCTGGACTACGCGCGGCGGAACGGCCTGCCGGTGACGGCCCGCGGCGGCGGCTCCGGGCTCGCCGGGCAGACGCTGGGACGGGGGATCGTGCTCGATTTCTCGAAGCACTTCCAGCGCGTCGCCGACATCGACGAGACCCGCGGCACGGTCCGCGTGCAGCCCGGGGTGATCCAGGCTCAGCTCAACCGCATCCTGCGTCGCCGGGGGATGCAGTTCGCCCCCGACCCCTCGTCGGCCCCCTGGTGCACCATCGGCGGCATGCTGGCGAACAACGCCGGCGGCTCGCACACCATCAAGCACGGCGCGACGCGCGAAAACGTCGTGTCGGTGCGCGCCGCCCTGCCCGACGGGAGCGTGATCGACACGACGCCCCTGCCGCGGACGGAGAGGGACGCGTGGGCCCCGGGGCCGCAGGCGAGCCTGGCGTCGGGTCTCCTGGAGATCGTGACGCGCCACCGTGAGGCGATCGAGCGCCGCTCTCCCAGGACGCGCCGCAACTCCTCGGGGTACGCGCTGCGCGAGGCGCTCGAGGGCCCGATCGACCTGGCGCAGGTCCTGGTCGGCTCCGAAGGGACGCTCGGGTTGATCCTGGACTCCACGCTGCGGATCGTGCCGATCCCGAGGACGAAGGCGACGGCGCTCGCCCTGTTCGACGATCTCGAGAAGACCGGGACGGCGGTGGTCGAAATCCTGAAGTTCGGCCCCTCGGCGGTGGAGCTGCTCGACGGTACCTTCGTCCAGGTCATCCGCGAGGCCGACCCGAAGACCGGGGCGGCCCTGCCCGATGGGACCGAGGCGATCCTGATCATCGAGCTCGACGGCGACGACCCGGCCGAGGTGCGGGATCGTCTGAGCCGCCTGGCGGCGCTCTTGAGCGGCCGCCTGGGGCTCGCGACCGACGTGCGCCGCGCGGAGCGGCCGGAGGACACGGCGCGCATCTGGGCGGTGCGCAAGGCGGCCTCGCCGATCCTGTCGCGGCGCGAAGGCATCCGGCGCAACACGCGCTTCATCGAGGACGCCGCGGTCCACCCGGAGCAGATGGCGGAGTTCGTGCGCGGCCTGCGGGACCTGCTGCGGCGGTACGATCTGCAGGCGGCGATCTTCGGCCATGCGGGCGACTGCAACCTGCACTGCAATCCGATGCTGAACCAGAAGGACCCGCGCGATCTCGAGCTGATGCGGAGCCTCGCGGAGGAGTTCACCGATCGCGTCATCGGCATGGGCGGCTCGCTGTCCGGGGAGCACGGCGACGGACGTCTGCGCACGCCGTACCTGCGCCGCGCCTACGGTCCGCTGGTGGACGCGTACGCCGAGGTCAAGCGGCTGTTCGATCCGCGGGGGATCCTGAACCCGGGGATCATCGTGCACGACGGCACCTACGGCCTGACCGACGATCTGCGTTACGGGGAGGCCTACCGCCGCGCCCCGACGGCGACCACCCTCGACGCGCCGGTCTGGCAGCACGAGATCGAGAAGTGCCATGGCTGCGGCGCCTGCCGCAACTACTGCCCCGTCGCCGTGACCACCGGCGACGAGGCGGCGACGGCGCGCTCGAAGGCGAACCTGCTGCGGGCGGTGATCTCCGGGCGGCTCGAGGCGGACGCGATCACGACCCCCGAGTTCAAGGCCGTCATGGATCTGTGCGTCAACTGCCAGCTGTGCCACTCGGAGTGCCCGACCGCCATCGACATTCCCGGGATGGCGGTCATGGCCAAGGACATCTATGTCCGGGCGCGCGGCCGGGGCGTGACCGAAAGGGTGCTGACGAATCCCGGCCCGATGCTGCGCATCGGCACGCTCTTCGCTCCTCTGGCGAACGCGGCGCTCCGCTCCGCCCCGGCGCGCCGGCTGATGGCGGCGGTCACCGGGGTCGCGGCGGATCGCACGCTGGCTCCTTTCGACCCGGCCCCGCTGCGGCCCCGCGTCCCGTCCGTGGACGCGGCGGGTCGGAAGGTCGCCTACTTCCACGGGTGCTTCGGCGGCTACCAGGACGTGGAGGGGGAAGGGCAGGCGGCCGTCGATCTGCTCGAGGCCCTCGGCTGCAGCGTCGCCATTCCGCCGCAGGAGTGCTGCGGCATCGCCGCCATCACCTACGGACATCTCGACGACGTGCGCGCCGCGGCGGAGCGCAACGTCGCGGCGCTCCTCGATCTGGCGCGCCGCGGCTACGCGATCGTCTACAGCGCCCCGTCCTGCGGTCTCGCCCTGGTCGAGGATTACCCGCGTCTCCTGGGGACCCCGCAGTCGGAGGTCCTGGCGCGCCACATCCGCGACATCCACGAGTATGTCCTGGAGATCCTGGAGGGCGACCCGGGGCTGCGCGCCCGCCTGCGGCCCGTGCCGATCCGTCTCACGTACCACAACCCGTGTCACATGCAGGCGCGCGGTCTGGGGGACGCCGTGGTGCGTCTTCTCGCCCTGGTGCCGGGGGTCGACGTGGTGCCGATCGTCCAGGACCATTGCTGCGGCATCGCCGGGACGTTCGGGATGAAGGAGAAGAACTTCGCGCTGTCGATGCGCATGGGCCGTCCTCTCTTCGAGAGCATCGAGCAGACCGGCGTCGGCGTGGTGGCGACGGGCTGCGGCACCTGCAAGATCCAGATCGAGCAGGGTTCGGGGCGGCCGGTGGTCCACCCGGTCCGGATCGTGCGCGACGCGCTTCTGGGCGGGGCGCTGCCGCCCGGCCTCGCCGCCGCCTCCGCCCGCG
>CAYLND010000091.1:0-14246 GCA_964384905.1 uncultured Acidobacteriota bacterium
GGACATCGGCCTCGACCAGCTCGTGCTGGTCCCGGTGGTCGGGCGCATGCCGCAGGGGATCTCGGCCCCTTCGAAGGCCGGGCCGGCGGGGGCCGCCGTGGCGACGGTGCGCTGCTCGTGGCCGAGCGCAATCTCACCGTTCGTGCCGACGTCGACGAACAGGCGGAGCCGCCCGCCGCGCGGCACCGCGGTCGCCAGAAGACCGGCCACGATATCACCGCCGACGTAGGCGCCGATCGCCGGGAACAGGTAGATCCGGCCCTCCGGATGCGTGGTGACGCCGAGATCGGCGGCCCGAAGCTCGAGACCGTGGGCCGCCGCCGAGGCGAACGGCGTCACCGAGATCGGCTCGGGGTCGATGCCCATCAGCAGGTGCATCATGATCAGGTTGCCCGCCACGGTCATCTCGTAGACGCGCGCCGCCGGCACGCCCGATTCGGCGCAGAGCCGCTCGATGATCCCGTTGAACGTGAAGACGACCAGGTGCTGCAGCTCGTCGAGACCCTCTTTCTTCCCCATGGTGTGCGAGATGCGGGACAGGACGTCGCCGCCGTGGATCGCCTGCGCGTTGAGCGTGGAGGCCACCGCGCGCGCCTCGCCGTTGTTGAGATCGAGCAGGGTCCCGACGATGGTGGTGGTGCCGAGATCGAACGCGATCCCGTAGCACTCGGCGGTGGTGTCCCCCGGCTCGACCGCGATCAGGGACTCGCCGCACAGGACGGCCGTGACGTCGAAATCCGACGCGCGCAGCGTCTTCGGCAGCTCCCGCAGGACCGGCAGGCCGGCGGTCATCGCGAATCCCTCGGCGCGCAGCGCATCCTTGAGACGCTGGTAGTCGGAGCGCTGGTCGTGGAGCGTCGGCTCCGCGAGCCGCAGGCGGACTTTATGGACGTTGGGGTCGAGCAGGACCTGACGCCCGACGCCGAACATGGCGGTCTTCGGCGTGGTCAGAAGACGCGGCACCTGCACCACCATCTCCGACCGCACCTCGGCCTGGCAGGACAACCGCCAGCCGCCCTCGATCTCCTCCTGGGCCAGATGCTCCAGGTCGGCCGGCGTGACCGGCGCGCCGCCCCCGACGATCTGCACCCGGCACTTGCCGCAGGTGCCCCGCCCCCCGCAGGTGCTCTCGATCGGCTGGCCGGTCCAGGCGGCGGCGTGGAACAGCGTCGTGCCGGCCGGGACGCGCGTGGTGGTGTCCCGCGGCAGAAAGGTGACCTTCACCTTCTCGGCCTTGGCTGCGATCGTGGGTTCCATGGGCGCCCCCCGCGGACGGCTCGACGGCGTCAGGCCGTGGGGGTGGAGGACACGGCCGGCGCGGCCGGGGGAGCGGCGGGACGCGCGCCCCCTCCGGCCGCGGCGACCTTGCGGAAGTTCGCGTTCCATTTCTTGCCGAAGGGATCCCGGCCCAGCATCAGATCGCCGGCCAGGACCAGGGTGTAGATCTCGGGCTCCAGCGCGTTCGTGATCGACGCGGTGAGACCGACCTGCATCCCCAGCAGGATGAAGCTCGCGGTGAGGGGCGGCCGGTTCGGCAGCCCGAACCCGACGTTTCCCGCGCCGACCGACATGTTCACGCCCAGCTCCTCGCGCACCAGACGCATGGTCTCGAACGTGATCGCTCCGAACTCGTGGTTGGCCCCGATCGGCATGCACAGCGGGTCGATGAGGACGTCCTCCCTGGGGATGCCGTGATCGGCGGCGCGCTCCACGATCTTGCGCGCGATCCGCAGCCGCTCGCGCGGGTCGTTGCTGATGCCGGTGTCGTCGTTGGCGATGCCGATGACCGCCGCGCCGTATTTCCTGACCAGCGGCAGCAGCCGCTCGAGGACCTCGTCCTCTCCGGTCACCGAGTTGACCAGCGCCTTGCCGGCGTAAGCCGGCAGCGCCGCCTCCAGCGCCTCGGGCGTGGACGAGTCGATCGAGAGCGGCGCGTCCACGACCTCCATGATTGCCTGCACCGCGCCCTTGAGCATCCCCGGCTCGTCGGCGCCAGGGATCCCGGCGTTCACGTCGAGCATCTGGGCTCCGGCTTCGACCTGGGCGATCGCGTCGCTCTGCACGCGGCTGAAGTCGAAGCGCCGCAGCTCCTCGGCCAGCTTCTTGCGGTTCGTGGGGTTGATCCGCTCGCCGACGATCACGAACGGCTCGTCCGGGCCGATGACCAGGGTCCTCGTCCTGGACGACACCACCGTTTTCATGCCCGGTGCTCGCGAGGCCGGGGGCCCTCGTCCAGGACCCCGGCCACGAGGGGCGCCGCGAGCGTGGCACGCGCCGGCCGGAGACGCGCGCGCTCGGCGATCGCGGCGACCGCCTCCTCCCAATGGATCGGCATCACGTGGAAGCCCGCGAGACCCGGGATCTCGCGCAGCTGCTCGATGATCTCGACGCAGATGCGGATCCCCTCGTCCTCCCGGCGGGTTCGCTCCGGCCCCGCCTGCTCCATGCGGCGCACGATCGCGTCCGGCACCTCCATCCCCGGCACGCGCTCCTGCATGTAGCGCGCGGACCGCGCCGAGCGCAGAGGCGCGACGCCGGCGAGGATCGGCACCCTGCGGTCCAGCCCGAGATCGCGCACGCCTTTCATGAACGCCGCGAACCGGGCCACGTTGAACGTGATCTGCGTCTGGATGAAGCGGGCGCCGGCCTCGATCTTCTTCATCAGGCGCTGCGGGCGGAAGTCGTACGGCGGCGCGAACGGGTTCTCGGTCGCGCCCGGCAGCAGATCGGGCGCCGGGACGATCGCCCGCCCGCTCAGATAGCGTCCGCCGCGCAGGACGCTGGCGAGCACCAGGAGCTGAAGCGAATCGAGATCGAACACCGGCTTGGCGTCGGGCTGGTCGCCGTGGATCATATGGTCGCCGGTGAGACACAGGAGATTACGCACGCCCAGCGCCGACGCCCCCAGCAGATCGCTCTGCAGGGCGAGACGGTTCCGATCGCGGCAGGTGACGTGCATGATCGGGTCGATCCCCTCGCGGACCAGGATGGCGGACGCCGCCAGCGCCGAGACGTGGACGATGCCCGCCGTGTTGTCGGGGACGTTGACTGCGTCGACGTGGTCGCGCACCAGCCGCGCCCGCCGGACGATGTCGCCTGCATCGGCACTGTCACCCGAGGCGATCTCGCAGGTCACGACAGCACGACCGGAACGGAGCGCGTCCTCGAAGCGGACGAAGGGGGCGGGCCGGCTCACGAGGTCTCCTTCCCGCGCCGGCCGGCCAGCACGTTCACCCAGGCCGAGGTGCCCGCGAGGCTCCAATCGAGGGAGGGCTGGATCCGCACGATCGTTCTCCGCCAGGGCAGCCAGCGCGAGCGGCGCTCGGCCTTGACCCATACGCACATCATCTCGGGCACCACCTCGCAGTGGCCGTTCATCCGAACGCCGCCGCACGGTCCGTTGCGCAGGGTCTTCGGGCAGCCCATCGGGCAGGTCAGGCCGGTCTCGTGCAGAATGCACTGGCCGCACATCCGGCAGCCGAACACGATCTTCTTGCCCGTCGCCTCGATCGGCAGGACGACCCGCTCGAGTGCGCGCGTCAGGCGGGGATGCCGGCGGAGGAAGCGGCGCACCCCGGCGGGAACCTCGAGCTTGAAGGACGAGGTGAGCGGCACGGACGTCAGTCCGCGGCCGCCCGGGCGACTTCGGGACCGCCGCCCGGCGCCTCGCCCAGCGCGGTGACGGGAGCGACCTCGGGCTCTCTGGCCGGCCGGCTGCGCTTCTTCGCCATCAGCTCCTTGGCCACCCGGACCGCCTCGGTCGCATTCTCGCCGTAACCGTCGGCGCCGATGTCCTTCGACCACTGCAGGCTGGTCGGCGCGCCCCCGACCATGACGATGTACTGCTCGCGGATGCCCTCCTTTTGCAACAGCTTGATCACCTTCCCCTGATTGGGGGCGGTCGTGGTCAGGAGGGCGGACATGGCGACGATATCGGGGTTGCGCGTCTTGATCTCCTGCACGAACCGATCGATCTTCACGTTCACGCCGAGATCGACCACCGAGAAGCCGTTCGCCGAGAGCATCGTGCAGACGATCCGCTTGCCGATGTCGTGGATGTCGCCCTGCACCGTGCAGGCGAGGACGGAGCCCTGGTTCTCGCGCGCCACGGCGCTCTTGGCGAGCTCCGGCTCGAGAATGGCGAGCGCGGCCTTCATCGCCTCCGCGCTCATGACCAGCTCGGGAAGAAAGAGCTCGCCGGCGCCGAACCGGTCGCCGACGACCCGGATCCCCTTCACGAACCCGTTGTCGATCGACTCGAGCGGGGCGATTCCCAGCTCCAGGGACTGACGGGCGAGGGCGGCGGACGCCTCTGCGTCGCCGGTGATCACGCTGTCCGCCATCTTCTGGTACAGATCGTCGTGGCTCAAGTCGATCCCTCCTTCCTGAGCGTCGCGTCTCAGACGATGGCGCGTGGCGCCATGTATTTCGACTGGGCCGCCCGCAAGGTCGCGGGGCCGTGGTAGCCGAGCCGGGCCGAGATCTTGGCGCAGGTCTCCAGACCGATCCGGATGAGCCCCTGCAGCTTGTCCGAGGTGAGACGGGTGTCCGGTCCCGAGATGCTGACCGCGGCGATGGCATCGCCGTTACGGCTGCGGATCGGCAGACCGATGGCGATCAGGTGATCCTCCAGCTCTCCATAGGAGACCGCGTATCCCTGCTCGCGGATCTTGACCAGGTCGCGAGCCAGAATCTTCGAGTCCGTGATCGTGCGTGGCGTGAACCTCTTGAGCGCGCGCGCCAGGACCTGCCGCTGTTTCTCGGGGGGCAGGTGCGCCAGGAGCACCTTGCCGGTGGAGGTGGCGTGCGCGGCCCAGGGCATGCCGATCGCCCCGGCGGCGGCGACCACGTGCTTGCCGGCGATCTCCTCGATGGTGACGACGTTGCCTCCGCTCAGCACTTCGAGGTCGACCGTCTCACCGGTGCGGTCGGCGAGCTCGCGCAGGAAGGGGAGGGCGACGCGGTGCACGTCCGTGTGACGCAAGACCTGCTCGCCCAGCACGATCAGCTCCGGCCCGAGGCGGTACTTGCCGGTCTCCGGGCTCTTGGCGATCAGTCCCTCTCCCTCGAACGCCGAGAGCAGGCGATAGACCGTGCTCTTGTGGAGCGTCACCTTCCGGCTGACCTCGGTGACGCCCATCTCCGGGGCGTCGTCACTGAACGCCTTGAGCACGGCGATGGCTCGACGCACGGCCTGGTTGCCGGTCACGATACCCTCGCCGCGATCGCTCCGCTTCCTTATCCCCTGTGCCGATATGTCCTGAGCCATGTGACCCTTTCCTTTCTTGGTGCCCGACCCGCGCTCACTGCGCGAGACTTTTATGCCGTCCTCGCATCATGGAGCGTGGGAATGCGCACGGTGATTCTGCGTCCAGGGGCTCGACCCGCGCAAGCCCTATTTTGCAGATGATGATGTTACGGCAACGAGTTGCGATGAACCGACCGTTCCGCGAAGCCGTAACAGCAACGCCATTCGCCGGCGAGACGCGGATGGTGCAGGAGCATAAGTTCGCAAGTCGCTGGGAACCCGGAGGCTACCGCTCCGCCCCGGTCTCCGGTCGTTTTTGTTTCTCATCGTGATACCGTTTAGCACAATGCGCACCAAAGGTACCACCAAGCGGTCGGGCGGTCAACGGAAAAGAGGCGCGCCGATACGCGCGCACGCCGCCACGCGCGGTTGAGCCGCCTTCACGCCCGGACCTATAATCGGCGCGTCGGGCGTGTCCCGGCGCCGGGCGTGCCCGGGGGAGACGCGATGTCGATCGGTGTTCTGCTCAGCGGCTGCGGCGCCTACGACGGCACCGACGCGCGCGAGGCGGTGCTGACGCTCCTGGCGATCGAGACCGCCGGCGAGAGAGCGGTGCTGATCGCGCCCGACGTCGATCAGGAGCGCGTGGTGAATCACCTGACCGGCGAGGAGACTCCCGAGAAGCGCAACGTGATGCGCGAGTCGGCCCGGCTCGCCCGCCTGCCGATTCGATCCCTGTCGGAGACGCGTCCCGAAGAGCTCGAGGCGTTGATCATCCCGGGCGGGTACGGGCCGGTCGTCAATTTCTCGACCGGATTCGCCCGCGTGGGGGAGCCGCACGGCCTGCGCGACGACATCGCGAAGTTCCTGGCGCGCTGCCTGGCGGCCCGGCTGCCGATCGGCTGCGTGAGCCTGGGCGAGGTACCGCTCCGGACCGCGGCCGGACAGGAGATCGCGATGCCGGCGCCGCCCCGCGGCCCCTCCGACCTGACGGTCGACGAAGAGAGATCGATCGTGCACACCCCGGGCTCGACCGCCTTCCCGCGACTGATGGACGTGAAATTGGGCATCGACGCGATGGTCGTCGAAGTCCTGCGACGGGTGGCGATCCGGCGCCGCCAGGCGGAGATCGAGGCCCGCGTCACGGGAGACGCGACATGACCGTTGCGGTCCTGCTGTTCGCGCGCTATCGCGAGGCCGCCGGCGCTCCGGCGGTCACCGTCGAAGTTCCACAGGGCGCCACGCTCGCCGACGTCTGGACGCAGGTGCGCCGGAGCGTCCGGGGGCTTCGGGACGAAGAGCGACCGCTGTTCTCCTGCGATCGCGTCTACGCGTCCGAGACCCGCTCCCTCACGGGGCGGGAGGAGATCGCCGCCTTCCCGCCGGTCAGCGGCGGCTAGGAGGAAAGCGTGGCCGGTCTGTACCGCATCGTCGAGCGCTCACTCGACCCGCAGGAGGCGATCCGCGCCGTCTCCGGCCCGGACCGGGGGGCGATCGCCGTGTTCCTCGGCACCACGCGCGATCAGCACGACGGCCGTCCGGTGCGGCGTCTCGAGTATCAGGCGTACGCGGCGATGGCGGAGGAAGTCCTGGGCGAGATCGGTCGCGAGATCGCGTCGCGCTACGGCACGCCCCACGTCGCCATCCTGCATCGCGTCGGTCGGCTCGAGGTGGGAGAAGCCAGCGTCGTGATCGCGGTGGCGGCCGCGCATCGTCGCGAGGCGCTGGGGGCCTGCGCCTACGCCATCGAGCGGCTCAAGACGATCGTGCCGATCTGGAAGAAGGAGTATTACGCCGACGGGGAGGCCTGGATCGAGGGGCCCGACCACCGCCCGGCTCCCTCCTGAGCCGCTGCGGCCGGTCCGCTTGCTGGCGTCCGCGAGCGGATGCTATACTCCCCGACGTGTTGTAAGTGTTTGAGCACGCAACGGTCCTCTCACCCGGCGCCTGACGCCGGTGAACGACAACCGGCCGGCGGGGGGGCGGGATGGCAAGGCACGCCATGCTCGTGGGGTTCCGCGGTGTCGCCCGCCGCGGTCGCGGCCCGATGGATCGCCGGCCGCAGCCGTCCCGACCGCTCCTGAAGGGCTCTCATCACTCGTCCATGCTCGCAAGCAATGTCCATTTCGTTGTGACCCTGGCGCACCCCGGGGGACATCGTCAACGGGGTGTATTGGATGGCGGATCGTGTGCCACGACCGGGAGAGGATCCTGCCGCGCCGCCGGAATTCCGGCCGCGCAGGAGAAACGGCATGCGAATGATCGGTCTCGACGGACTCCTGCCGGGGGCGTTTCTCCTGGCGGGAGGTCTTCTCGGATGGCTTTCAAGGAGCTTCCTCAACCGCACCAGGATTGATCGCGTTCGCGGCGAAAGCCGGGAGATCATCGACCGGACCCTGCGCGAAGCGGAACAGCAGAAACGGCAGGCCCTCCTGCAGGCCCGCGAGGAGTGGCTCAAGTCTAAATCGCGCCTCGAGCAGGAGCTGCAGGGCCGGATCCGGGAAGGGGAGCGGCGGCAGCGCGCCCTGGAAGAGCGCGACGCGGGCCTGGGCGAAAGGGATTCCCGGCTGCGCGCGCGCGAGCGGGCGCTGGATCAGCGCGAGCACGAGGCGCAGCAGGCGGGCGCCGAGGCCCGACAGGAGCGCGACCGGGCACGGCGCGCCGCGGCCGAGCTGAACGAGCAGCTCGGTCGTGTCTCCGGTCTCACCCTGGAGGACGCCAAGCAGATGCTGCTCGCGAACATGCGGCAGGAGGTGCGTTTCGAGGCCGCCCGCATGGTTCGCGAGGCGCGCGAGGAGACCCAGAAGAAGGCGGAGCTGGAGGCGTGCAAGATCGTCTCCCTGGCGATCGAGCGGACCGCCTCGGAATGGTCGGCCGAGCGCAGCGTCACCTCCTTCCAGCTCCCGAGCGAGAAGCTGAAGGGCCGGATCATCGGCCACGAGGGGAAGAACATCCGGGCTTTCGAAAAGGCGACCGGGGTGCAGCTCCTCATCGACGAGCAGCCGGATACCGTAGTGCTCTCCTGCTTCAACCCGATCAAGCGGGAGGTGGCGCGCCTCACCCTGGAGCGGCTCATCAAGGACGGCAACATCCACCCCCGCCGGATCGAGGAGCTGGTGCAGAAGAACCAGCGGCGCGTGGAGGAGCAGATGCAGCGCGCGGGGCAGGAGGCGCTCAGGGAGCTCGGGATCAACGGCGTCCACCCGGAGCTGGTGCGCATCCTGGGCCGGCTGCGCTACCGGACCTCCTATGGGCAGAACGTCCTGATGCACTCGATCGAGGTCGCCAAGCTCACCGCGATCATGGCGTCGGAGCTGCGTCTCGACGCGACGCTGGCGAAGCGCGCCGGTCTGTTCCACGACATCGGCAAGGCGGTCGACTACGAGCGCGAGGGGACGCACCCCGAGATCGGGGTCGAGGTGGCGACGCGCTACAATGAGCACCCGGTCGTCGTGAACGCCATCGGTTCGCACCACGAGGACGCGGACGTGACGCATCCGATCTCGGTCCTGGTGTCCGCCGCCGACGCCATCTCCGGCTCGCGACCCGGAGCGCGGCGCAAGAGCGTCGTCGACTACGTGCGGCGCATCGAGCAGCTGGAGGGGCTGGCGAACGAGATGGAGGGCGTGGAACAATCGTACGCCATCCAGGCGGGCCGGGAGATCCGGGTGATCGCCCGGCCGGACAAGGTGGGCGACGATCAGCTGGCGCTTCTGGCCGCCGATCTGGCGAAGAAGATCGAGGCCCGCATGGAATATCCGGGGCGAATCAAGGTGACGGTCATCCGCGAGATGCGGGCGACCAGCACGGCGCATTGAGGAAGGAGCGAGTCCCATGACGCAGATGGAGCAGGCCCGGCGCGGGCGGATCACGGAGGAGATGAAGTACGTCGCCGCCGTCGAGGGCGTCGAGGTGGAGGAGCTGCGGCGGCGCATCGCGGCCGGCGTCGCGATCATCCCGAAGAACGTCCGCCACGGGTTCAACCCGATCGGCGTCGGCCAGGGGCTGTCGACCAAAGTCAACGCCAACATCGGCACGTCGGGGCATCATCAGCAGCTGCACGAAGAGATCGAGAAGCTGCGGGTGGCGATCGCCTGCGGCGCCGAGATGATCATGGACCTCTCGACCGGGGACGAGCTGGACGCCGTCCGCCGCGAGATCCAGAGGCGCTGCCCGGTGATCCTGGGAACCGTGCCGATCTACCAGGCGGTCGCGGATCGGGGCTCGGTCCACGACCTGACGGCGGACGACCTGTTCGGCGTGATCGAGAAGCACGCCCACGACGGCGTCGACTTCGTGACCGTGCACTGCGGCGTCACGCGCGCGGCGGTGCGCCGCCTGGATGCCGACGGCCGGATCGCCGGCATCGTGTCGCGCGGCGGCTCGATGCTGGCCTCCTGGATGGCCCGAACTGGCGAGGAAAACCCGCTGTACACGCATTACGACCGCCTGCTGGAGATCGCCCGCGAGTACGACATGACCCTGTCCCTGGGCGACGGGATCCGCCCCGGCGCGACGGGAGACGCCACCGACGCCGCCCAGATCCAGGAGCTCCTGACGCTCGGGGAGCTGACGCGGCGGGCGCGCGAGCGTTCGGTGCAGGTGATGATCGAGGGGCCGGGCCACGTTCCGATCCACCAGATCGAGGCGAACGTGCAGATCGAGAAACGCGTCTGCCAGGGGGCGCCGTTCTACGTCCTGGGTCCCCTCACCAGCGACGTCGGGGCCGGTTACGACCACATCACCGGGGCGGTCGGCGGCGCGGTCGCCGCCGCGGCCGGGGCTGACGTCCTGTGCTACCTGACCCCGGCGGAGCATCTGCGGCTGCCGACCGTTGCCGACGTGCGGGACGGAGTCATCGCCACGAAGATCGCCGCGCACTCGGGCGATCTGGCCAAGGGCGTGTTCGGCGCCAAGGAGCGCGACGATCAGATGTCGCACTATCGCAAGCAGCTCGACTGGGAGGGGCAGTACCGCCTCGCCCTCGATCCCGACAAGGCGAGGGAGATCCGCCGGATGAGCGAGGATTACGACAAGGCCGTGTGCACGATGTGCGGCACGTTGTGCTCGATGGCTCTGGAGAATACGCGCACCCGGCTGGGCGAGCTGCTGACCGCCCCGGAGGAAGACGCCACCCACCGGCACGTGCGCGTCGGCTCGGCGCCCCACCGCCGCACGGGACACGCATGACCCCGTTCCAGAAACGCTACGTCGCGGCCGCCGGTCTCGGGTCGATCCTTGACAAGGTGCTGGCGGGAGAGCGGCTGTCCGCCGCGGACGGGATGGCCCTGTATCGCCATCCGGACCTGCTGGCGGTCGGCGTCCTGGCCAACGAAGTCCGCGAGAGACGGCACGGCGGCGTGGCGTACTACATCGTCAACCAGCACATCAACCACACGAACATCTGCGTGGCCGGGTGCAAATTCTGCGCCTTCTACCGCACCGATCGCCAGAAGGACGCATACGTCCTGTCGCCGCAGGACGTCGAGCGGCGGATGCTGGAGCACGCCGACGCGCCGATCCGGGAGATCCACATGGTCGGCGGCGTGAACCCCGATCTGCCGTTCTCCTATTACCTCGACATCATCCGGACGATGAAGCGCGTGCGCCCGGAGGTGCACGTGAAGGCGTTCACCATGGTCGAGATCGCCGCCATGGCGGAGAACTTCGCCATGACCGCGGAGGAGGTCCTGCGCCAGCTCAAGGGCGCCGGATTGGGCTCGATACCGGGCGGTGGGGCGGAGATCCTGACCGATCACGCCCACCAGGTGCTGTTCAAGGGGAAGATCGATCACCGCGGCTGGATGGAGATCGCCAAGACGGCGCATCGCCTGGGGCTGAGGAGCAACGCCACGATGATGTACGGCCACGTCGAGACGCTCGAGGAGCGCATCGATCACTTGCTCCTCCTGCGCGAGGCCCAGGACGAGACGGGCGGCTTCATGGCCTTCATTCCGCTGGCGTTCCATCCGGAGAACACGCGGCTGTCGCATCTGCCCAAGCCGGGGGCGTCGGACGAGCTCCGCAACCTGGCGGTGGGCCGGCTGATGCTCGACAACTTTCCGCACATCAAGGCGTACTGGATCATGATGACGCCGAGAGTGGCGCAGGCCGGTCTGCATTTCGGGGCGGACGACCTCGACGGCACCGTGGTGACCGAGGAGATCTATCACCGGGCCGGCTCGACGTCTCCCCAGATGATCAGCGTGGGTCAGATGATCGCCCTGATCGAGGAGGCGGGCCGGGTGCCCGTCGAGCGCGACACGCTCTACAATCCCATCGCCCCGGCGCCGCGCCGGCCGTCGCCCGAGCCGCGCGTCGCTCCACCTTCCCCCGTGGAATCGCTCGTCGCCCGGGAGATCGCCCAGGGCGTCTAGCCCGACCCGGACGAATCCTATGTGGGTCCACGTGAACGGCCGGCTGGTCGAGGAGCCGCAGGCGCTCCTGTCGGTCTTCGACCGCGGCTTCCTGTTCGGGGACGGGATCTTCGAGTCGATGCGCTCGGTCGGCGGCGTGGTGTTCCGCGAGGGGCGCCACCTCGAACGGCTGGCGCGCTCGGCCGCCGGGATCGATCTGGTCCTGCCGGTCCCGGCGTCCGATCTGTCGGCCGCCACGCGCGAGGTGCTGGACAGGAACCGTCTGCCGGACGCGCGCATCCGGATCACGGTCACGCGCGGACCGGGTCGACCCGGCGACTACGTGGGGGCGGAGGGGCCGCCGAGCGTGGTGATCGCGGCCACGCGCTTCGCCGGTCTCGACCCGGCGCTGTACCGTGACGGCGTGCGTGTCGCGGTCGCGCGCCGCCGGCAGATCGCGCCCGCGGCTCTCGATCCCGCGATCAAGTCGATCGCGCGCCTCACCTCCGTCCTGGCCCGTCGCGAGGCGGCGCAGGCCGGGGCGTTCGAGGCGATCCTCCTGGACGAGGCCGGCCACCTGACGGAGGGCACGGCCAGCAATCTGTTCCTGGTGCATGGTGGCCGGCTGCGAACGCCACCGGTGCCGGCGGGCGGGCTGCCGGGAATCACGCGCGCGGCGGTCGTCGAGCTGGCGCGCCAGGCCTCGATCGGATGCGCGGAGGAAGCCCTCCCGGCCGCCCTCCTCGGGACCGCGGACGAGGTCTTCCTGACCAACACCTCGTGGGAGGTGCTGCCGGTGATCGCCATCAACGCACGACCGGTGGGCGCGGGCGCGCCGGGTCCGGTGACCCGGCGTCTCCGGGACGGTTACCGCGAGCTCGTTCGTCTCGAGTGCGGCGCCGGGAGCGCGCGCCGGGACGGGGGGACGACCCGGTGACCCCGCCCCTGCTCCCCGTCGCCCCGCCTCCGCGCCCGGTGATCGAGGCGTGTCCCGGCTGGCTCGATCCCGTGGAGGCGCTGCAGCGTCTCGGCGGCCGCAGACATCCAGTTCTCCTGTTAAGCGGTCTCGAGGATCATCCGGCCTCGCGCTATTCCATCCTGGCCTGGGACCCCCTGCTGGCGGTCTCGATCCGCCGGGACGAAGCGACCCTCGTGCCGGCGCCGGTTCTCGGCCGGCCTCTCGAGACGCGTCACCTGCGCGATCCCTTCGATTTCCTGCGCTCGCTGGCCCCGGCCGGCGTGGTCGGCCGCTCCGCTCCGGGTCTGCCGTTCGCCGGCGGGGCGATTGGGTACCTCGGGTACGGATTGCGGCGCGCCGTGGAACGGCTCCCGGCCGCGCCACCCGACCCGCTCGGCCGGCCGGACGCGTGGTTCGGGCTGTACGACCGCGCCGCGGTCTTCGATCACCGCGAGCGGCGAGTCTACCTGGTGGCCACCGGTCTGGGGGCCGCGGACGAGAGACAGTGGGAGGCGCGGGCCGCCTCCGGGCTGCGCGATCTGGCCGGGACGCTCCTGGGCCAGCCGTCGATGCCGCGGCCGGTGCCCTCCTCCTCCGGCGGGCGGCTCGGGCGCACCGCGACGCTGCAGACGGACAAAGAGGCCTACCTTCGCGCGATCGACCGCGCACTGGGCTACATCGCGGCCGGGGATCTTTATCAGGTGAATCTGTCCCATCGCATCGCCTGTCCCTTCGACGGAGATCCCGTCCGGCTGTTCGCCGATCTCGCCCGGCTGAACCCGGCCCCGTTCTCGGCCTACCTCGACGCCGGCGATTTCCAGGTCGCCTCGGCCTCGCCGGAGCGCTTCCTGTCGCTGCGCGGCGAACGGGTCCTGAGCAGCCCGATCAAGGGCACGCGGCCGCGAGGACAGACGACGGAAGAGGACCGCCGGCTGGCATGCGAGCTCGCAGCGAGCGCCAAGGACCGGGCCGAGAACGTCATGATCGCCGACCTGGTGCGCAACGATCTGGGCCGCGTCTGCGAGACCGGCAGCGTCCGGGTCGAACGGCTGTGCGCCCTGGAGTCGTTCGCCACGGTGCATCATCTGGTCACGACCGTGTCCGGCAGCCTCCGGCCCGACTCGGATCGGGTCGATCTGCTGCGCGCCCTGTTTCCAGGAGGCTCGATGACCGGCGCCCCGAAGGTGCGGGCCATGGAGATCATCGACGAGCTGGAGCGGGAGGAGCGCGGGGTCTACTCGGGCGGGATCGGCTACCTGTCGCTCGACGGATCGATGGACTTCAGCATCGTGATTCGCACACTGGTCTGCGTCGATGGACAGGCGCACCTGCGGGTCGGCGGGGCGATCGTGGCCGACTCCGACCCCGAGACCGAGCATCGGGAAACGCTCGACAAGGCGAAGGGCGCGCTCGAGGCCCTGGGCGCGCGCCTGGTCGTGGCGTGATCTAGAAGCGGAAGTTGATGGTCACCGTGGTCCAGCCGTCGCCGCCGCGGGACCATCCGGAGGTCACGACGGCCCGGCCCCGGGAGCCCAACGAGCCCTCGATCGACAGCCGCGCCGGCTCGTCGAGCGCCGGCAGATCGATCCGGCCCCGTATTCCACGAAAGGTCGCCCTCAGCACCAGCGCCGGATGCGCGTCGAGCCGCAGTCCGACGCCGCCGGTCAGGCCGTCCGAGCGGGCC
>CAYLND010000092.1:0-14163 GCA_964384905.1 uncultured Acidobacteriota bacterium
GAGGAGGCGTCGCGCCGCGCGCGCAGGAAATACTCCTCCTCTCCCGTCTCGGTGTCGTCCTCGGTCTCCGGATCGTCGAGGAGCATGCCGAGCTGCTCGGCCGCCTTGAGCGCGTCCTCGGCGAGCATCGCCGGCTCCTCGGCCAGCGACGTCTTGATCGACGCGGCCGCCCTGGCCGTCGCCTTGGCCAGCGCCGAGTCCTGCAGGAGCGGCCGCGAGCGCCGCGACATCCGCCTCTCTCGCCTGCCGGTGCCGCGACGTCTTCCGGCGGCGCCGCGCCCGGCGCGCTTGCGTGCCTTCGGCTTCCTTCTCATGGCATTGCCTCCCGCCTCCCGGACCCGCGCCCTACCCCGCCTTCGAGCGCAGGAAGATGCCGCGCGGATCGAGCTCCTCGCGGATGATCCGGATCTCCTCGGGCGTGGGCGGCGCGGTCGTCGTCAGATCGCCGGCCACCTTCACGTCCCAGCCGATGTTGTCCTTGATCGTCTGCACCGTGATCCCGGGGTGGAGCGACACCAGGACCATCTCGCGCGTCTCGCGGTCGAACCGATACACGCCCATGTCGGTGATCACCAGCTCGGGGCCGCCCGCGAGGCCGAGCGACTCGCGCTCGCGCCCGCCGCGCAGGTAGCCGGGGCTGGTGACGAAGTCGACCCGCTCCGGCAGGGTGCGCTTCGAGTTGGCGATGGTGATCACGACCCGCTTCGCCAGGGCGGCGATCTCGCAGGCGCCGCCGCTCCCCGGCAGGCGCACCTTCGGCTTGCGGTAGTCGCCGATGACGGTCGAGTTGATGTTGCCGAAGCGGTCGACCTGCGCCCCGCCCAGGAAGCCGACGTCGATCAGGCCGCGCTGCAGGTAGAGATTGAACACGTCGAGCATCGGGACGACCGCGAGCGAGCCGGTGACCAGGCACGGGTCGCCGATCGAGATCGGCAGGCGCGTCGGCACGCAGCCGACGGCGCCGGACTCGTAGATCATGCACAGCCCGGGCGCGTGCATGCGGTAGGCCAGGTTGACGGCGAGCGACGGCACGCCGATGCCGACGAAGACGACGTCGCCGTTCTTCAGCTCCTTGGCGGCGCGCGACACCATCAGCTCGGAGGTCGTGTAGTCGGCCATCAGAACCCGTAGTTGACCGGGGCGCACATCTGCCGGTCGGCCTGAAGCTCCGCGCGGCGCGCCCCTATCTTGCGAACGTAGGCGGCGCGGTCCTCGCAGCCGTACACCCACTCGTCCAGATACTTCTGAAACGACGTCTCGTCGCGCGTGATCGCGTCCCACTGCACGTAGAAATCGTTGTCGCGGTCGTACGCCCCCTGCACGAAGGACGGGTGCGCGCCGAACGGCTCGCGCACCACGGCGCTGACGATCGCGCCGGGGATGAGCGTGCGGTTCGGATCGGAGCGGATGACCGACGGCTCGACCACGTCCTCGACCGACACGATGACCCGCCGGCTGGCGAACGCCGCCTCCTTCTGCACGCCGTACAGACCCCAGATCTGCGTGTTGCCGTCGGCGTCGGCGCGCTGCGCGTGCACGATGGTCACGTCCGGCCGCAGAGCCGGCACGCACCACAGCTCCTCGTCGGAGTACGGCGAGCGCACCTTCTTGAACGCCGGATTGACGTTCGTCAGGTCGGTGCCGGGATAGTTGCGCGTCGGCAGGAACGGCAGGTTGGAGGCGCCGGCCATGAAGCGCAGCACCATGCCGAAGTGCGTGTACTCCTCGATCTCCAGCGGTCGCGGCCGCCCCTGCTCGACCGCCCGCCGGAACGCGTGCAGCGGCCCGACCCCCGGGTTGCCAGCCCAGGAGAAGATCATCTTCTTGACGCAGCCCGCGGCGATGAGCTGGTCGTAGATCAGGTCGGGCGTCAGGCGGGCGAGGGTCAGGTCGCGACGGCGCTGCCGGATGATCTCGTGACCGGCCGCGAACGGAATGAGGTGCGTGAACCCTTCCATGACGACCAGGTCGCCGTCGCGCACGAAGCGCGCCACGGCCTCCTTCATGGTCATCAGCTTCGCCATGTTCGAGATCTCCGGCGCGCCGGGCGCCCGGAGAGGCGGCGGCCTCAAACGCCCAGGGGACAGGGCCTTCCGGCCGCCACCGCATCGTGAATCGGGGTGCGCGCGGGAGCCGAATCATAGCATAGGTGCGCCGCGCGCCGCGGCCCCCGCGGTCTCTGGCATAATGCCGCCAACACGGGTCGCAGGACACTCCTGGGGGAGGAGAACATGATGCGAATGAAAGGCTGTCTGGCGATCGGCTGTCTGCTGTCGCTCGCGACGATCGGCCTGGCGTCGTCGAAACCGAAGGATCCCATGAACATCACGGAGGGCTGCCTGGACGAGATCCACCTCAAAGTCGCCACGCTCAAAGGAGGCGTGCCGGTCGTCATCCGGCCGTTCTCGACGGATGGGGTCGACCGTGGAACCGGCGGCGACGACGCCAAGAACGAGAAACGCACCGAGGCCGTCACGGAGATGGTGAAGAACGGCCCCGGCATCCTGGTCGAGTCGTTCAAGAAGACGGTGATCGACGACGGCAGGTTCAAGGGGGTGCTGCCGGCCGAGACGGCGCCGCTTCCCGAGAACGCTCTGGTCGTCGAGGGCCGGTTCGTGACCATCAATCCAGGAAGCAAGGCCAAGCGATACTGGGGCGGCTTCGGGGCGGGCAAGAGCGGCGTCCAGGTCTCGGGAACGGTCAAGGACTCGAGCGGCAGGGTGCTGGCCGAGTTCACGCACATGAAGAACTCGGGGATCGGCATGTTCGGCGGCAACTACATCAAGTTTCTTTCCGACGACACGCGCGACGTCGGACACGACATCGCGACTTTCCTGGGACGCTGGGCTGCCGGCGAGGATCTGCAGAAGGACTGAGGGACCGCGGAGTCCATCGGCGGGAGATTACTACGGCTCGCGACCACGCTGACGCCGGTCCATTCGGTCAATTCGGATTTGGTATCATGGGCCGAGATGGGATCCATCCGCACAATTCGAACGCGGGGCAGCACGGCTGGCGCGGCCGCGCGAGCGCCGTTCCGGCCTCCTCTGAAGTGGGCCGGTGGGAAGCGCTGGCAGGTCCCGCACCTCCTCCCGCTCTGGAAGAAGCACCGGCGCCGCCGTCTCGTCGAGCCTTTCTGTGGCGGTCTGGCGGTCACCCTCGGGCTGATGCCGGAGCGCGCCCTTCTCAACGACGTGAACCCGCACCTGGTCAATTTCTATCTCTGGCTGAAGCGCGGGCTGAGGACCGATCTCGAGATGAGTAACGCCGAGCGGCCGTTCTACCGTCATCGGGCGCGGTTCAACTCGCTTCTGACGGATGGTGGAGCGCCGACGGCGGAGGCCGCGGCCCTTTTCTATTACCTCAACCGCACCGGGTACAACGGGCTCTGCCGGTTCAACCGGAAGGGTGAGTTCAACGTCCCCTTCGGCCGGTACAAGACGATCAACTACAGGCGCGATTTCTCGCCCTACGCCGAGGTCTTCGCCCGATGGGAATTCATGAATCGGGATTTCGAGGACGTCCCGCTCCAGAACGGCGATTTCGTCTACGCCGATCCGCCCTACGACGTCGAGTTCACTTCCTATTCGAAGGGTGGTTTCCTGTGGAGGGATCAGGAACGGGCGGCCGTCTGGCTGGCGGGTCACAAGGGCCCGGTCGTGCTGGTGAACCAGGCGACCGCCCGGATCGTCGGACTCTACGAGACCCTCGGGTACAGGCTCGAGTTTCTCAAGGCCCCACGCATGATCAATTGCACCGGCGACCGGACTCCGGCCGAGGAAGTCTTCGCGCTCCGCAATCTCTGACCATGGCCCCACGCGACACGACCACAGGGACGGTCCTCGAGCAGATGGTGCTGCCGGCTCTGGCCCGCGGTGGCTATTCGTGCCGGAGGCAGGTCGACATCGGCGATCGCCTCGGATCCGGTCGACACGTCGTCGACGTGCTCGCCGAATCGAACGGAAGCAGGCATCTGATCTCGCTGAAGTGGCAGCAGGTGTCAGGGACCGCCGAGCAGAAGGTGCCGTTCGAGGTGATCTCCCTGGCCGACGCGGTTCTCTCGGGGGACTACGCGAGCGCGTACCTGGTGCTCGGAGGCGAAGGCTGGAAGCTCCGGAACTTCTACACCTCCGGCGGGCTGAGGAAGCACCTGCTTCATGCCGACAAGGTCACGATCACGACTCTCGAGAACTTCATCGCGCGCGCCAACAGCGGATCCCTCTGACGCCCGGAACCACCGCGAGCCGCGCCCCCGCGCGTGTCAGGGGCCGCCCGTCCCCGGTCGGGCCGACGCGGCGGCGAGAGACTGCTGCTGGTGGAGAAACGCGGCGACGGCGGGCTGCTCGCGCCGGCGGAGCGCGGCGCAGTCGCGGACCTGGTCGGCCACCTTCTCCAGCTCCGTGGACACGCCCGGCAGATCGTGCTCGGGGCTCGCGAAGAAGGCGCGCGCCGCATCGAGGAGATCGGTCGAGCAGCCGCCGGCGAGATGGACCAGCTCGATCCCGTAGTTGGGAGGGACGCGCGCGGTGATCGTTTTGAAGTTCCGGGTCATCCAGTCCCAGACCAGCGCCTGGTCCTCGGGCTCCGAGGCGATGTTGCCCGGGATCGACATCAGCTCCTGGGGTCGCAGCGGGCCCTCGAGCGCGTACGCCAGGGCCGCCTCGATGATCTCGGGCTTGCGGAACGAGCCGAGCCCCTCCAGGTAGCGCAGGCGCTCCTCGGGCACGCGCGCCGACTCGAAACGCTTGCGATACTCCCTGAACAGATCCAGGTCGGCGTGCCGGGCGGCGAGGCGGACGACGGCGCCGGCCAGCGTCGGGTCGAACGCCGCCGGATCGTCGAGACCGGCGCGGACCATGCGGGCGGCGTCGGCGAGCACCGTCTCGTCGTGTCCCTCCTCGCCGAGCCACTCGAGCAGCCCCGGCCGCAGGGACGTCACGGACGCGTCCTCGCTTTCGGCGCGCGTCCGGCCGATGCGCTCGAGGGCCGGCGCGACGGTGCCGCGGACGTAACCCTCGAAGTCGCCCTTCACGTCGCCGACGACGAACGTCCGCTTGATCTTTCCGAGACCGCCGAGGAGCGCCTCCACCACGTCGGGCTCCGGGTCGGAGGCGAAGCGGCCGATCAGGCGGAGATAGTCGTCCCCCTTCACCGGTCCGGCGTCGAGCAGGGCCGACAGGTTGCCCAGGAACCCGACCCGCTCGCGGGCGTCGAGCGATTTCGGGGCGACGTCCGCCAGGGTCGACAGCATCTCCGGCGCCACCTGCCAGCGGTAGTAGCCGGTCTCGCCGGCGTTCGGATGCAGCCAGGCGAGCCGGCGCGCCCCCTCGAGCGTGAGGGTGTACGTCTCCTCGCCGAGCAGGAGCGTTCTGGTCCGGGTCGTCCTGCCGTCGGAGTACTTCAATCGGACCGGGATCTTCCAGATCGCCTGCCGCGGCGCCGGCGCGCCGTCGTTCAGGAAGCGCCGCTGGCTGAGGCGGACGCGACCGCCGGGCAGGCTCTCGACCCGCACCAGCGGCACGCCCGGCTGATCCAGGAACGTCGCCATCGGCCCGCCCACGTCCTTGCCCGCCGCCTTCGACAGCGCGACCCAGAGATCGGCCGCCGTGGCGTTCCCCCAGCGGTGCGCCTTGAGATACTCGACGACGCCCTTGCGGAACGTCTGCGGTCCGAGCCAGCGCTCGAACATCAGGAGGACCGCCTGCCCCTTGTCGTAGGCGAGCGCGTCGGCGAGCTGGTCGAGGTTCTCGGTCCCCTCGACCGGCTGCCGCATGGCACGCGTGGACGGATGCGCGTCGATCTCCATCGCCGTCTGCATGGACAGGACCTGCGCCAGCTGCGCCTTGAACTCGGGGTAGGTCTCGTCCCCGATCTTGTCCCCCATCCACGACGCGAACGACTCGTTGAGCCACAGGTCGTCCCACCAGCGCATCGTGACCAGGTCCCCGAACCACATGTGGGCCAGCTCGTGCGCCGCGACCAGCACCAGACCGCGTCTCTGATCCACGCCGGCGGCGTGCGGGTCGATCAGCAGGATGTTGTCCTGGAAGGTGATCGCCGCGGCGTTCTCCATGGCGCCGGCCCAGAACTCCGGCACCGCCAGAAGGTCGAGCTTGCGGTACGGATAGGGCATGCCGAAGTACTTCTCGAGGGCGCCGACCAGGACCGGCGTGGCGCGCGCCGCCTCCTGCGCCAGCGCCGCGCTCCCCTTCACCGTGACGATGCGCCCGGGGACCGACATCCCCTTCACCGGGACGGTCTCCAGCGGGCCGGTGGCGATCGCCAGCAGGTACGACGGCAGCGGCGCCGTCTTCTCGAACACCACGGTCCGGCGCTCGCCCTCGACGCGCTCGCTCGCCACCGGCGTGTTCGCGATCGCCAGGTGATCCTTCGGGACGACCAGCGTGACGTCGAACGGGATCTTGAACTCCGGCTCGTCCCAGCACGGGAACGCGCCGCGCGCATCGGCCGCCTCGAACTGCGTGAACGAATACCAGGCGCCTTCCACCTGCATCCGGTACAGGCCGGCCGCCTGCGAGTTGAAGTCGGCCGTGAAATCGATGTCCAGGGTGTACGAGCCGGGCTCGAGCGGCCGCGCCGCCGTGATCCGGACGGCGTCCCCCTCGGCGGCGTGGGTCGCGCTCACGTCGCCCGCCTTGCCCGAGAGCTTCAGCCGGGCGACGGTGATGTCGCGGGCGTGGAGCAGGAACGAGCCGGTCTTCTCCTTCACGCTCAGATCGATGCGCACGGTTCCGCCGTAGCTCGGTTGCGCCGGGTCGACGATCAGCCGGATCGACTCGGAGGTGGGGACGACCGCGTGGCCGAGACGCGGGCTGCCGGCGGCGTCCGCCCGGTCATGCGCGAGCGCCAGGGAGGCGGCGCATATAAAGATGATGGCGAGCCTCTCGCGCTTGAGGCTTCCGGTCGGCGAGTTGCGGTTACGAAACTGTGCGTGCACGGGGCCTCCGTTTGGCAGGGAGCGGCCACGTTATCGCGGCGGCGCGCTTCGGTCAAGGGAGGTGGCGTGCTCGCGGAGGTCGTCCCGCGGCGTGAGGCGCGAGGCGCTGCCCCGCCGGGCACGGGTCCGGCTCGCTGCGCGAGCCTCCCCTCGGCTCGCCTCGCGCCCACCCACCGCGCTGGAAAGCGCGCGGTGGGGCCCGGGGCGCTCGGTCTCGCACGGCCCGGCGGGGCAGCGCCTCGCGCCTCACGCGGCGACGATTCCGTGGGACACAAACCAACCACACAACGACTCGGTCAACTGACGAACTCCGGACACCCATGGACAGAGGGTTGCGGCATCGGGGGCCGGGGCCGATATTGGGAAGGAGGCACAGGCATGTCCGGGTGGGAGAGGGCGATGGACATCGATACGAGGAAGCTCAGGGTGGTGTTGGTCGCGGTGGGGGTGCTGCTGGGGACGCTGGATTTCATCCATCACGGGCGGACGGGGGCGACGACCATCCTGTTCTTCTATGACGCTCTGGCGGTGGCGGGAGGCGTGGCGCTCCTGGTGATGGGGTTCGGATTGCTGCGGCGCAAGCGGGTGCTCGAGAACGTTCCGGAGTCGAGGATCCGCTCGGTGGCGATGGGGTTCGCCGAGCTGGAAGGGACGGCGCAGAAGAAGTGCGAGCTGTCGGCGCCCTACTCCGGCATCCCGTGCGTCTATTACCGCTACCTGGTCGAGCAGGAGCGCTCGACCGGGCGAGGCGGGCGATCGTGGGAGACGGTCGAGCGCGGCGAGTCGTCCGAGCCGTTCTACCTGCACGACCCGACCGGCTCGATCCTGGTCGATCCGTCCGGGGCGCAGACGACGCTGGCGCAGAGCTACCGGAACATCGACAGCAGCGGGGGCTGGCTCGGCGGCCGGAAGCGGTACACCGAGTGGTGGATCGTCCAGGGTCAGAAAATGCTCGTCGCCGGCACGGTGCGGCGGCTGCGCGACCTGGGGCAGGAGCGCAAGCTCGCGCTCAACGATCGCCTGCGGGCCCTGAAGCACGACGCGGCGCGGATGAAGACGTTCGACACCGACCATGACGGAACGATCAGCACCGAGGAATGGGGGAACGCGGTGCGCGCCGTCCAGGACGATCTGGCGCGCGAGCAGGTCGCCCAGGCGGAGCCGGCGAAGCCGGAGGACGAGGTGATGATCGGCAAGGGAACCGACGAGACCACCTTCGTCATCGCCGACCGCGGCGAGAAGTCGCTCGTGGGTCTCCTGTCGCTCGAGTCGGGGGCGGCGCTCGCCGGAGGCGCCGGTCTGGTCCTCGTCTTCCTGGTGTCGCTTCTGGCGCGTTCCGGACTGCTGAAGGGCGGATGGATCGTCCCCTGGTGAGCGCTCCGCGCTAGCGGGAGGCGTCGGCGACCATCGGTCGCGTGCCCAGGGTGAAGGTCTTCAGGGTGAACGGCACCAGGTCGGGCCGGTCTTCCCTCACGCGGTAGAAGGCGTCCATCCCGACGTTCCGGAACGTCTGCACGATCCCCGAGGCGGGCCAGGTGACGCGCACCTCGGCGATGGAGCGCGCGTCACCGAGACCGATGTGCTGGCGCAGCGGCGAGCAGCCGAAGCTCCCCCCGGTCGACACGGAGCGGTGGATCTCGCGCGGGCCGCCGGGCGTGTCGACGGTGACCCGGATGCGGGCGCCGATGCCGGGGCGGTTCGAGCGCACCCCCTCGAGCGCCAGCGTGATCCAGTGGTTGCCGTGCCCGGGATTCTCGTACAGCACGTTGCGGTAGCTGTCGCCCTCGTAGACGCCGCCCATCACCTCGTAGATGTCCTCGTCGCCGTCGTTGTCGAAATCGGCGAACGACACGCCGTGTCCCTTCTGGAGGTGGCCGAAGCCGCCCGAGGTGGTCACGTCCTGGAAGGCGCGCCCGCCGGCGTTGCGGAACATGCGGTTGGGGATCAGCGTCCCGAGGTTCGGGTTCCCGGTGCCGACGTAGAAGTCGAGCCAGCCGTCGTTGTCGAGGTCGCCGTAGTTGGAGCCCATCGACAGAAGCACCCGGTCGAGATGCGCCTGGCGCGTGACGTCCTTGAACGTGCCGTCCCTCTCGTTGTGGTACAGACGCGGCTGCACGCCCGGATTGGGCAGCCTCAGGTAGTCGGCCGCGAAGTCCCCGACGCTTCTGCTGTCGTACCCCGACACGAAG
Source organism: uncultured Acidobacteriota bacterium (assembly GCA_964384905.1). Taxonomy (GTDB): domain Bacteria; phylum Acidobacteriota; class Polarisedimenticolia; order Gp22-AA2; family Gp22-AA2; genus Gp22-AA3. The sequence continues at coordinate 9,148 of CAYLND010000092.1, forward strand.
ATGTCGAGCCAGCCGTCGTTGTCGTAGTCGAAGAACCAGGCGGGGAAGCTCTTCACCGGCTCGGTGACCCCGGCGGCCGCCGACACGTCGGTGAACTGCCATTCGGTCGGGCCGGCGCCCCCCGGCTTCGGCCCGTCGTTTCTGAACAGCAGGTTCGGCTCCTGGCGGCAGGAGACGTACAGGTCGGGCCGCCCGTCGTTGTTGTAGTCGCCGCTGGCCACCCCCTTGACGTAGCAGCCGATCGTCAGCCCGGCGGCGGCGGCGCACTCGCTGAAGGTGCCGTCGCCGTTGTTGTGATACAGCTCGCTCGGGTTCGGGTCGTCCTTCTCGGACTCGGTGCCGACGAACAGGTCGAGCCGCCCGTCGTTGTCGTAGTCGAGCCAGGTCGCCGTCTGCGTCGGTCGGAGGCTGAGGAGCCCCGCCTTCTCGGTGACGTCCTCGAACGTCCCGTCGCCGTTGTTCCTCAGGAGCGAGTGCGGCAGGTGGCCCGCCTTCTCCAGCCACCCGCCGCGCAGCATCAGCACGTCGGGGTGGCCGTCGTTGTCGTAGTCGGTCTGCAGGATGTTCAGGCTCCAGACCTCGCCGGTCAGGCCGGCCTGCGCGGTGCGCTCGCTGAAGGTGCCGTCGGCGTTGTTGTGGAACAGGCGCAGCTGGCCGTGCGTCCCGTTCGAGGAGGCCATGATGTCGAGGTAGCCGTCACCGTCGAAGTCCTCGGCGATCGAGCCGCCGGCGAGATCGTCCACGTCGACGCCCAGCGCGCCGGCGACGTCGTGGAACGGCTTGATGTCGTAATCGGAGGCGAAGGCGCTCGGGGGGATGAGCCACTGCGGCGGCACCTTGTCGGGATAGTCGCCCAGCGTCATCGCCGCGATATTCAGCCACCAGCGGGCGTCGAGATCGCCGGGATGCTCCCGGAGCTGCTCGAGCAGGATGCGGGTCGCCTCCGTCGAGCCGCGCGCGCGGCCGTGCACGCCGCCGCCCCGGATCGGCATCAGGCAGGACTCCGTGTTGTGGTGCGCCTGGCAGTTCTCCTGCTCGCCGAGACGCAGGTACGCGAGCGCGAGCTCGTGCCTCATGAAGCTCCGGCTGCGGGCGTTGGGCGGCGTGGCGCTCCCCTCCGCCGTTTTCTGCAGATCGATCAGCGCCTGGATCGACTCCTGGACCTTGCCGCTTTTCATCAGCTCTTCGGCGTAATGCGCCTGCAGCTCGAAATAGGCCTGGGGGCTGAATGTCCCCTCCAGCTCGGCGCGCAGATGCTCGGCCCGGGCCGCGTTCATGAACGGGTTTTCCATCACGCTCGTGGCGCGCGCCAGCTGCTGCAGGCGCTCGGCCATGCGGCGCGTGCCATCGCCGGGGAGGCCGGGCGGCGGGCTCGGGCGGCCCCGCGAGCAGGCCGGCAGAAGCGCGATCGCGAGCAATGCCGGCATGCCTGCCGAAGATCGTCTCATCGCCTAACTATGCCCCCAACCGATGATCGGGGCAACCGCGGCCGGGGTACCGTCCCCGGCGCCCGGCGGTTCTGGTGGCGGCACCTTGCGCGCCCGCACCTCCCGCCTATATTCGGTTCGTCGGCCGCCCGCGAACCGATCCCCGGCGTCCGCGCCAATGAGGAGGACGGAATGGGCTTCATCTTTGTAATCGGTCTCCTGCTCGCGGTCGTGGTCGTCGTGGGCTACCTGGTCGGCATCTACAACCAGCTCATCGGCGTGCGGGTGAACGTCGACCGGTCGTGGTCGAACATCGAGGTCCTCGAGAAGCAGCGCTACGACGAGATCCCGAGGCTGGTGAAGGTGTGCGAGGGGTACATGCAGTACGAGCGCGAGACCCTCGAGAAGGTGATCGCGGCGCGCACGCGCTATCTGGCCGCCCAGGGTCCCGCCGCCAAGGCCGAGGCCGGCTCGCAGATGGCGGGCGCGCTGAAGAGCCTGTTCGCCGTGGTGGAGAACTACCCCGAGCTGAAGGCCAACCAGAACTTCCTTCAGCTGCAGGGGCGCATCACCGAGCTGGAGAACGAGATCGCCGACCGGCGCGAGTTCTACAACGACTCGGTCACCATCCTGAACACCCGCATCGAGCAGATCCCGTACGTCTTCTTCGCCCACATGCTGAACTGCGTCCCGCGGCAGATGTACAAGGTCGCGGACGCCGAGCGCGTGGCGCCCGAGATCAAGTTCGCCTTCCCGCGCTAGCGCGGCACGGCCGCCAGGGGCCGCGCCTCGCTCCGGCGCCTATTTCGGCTCGAAGATCAGCGGCAGACCGGTGCGCGGGCTGCCGATCATGATCACCTTCGCGTTGTCGCTCATCGCCAGCTTTTCGGTCGCCTCGATCCCCTTCCACTCCAGGAGCTGCGGGCTGATCCCCTGCGCCACGATGCGCTGGAAGTCGGCGATCCCCTGGGCTTCGATCCGCTTGCGCTCGGCCTCCTGCTTCTCCTTCTGCAGCACGAAGGTCATGCGCAGGGCGTCCTGCTCGGCCTGCTGCTTCGCCTCGATCGAGGACTTCAGCATCGCCGGCAGCTGCACGTCGCGCAGCAGGATGTTCTCGATCACGATGCCGCGCGGGCCGAGCTGTCCCGCCAGCTCCTTCTGCACCTGGAGGGCGACCTCCTCGCGCGCCCCCGTGTACAGGGCGTTGGCGTTGTGCGCCGCGGTGGCCGAGCGGATCGCCGAGCGCAGGTTCGGCTCGACGACCACGTTCAGGTAGTCCGGGCCGATCTTCTGGTACACCTCGGAGGCCTTCTGCGGGTCGAGGTGGAACAGCAGGGACGTGTCGAGCGTGATGATCAGCCCCTCCTCGGATGGCACGCTGGCGGTCTCCTTGATCTCCTGCGTGCGGATCGGCATCTTGTTGTTCGTCTTGAACGGCGAGATCAGGTGCGTCCCCTCCGGCAGCACCTCGCCGGTCACCTGGCCGAACAGGGTGAGCACGCCGACGTGACCGGCCGGCACGTAGGCGATCGACGACAGGATCCCGACGACGACCAGCCCGACGACGACCAGCGTCCCCACGGCTCTGGGAAGCCAGCGATCCTTGCGGGCCATATAGACTTCGCGCGGTTCAGGCATGACACCCTCCCTCCGATCGTTGTAGAGCTGGCGGGATTCCATCCCGCGGTGGGCGCATTTTAGCCGCGTTCCAGTGATGGCGGCGGGCGCGCTACAATGCGCCGCCGCGGGCGCGGTCGCCCGCCACGGCGCGTCCGGGGACACGATGGCCGGGCTTCTCTCCAGAGAGCGCATCGTCGCAAGGCCCGGATTCAACCGCTGGCTGGTGCCGCCGGCCGCCCTCCTGATCCATCTGTGCATCGGCCAGGCGTACGCCATCAGCGTGTTCAACCTGCCGCTGAGCCGCGCCATCGGCATCACCGGGTCCGCCCCCGGGGACTGGAAGCTCACGACGCTGGGGTGGATCTACACGCTGGCGATCGTCTTCCTGGGGCTGTCGGCGGCCTTCGCCGGCACGTGGCTGGAGCGCGCCGGACCGCGCAAGGTCGGCGTCGTCGCGGCCTGCTGCTGGGGCGGGGGGTTCCTGATCGCGGCGCTCGGCGTCGAGCGGCACTGGATCGGCCTCGTCTACCTCGGTTACGGCGTGATCGGGGGCTGCGGTCTGGGGCTCGGCTACGTGTCGCCGGTCTCGACGCTGATCAAGTGGTTCCCGGACCGGCGCGGCATGGCGACCGGGATGGCGATCATGGGGTTCGGCGGCGGCGCGCTGATCGCCGCCCCGCTGTCGGACGCGCTCATGTCGCGCTTCGCCTCCGCGACCTCGGTCGGGGTCTGGCAGACGCTCGTCGTGATGGGACTGGCGTATTTCTCCTCGATGATCGCCGGCGCGTTCCTGTTCCGGCTGCCGCCGCCCGGCTGGCGGCCATCCGGCTGGACGCCGCCGGCGGACGAGCGCGCCCTGGTGGCGTGCGGGCACGTGCGCCCGGGCACGGCCCTGCGCACGCCGCAGTTCTGGCTGCTCTGGGCGGTGCTCTGTCTCAACGTGACGGCCGGCATCGGCGTGCTCGGTCAGGCGTCGCCGATGATCCAGGAGATCTTCAAGGGCGCCGTCACGCCCTCGGCGGCGGCGGGCTTCGTCGGCCTGCTCAGCCTGTTCAACATCGGCGGACGCATCGCGTGGGCCTCGCTGTCGGATTATCTCGGCCGCAAGCGCACCTACGCGGTCTTCTTCTCTCTCGGGGCGCTCCTGTACGCCTCCGTGCCGCTCACCGGACGGATCGGCAGCGTGCCGCTGTTCGTGGCGTGCGTCTGTCTCATCCTGACCATGTACGGCGGCGGGTTCGCCACCATACCCGCCTATCTCGCCGACGTCTTCGGCACCCAGTTCGTGGGCGCCATCCACGGGCGGCTCCTGACCGCCTGGTCGATGGCGGGCGTGCTCGGCCCGGTGCTGGTGAACTACATCCGGCAGTTCCAGATCGAGCGCGGCGTGGCGAAGGCGGAGGCGTACAGCCTGACGATGCAGATCATGGCCGGCGTCCTCGCCGCCGGATTCCTGTGCAACCTGGCGATCCGCCGCGTCTCCGAGAGGCATTACATGACGGCCGAGGAGCTGGAGGCGGAGCGGCGGCTGCTGCATCAGGCGGCGGCGCCCGATCCGGGCAGGCCGGCCGCCGAAAGGCCGGGCTCGCCCGCGCGACACAGCTCCTCCCCGGCAGTCACGGTTCGCATCCGGCCATGAGCCGCGAACCGCTCGAGCTGCGCCGCGGTCAGCGTCGGAAAGAGCTGGTCGGCGCGTGATGCCAGGGCGACAATGGCGCCCGGCAGTGCCGTCGTGACTGGGGCCGTCATGATCCTCTCCTCAGGTTCCTTCGACAGCATAATGACGCTGTCCAGCCCCTTTCGCGCTGCTACTTAAGTATCGGAATCCAATGTTCGTCGACCAGCGGCAGGTACTCGGAGTGATGGGCCAGAAACGAGCGGACAAAAGGACAGATCGGCACGACGCGGAGCCGCTCGCGCCGGGCATATTCGAGTCCGGCTCGGGCGAGAGCCTCGGCGTAATGATGGC
>CAYLND010000093.1:0-13953 GCA_964384905.1 uncultured Acidobacteriota bacterium
TCGTCGTTCGCGACGTAGAGGTCCTGGTCGCCGTCGCCGTCGTAGTCGCCCCAGACGACCCCCAGCCCCTTCCCGGTCGTGTCGACGATCCCGGCGGCGCGGGTCGCATCCTCGAAGGTGCCGTCGCCCCGGTTGCGGTAGAAGACATCGGGCTGGGGATCGAAGTTGCGCGGGTGGCAGACGGTGCGCCAGCCGGGACGGTTCTCCCCGCAATACAGATTGTTCTTCTCGTCGAACGCGACGTAGTTCGCCACGTAGAGGTCGAGATCGCCGTCGCCGTCGGCGTCCGCGAAGGCGGCGCTGGTCGACCAGAGCGGGCAGCCGACCCCGGCCCTGTCGGTGACATCGGTGAAGGTGCCGTCGCCGTTGTTGCGGTACAGGACGTTCGGCCCGTAATAGGTCACGTACAGATCGCGGTCCCCGTCGCCGTCGATGTCGGCCGCGGTGCAGCCGAAGCCGTAGCGGTCGGGGCCGCCGACCCCCGCCCGTTCGGTGACGTCCTCGAAGCGGCCGTGCCCCAGATTGCGGTACAGGGCGGCGCGCAGCGGCCCGCGCGGCGCGAAGCCCGGCAGGCGGCCGCTCTGCACGAAATAGAGGTCCTGGAGCCCATCGCCGTCGTAGTCGAAGACGCACACGCCCGAGCCAAGCGTCTCCAGGATGTACTTCTGCCCGGTCGTCCCGTTGACGTGCACGAAATGGATGCCCGCCTCGGCCGTGACGTCCTCGAAGCGCGCGCCTTCCGGCTGGGCCGCCACCGGATCGGCCGCGGCGGGCGCCGGAGGCGCCTCGACCGGGGCGCGCCTGCCCGTGTCGCAGGCGGTGAGCCACGCCCCGGCGGCCAGCAGGAGCAGGGCGGAACAGAATCGTCTACTCACGGCGCGCTCTCCGGCTTGATCTCCAGAGCCTGGCCACGGGAGCGCGACCTGAGGGACTCGTAGATCGCCAGCTCCTGCCGGTAGCGATCCGCCTGGCCCATCGCCATGTACACGCCCGCCAGATAGTAGTGCGGCTCGGCGAATTCGGGATTGAGAACGATCGCCTTGTGCAGCACGTCGATCGCCTCGTCGAAGCGGTTTCCGAGCGCGTCCAGACGGCCGAGCTCGGCCAGGGCCCGATCGTCGCGAGGGGCGAGCGCCAGACAGCGCTCGAGCGCGCTCCGGGCGTCCTCCATGCGGCCCAGCGCCATGTAGGTCGAGCCGAGATGCAGGTAGACCTGGGGATCGTTCGGGTCCTCCCGGGCAATCGCCAGGAACTCCTGCAGCGCCACGGGGTAGTCGTCGCGGTTGAACGCCTCGACCCCCTTCAGGCGATGGTCGCGCACGCGGTTCTCCACGTGCAGCCGCGCCAGCATCTCCTGCTGCGCGCCGCGCCATCGGGCGGCCTCCGAGCCGCGCCCCAGCCGGGTCGCGAGGGTCACGAGATGGCTCAGCGCGCCGGGGTGCCCGGGCGCGAGATCCTGGGCGCGGCGCATCTCGCCGGCCGCCTCGGCGAAGGCGCCGCGCTGCTCCAGGGCCAGACCGAGGACGTAATGCGCCTCGGCGCTCGCCGGCCGGGCCGCGATCAGGCCGCGCGCTCCGGTCTCCGCCTCCGCCGTGCGACCGAGCCGCGTCGCCAGGAGCGCCCCCTTCAGGCGCGCCGTGGGGTTGCCCGGATCGCGTCTCAGGACGTCGGCGAGCGCCGCCTGCGCCTCGACGTACCGGCCGGTATCGACCAGCACTGCTGCCAGGCCGATGCGGGCGTTGATCGAGGTGGGCTCGATCTCCAGGGCGGCGCGAAACCGATCCTCGGCCTGCTTCAGCCGGTCCGTCCGGGCTTCGATCGATCCCAGCGCCTCCAGAAGGCGCCGATCGCGCGGCGCGCTCTTGAGCGCCGCCGCCAGATACGGCTCCGCCCCCTTCAGGTCGCCCTGGGACAGAAGCCGCAGGCCGGTCTCGGCGGGCGGGACCTGCGGGGCGCCGGCGCCGCTCCCCTCGCCCGGCACCGGCGCGCTCCGATCCCCATCGTTCCCCGGGGACTCGACGACCGGCGGACCCGCGGGCCGGCGGTCGCTCGAGGGAGCGCACGAGGCATCGAGGAGGAGCAGGAAAGAACCGACGCGCAGAAGCGACCGCGGGCCTGAAGAGCGCACGCGATCATCTTATATCAGTGTCCGCGCGCCTCCCGCGCCGGGCGCGCCGCGGGCCCGCTGGTATACTCCACGCTCGGAGGACACGGCGTGGAGTCGCTCAAGCAGGAGGTCGCGCGCGCGCTCGCGGAGCTGCTGCGCTCGCGTTACGGGACGGAGCCGGCGGCGATCGCCGTCGAGTACCCTCCCCGGCCCGGCATGGGCGATCTCGCGTCGCCGATCGCGTTCGAGCTGGCCAAGACGCTGCGGCGCCCGCCGCGCTCGATCGCCCAGGAGCTGGCGGCCGCCTTTCCCGCGCTGGCCGGAGTGGCGCGCGTGGAGGCGGGCGGCGCCGGCTACCTGAACGTCTTTCTCGATCGCGGCGCCGCGGCGCGCTCCCTGGCGCGCGAGATCGCCTCCCCTCCGCGCCCGGCGTCGGGCGCCGGCAAGATCATCGTCGAGCACACCAACATCAACCCGAACAAGGCGGCCCACATCGGCCACCTGCGCAACGCTGTCCTGGGCGACACGCTGGCCCGCTGCCTGCGCTTCTTCGGCCACGCGGTCGAGGTGCAGAACTACATCGACGACACCGGCGTCCAGGTGGCCGATATCGTGATCGGGTTCCGCGAGATCCTGGGGCACGGGCTGAAGGAGGCGCGCGCCCTCGAGGGCCGGTTCGATTACTTCTGCTGGGACCTGTACGCCCGCGTCACCGAGATGTACGCGGCGCGGCCCGAAACGGCGCAGCTGCGGGCGGCCGCCCTGAAGCACCTCGAGGAGCACCAGGGTGCCGACGCCGAGCTGGCGGCCTACGTGGCGCGGCGCATCGTGGACTGTCACCTGGACACGATGGCCCGCATCGACGTGCGCTACGACCTTCTGCCGTGGGAGAGCGACATCCTGGCGTACCGCTTCTGGGACACCGCGTTCGATCTCCTCAAGAAAAAGAAGGCGATCGAGCAGGTCGGCGCCGGCGAGCGCCGGGGCTGCTGGGTGATGGCGCTCGCCGGCCCGGCGTTCGCCGATCTCAAGGAAGGCGAGAAGATCATCGTCCGCAGCAACGGCACGGTCACCTACGTCGGCAAGGACATCGCTTATCAGCTCTGGAAATTCGGGCTGCTCGACGCCGATTTCCGCTACGAGCCTTTCCGCGAGGAGGCGTCGGGTCACCGTCTGTGGTCGTCGACCAAGGGCCCGGGGGTCGAGCCCCACCCGGCGTTCGGCGGCGCGGCGCGGGTCTACAACGTCATCGACGTCCGGCAGGGGTACCTGCAGGCGATCGTGGTGGAAGGGCTGAAGGCGCTCGGGCACACCGAAGAGGCGGCGCGGTCGATCCACTTCGCCTACGAGATGGTGGCGCTCACGCCGAAGAGCGCGATGAGGCTGGGCGTGGCCCTGTCGGACGAGGACCGCAGGCGGCCGTTCCTCGAGATGTCGGGCCGCCGGGGGCTGGGGGTCAAGGCGGACGATCTGCTCGACGCCCTGGAGACACAGGCGCGCTCGGAGGTCGCCGCGCGCAATCCGGATCTGCCTGCGGAGGAGAGCGCCGCGCTGGCGCGCTCGATCTCGGTCGGCGCCCTGCGCTACCTGATGATCAAATACACGCGCAACAAGGTCCTGGCCTTCGATTTCGACGAGGCGCTGTCGTTCGACGGCGAGACCGGCCCCTATCTGCAATACGCGGTCGTCCGGGCCAGCGGCATCTTCGAGAAGATGGCGGCGGCGGGCGGGCCCGACGAGACCGCCGCGGCGCGCCAGGCGCTCGAGACTGCCTTCGATCTGCCCCCCGGCGAGGAGGCGGAGGAGCATTGGGCGCTTCTGACCCAGATCGCGCGCTTCGGGGAGACGGTCGCCGTGGCGATCGAAACCCTGGAGCCGTCGCAGATCGCCAAGTTCTCCTTCAACCTGGCCCAACGCTTCAATTCCTTCTATCACAAGTACCCCGTGATGCAGGAGAAGGACCCGCGCTGGAAAGAGGCGCGCGTCGTCCTGACCTATCTCTTTCTGGCGCAGATGCGCCATGCCTTCGGTCTGATCGGCATTCCGGAGCCGCCCCGGATGTGAATCGATCCTGCGGGGCCGCGGCGCAGGCGCCGCGGCGCGGGCGGGCGAACCTCCGGCGCTGTGCTATTATCCTCATCCGAATGAAGCGTTTATCGCAGTGGTGCGCCGGCCTCATCGGAGGGGTGCTGTGCGCCGCGATCGCGTCGGGCGCGCCGGCGCGGGCGCAGGAGATCATCCCGTTCAGCGAGATCAAGACCGGGATGAAGGGGATCGGCAAGACCGTCTTCAACGGGACGAAGATCGACGACTTCCAGGTCGAGGTGATCGGCACGCTGGAGCACGTGGCGCCGCAGCGCAACCTGATCCTGGTGCGCCTCGCGGGCGGTCCGCTGGCGAACACCGGGGTGCTGAGCGGCATGAGCGGGAGCCCGGTCTACTTCGGCGACCGCCTGGCCGGAGCGGTCGCCTACACCTGGGGCTTCGCCCGCGAGCCGGTGGCTGGCGTGACGCCGATCCAGGAGATGCTCCAGGTCGAGGATCACGAGATTCCCGCCGGCGCCCCGCCGGCGCACGGAGCGCTCGCCCCGATCGGCGGGTCGTTGCTCGCGCCGCTTCACGACTTCGACAAGCTGGCGGCGCATTTCGCGGCGTATTTCGAGCATCTGCCGCCGGCGCGCTCAGCGTCGTCGCCGATGGCCCCGATCGCGACGCCGATCCTGTTCGGGGTGGTGCCGCCGCGGGCGATCGACCGTCTCGCGCCCGCGCTGAGGCCCGCCGGACTGCTCCGGATCCAGGGCGGCTCGGCGGGCCGCGCCGCGAGCGCCGGCGCCGAGGCCAAGATCGTCCCGGGAGCGGGGGTCGGCATCAAGCTGGTGCGCGGCGACGTCGAGATTGCCGCCATCTGCACCGTCACCTACCGTGACAAGGACAAGGTGATGGCGTGCGGCCACCCGCTCCTGAATCTGGGGCCGACCGATCTGATCATGACCACCGCGCAGGTCAACGGCTTCTTCCCCTCGCTGCAGGAGTCGTTCAAGTTCGCTTCGGCCGGCGAAGAGGTCGGGGCGTTCCGCCAGGACCGCGCCACCGGCGTGTTCGGGTACACTGGCAAGCGGCCGCGGCTGATCCCGGTGCGCCTCGAGCTGCAGCCACGCATGGGCAAGAGCAAGCGCTACGCGTTCGACATCGTCGAGGACCCCTTCCTCGCGCCCTACCTGCTGTACGCCGCGCTCAACGGCATCCTCAGCAGCGAGGAGAAGGACTACGGCGAGGTGACGCTGGCCTACAAGCCGGGCTCGACCATCCAGGTGTCGGGCGAGGAGGACATCGAGCTGAACAATCTGTTCGCGGGCGATCTCGCGTCGCTGTACGCCTCGGGGACCGTGGCGTTCATCACGCAGCTCGTCCTGAACAACGAGTACCATCCCGTGCACGTCAACGGGATCAACCTGATCCTCGGCTACTACGACGAGCGGCGCACCGGCTTCGTCGAGCGCGCCTGGGTCAGCAAGGATCGGGTGCGCGCCGGGGAGACGATCCAGGTGTCGGCGGTGATCAAGCCGTTCCGCGGCCCGGAGGTGACGCGTCAGATCGACGTCAAGGTCCCCGACGAGGTCCTGCCGGGCCGGCTCATCATGCAGGTCGGCGACGGCCTGACGCTCGCGCGGATCGAGGACGCAGGGGAGGACGACGAGGAGTTCCACCCGCGCGACCTGGCGCAGCTGATCTGGCTGATCAACCACCTGCGCAGCAACGACAAGGTCTACGCCGTGCTGTCGCGCGCCGACAACGGCATCCTGTTCCAGGGCCAGCGCATGCCGAACCTGCCGCCGTCCGTGGCGCAGGTGATGGTGCGGCCGCAGACACGCGGCAACTATCTCCGTCTCTGGTATCGCGGCGTGGCCGAGGAGACCCTCGACACCGACGCCGTGCTCACCGGCTACAAGCAACTGACCGTCGACGTGGAGGAATGACGTGGCGTCACGCTCCGTCCCGCTCCTGGGTGCCCTGCTCCTGACCCTGCTCCCGCGCCCCGCGCTCGCCGTCGCGCCGATCCTGTGGACGGTCGAGACTTTCGACGACTTCGAGAAGGGAAAGCCCGACGGGGCGGCGGTCGCGTCCGGCGGCGAGCTGGTGCTCGCGCCGGCGCTGCGGCCGCTCAAGGTGCCGGCGATCGAGCAGGCCTCCGAGCCGTTCCTCTGGTCGCAGGCGGTCGACAGCAAGGGGACCCTCTTCGTCGGCGGCGGGAACGGCGGGAAGATCTACCGCGTGCCGAAAGGAGCGCAAGGCTCGCTGTACTACGAGACCGGCGACCTGGCCGTGCACGCCCTGGCGATCGATCGAAGCGACGTCCTGTACGCCGCCACCTCGCCCCAGGGAAAGATCTACCGGATCACCGGAGAGGCGAAGGGCGAGGTCTACTATCAGCCCGAGGATCGCTACATCTGGGCGCTGGCGATCGGACCGAAAGGCGACCTGTACGCCGCCACCGGCGAGCGCGGCATCATCTACCGCATTGCCTCGAAGGGAAAGGGCGACGTCTTCTTCGACAGCGAGGAGTTCCATATCGTCTCCCTGGCCTTCGACGGCTCCGGCAACCTGCTCGCGGGCACCGACGGAAAGGGGCTCCTGTATCGCGTCACGCCCGCGGGGAAGGCGAGCGTGGTGTACGATTCGCGGCTCCGGGAGGTCAACGCCATCGCGGTCGATCCGAAGGGCGCGATCTACGCCGCGGTCATCGGCCAGGAAGGCGAGACGCCGGTTCCACCTCCGCTCCTTCAGCAGGCTCCGCAGGAGAGGGAGACCCCGCCGTCCTCGAAGGGGCCGGTGCCGCCGGCGGTCGTGATCCCGGGGGTCGAATCGGGCCCGACCGCCACGGTGACCGTGACCGCCAGCGCCGCCAGTCCCACCGCGACGGCCGCCGCGGCGACCCCCAAGAGCGAAGTCTGCCGCGTGGACACCGACGGCACCGTGACGACCCTCTGGTCGTCGCAGAGCGAGGTCGCCTATTCCCTCGTGATCGATCCCTCCGGGCGTCCGGTGGTGGGGACCGGGGAGCCGGGGAGGATCCGCGTCCTCATGGGCGCGCAGCAGAGCACGCTCCTGGCCCGTCTCCCGGAGTCGCAGGTCACGTCGCTCGTGGCCGGTCAGGGGCCGCAGGTGTTCGCCGCGACCAGCAACGTCGGCCGGATGTACGTCCTCGATGCCGCCAACAGCGAGACGGGGACCTATCTGTCCCCCACCTGCGACGCCCAGACGGTGTCGAAATGGGGCCGGATCTCCTGGCGCGCCAGCGTGCCGGCGGGGGGCCGCGTCGAGGTGGCCACGCGATCGGGAAACAGCGGCACGCCGGACTCGACCTGGAGCGACTGGTCGGCGGCTTACGCCACTCCGGACGGCAGCGCCATCACCAGCCCTGCGGCGCGCTTTCTGCAGTGGCGGGCCCGGCTGACGCGGCCCGGGGGCGGGGCGGGGCCGAGCCTGCAGGCGGTCTCGGTGGCGTACCTGCAGGCCAACCTGCCACCGAACATGCGGCGGATCACGATCGAGCTCCCGGGCGTGGTGCGCGAGCGCCTGAGCTACGCCGCCGATCCCGAGCCCCAGGATCTCGCCTTCACCGGCATCCGCGTGAACCCGGACACCGGCGCCCCGTCGACGTCCTCGTCGATCCCCGACAAGAAGGTCTACGTGCGCGGCATGCGGTCGGTGTCGTGGGAGGCCGACGACCCGAACGGCGACGTCCTGTCGTTCGACCTCTCCTTCAGGGGCGAGGGGGAGACGGCCTGGAAGCCGCTCGCGAAGGGCTTGCGCGAGACCTATTTCGCGATCGACTCGACGCAGCTTCCGGACGGGTTGTATCGCGTGCGCGTGGAGGCCTCCGACGCCCTGTCGAACCCGTCCGGACAGGCCAAGACCGCGGTGCAGGTGAGCGACCCGTTCCTGGTGGACAATACGCCTCCCGTCGTGCAGGTGACCGTAAAGAAATCGGGACGCGAGGCGAGTCTGGACGTGTCCGCGACCGACACTCCGGGGCCGATCGCGAAGGCCGAGTACTCGCTCGACGCGACCCGGTGGGTGCCGATCGCCCCGACCGACGGGGTCTCCGATTCCCGCTCCGAGACGTACAGCATCGCTCTCGGCGGCCTGCGTCCCGGCGAGCACACCGTGATCGTGAAGGTGACCGATCTGCTGGGCAACGTGGGAGCCGGCAAGGCCGTCTTCACGACCGAATAGAAGCGGAGAACCATGCGAGCGAGAGCGCTGGCCCTCGTCGCGCTCCTCGTCCCGGCGGCGCTCGCGCCGGCCTGCTCGTCCTCCCCGTCGACGACGCTTCCGGCGCCCGCCGTGGCAGTCCATGGCGGGCGTTTCGTCTACCCCCTGCGCTTCGAGCCGGTGACGCTGAACTTCGTGACCCTGAGCGATCAGGTGAGCGACTACGTCGCCCGGCTGGTGGGCGATGGTCTCGTCGATCGCGACGCCGACCTGCGGCTGGTCCCGCGTCTGGCCGAGTCGTGGGAGGTCGCCGACGGCGGGCGTCTTCTGACCTTCCACCTGCGGCGCGGCGTGCGCTTCCATGACGGCGAGCCATGCACGAGCGCCGACGTCAAGTACACCTACGAGAGGGTCGTCGACCCCAGGAGCCGGGCCGTCGGCCGGATGGACGGCTTCCTGCCGATCGAGCGCGTCGAGACGCCCGACGACCTGACCGTGCGCGTGGTGTACCGCTACCCGTATGCCGCTGCCCTGAGCGCGTGGGAGGTCCCGATCCTGCCGCGTCACCTCTACGAGAAGGACGACTTCCTGACCTCACGCTACAACCGGGCGCCGGTCGGGACCGGTCCGTTCCGGTTCGTCTCCTGGGAGACCGGCCGGCGGATCGTCCTGGCGGCGAACCCGGACTACTGGGGCGGGCGGCCGTTCATCGACACCTTCGAGTTCCAGGTGATTCCGTCGCAGGAGACCACGTTGCAGGCGCTGCTCGCGGGCGAGATCGACTACGCCTCCCTGTCGCCCGTGCAGTGGCAGGCGCACGCTCCAGACCCGGCGTTCGCGCGCCGGTTCGCGTCGGTGGAGTATCTGCCGCTCTTCGTACTGTACATCGCGTGGCGGGGGGACGGGTCGAGCCCGTTCTTCACCGACCCGCGCGTGCGCCGGGCGATGACCCTGGCGCTCGACCGCGAGGGGTACGTGCGCACGGTGCTCCGCGGCGCGGGCCTGGTCGCCGACTCTCTGTTCCACCCGGCGGTTCTGCCGCCTGATCCGGGTCTGCAGCGCCTGGGCTACGACCCGGATGGCGCCGCCGCGCTTCTCGACGAGGCCGGGTGGAAGGTCGACCCGGCCACCCGGCAGCGCGGACGCAAGGGCCTGCCGTTCCGGTTCACCCTGCTGATCTTTTCGGGCAGCGACGATCACGTCCAGTTCGCCCAGGTCGCTCAGGAGTCGCTCCGGCGCCTCGGAATCGAAATGGCGATCCAGAGGCTCGACTGGCCGACCCTGTCGTCGCGCCTGCGGTCGGGACAGTTCCAGGCGGCGCTGTCGGGTCTGGTGCTGAGCGACGACCCGGACGCCACGGCGTACGCCCTGCTGCACTCCTCGCAGATTCACGGAGGCCAGAACTACGCCGCCCTGCGCGACGCGTCGCTCGACGCCGGGCTGGAGGAGGGGCGGCGCGCCATCGATTCCGACGCGCGCCGGTCGATCTACCGCCGGGTCGACCGGAGGGTCGCCGAGCTGCAGCCGTATACCTTTCTTTTCTATCCGATGACACAGGCGGTCCTGGCCCGGCGGGTGCGCGACATCCGGCCGTCGCCCCGCGGGATCATCGCGCAGTACCCCGGCGTCCTGCGTCTGCGCGTCCAGTGATCGCCTATCTGGTCCGGCGGGTGCTGTCGGCCCTGCCCGCGCTCTTGGGCGTCACCCTGGTGGCCTTCACGATCCTGAATCTCCTGCCGTCCGATCCGCTCCAGGTCTGGTCGGGCGGCGGGGTGCCGTCCGCGGAAGCGTCGGCGCGGCTGCGCTCCGAGCTCGGGGTCGATCGCGGACCGGTGGCCCGCTATGTCGCGTGGACCCTGGCGCTCCTGCACGGCGATCTGGGACGCTCGCTGCGCGACGGCCGACCGGTCACCTCGGTCATCGGCGACGCTCTGCCGTGGAGCCTGGCGCTCAATCTCTGCGCCGTCCTGGCGATCTACGGCATCGCCCTGCCGTTCGGTCTCGTCGGCGCCTCGTCTCCCCGGTCGATCGCCGACCGGGCCGGCGGCTCGGTCCTCCTTCTTCTTTATGCCGTGCCGCCCTTCGCCGCGGCGCTGCTCATGCAGCAGTGGCTGGCGGTCCGTCTGGGGTGGCTGCCGCTCCAGGGGATCCCGTCGCAGGAGGGCTCCCGCCTCGGCGCCGTCTGGGATCTCCTGCGCCATCTGATCCTGCCGAGTGCCTGTCTCGCCCTGTCGGGCTGGGCGATCGTGGCGCGGTACTCGCGCGCCGTGTTCCGCTCGACGATCGGCCGGGAGTTCCTGGCGGTCGCCCGCGCCAAGGGGCTGTCGCGCCCGAGGGCGCACCTGCATCTGGTGGCGAACGCGGCGGTGCCTTTCGTCACCCTCCTGGCCACCATCGTGCCGGGGCTGGTGGGAGGAAGCATCATCGTGGAGCAGGTCTTCTCGCTGCCCGGAGTGGGGCGGCTCTACCTCGGCGCGGTCGAGGCGCGGGACTATCCGGTCGTGCTGGGACTCACGCTGCTCTCGGGGGTGCTGGTGCTCGCCGGGCATCTCCTGGTCGATCTGCTCTACCTGCTGGTCGATCCGAGGATTCGGGCGGCGCTCCTGCCGGAGAAGAGCGATGCCGTCTGAGCCCCGGGCGGCCCTCTGGCTGGTCGTCCTGCTGTCGATCGCCGGTCTTCTGGCGCCGCTCCTGGCGAACGACCGGCCGCTCCTGGCCCGCGTCGACGGACATCTGCTGGCGCCCGCGGCCGCCGAGATCCCTCTGCTCGGACCGCTGTTCGACAGCCCCGCGGCCCGCCCGATCGACTGGGAGGCGCCCCCCGGGTCGGCGCGGGTCCTTCTGATGCCGCCGGTCCCCTACTCGTACCGCGGAATCCGCCTCGGCGAGGCGCTGCGCCCTCCGGGCCGCGCGCATCTCATGGGGACGGACGCCCTGGGTCGCGATATCGCGGCGCGGCTCATCCACGGCGCCCGACCCTCCCTGGTGGTGGGGTTCGGGGCGACCGGGCTGGCGCTTCTGGTCGGTTTCTGCCTGGGCGCCTTCGCCGGACTGCGCGGGGGGCTCGCCGACCTGCTGATCGTGCGGCTCGTGGACGTCGTCTCGTGCTTCCCGCCGCTCGTGCTTGCGCTCGCCTTCGTCGCCGCCACCGGCCGGACCGGTCTGTGGCCGATGGTGCTCGGGATCACCCTGAGTCGCTGGACTCCCCTCGCGCGATACGTGCGCGGGGAGATCCTGCGTCACCGGGACGGTGACGTCTGGGTGGCGGCGCGGGCCGCCGGCGCGGGCGGCCCGCGCCTGGTGCTCCGCCACCTCCTGCCGCTTCTGGCGGGACCACTCCTGGTGATGGCGTCGTTCGGCATCGCCGGCGCCATCCTGCTCGAATCGGGGCTGAGCTTCCTCGGGTTCGGGGTCGATCCGCCGACGCCGTCGTGGGGATCGATCCTGGCGGAGTCGCGCGCCACTCTCGACGCGGCCTGGTGGCCGGTCGTCTTTCCCGCCGCGGCTCTCGTCGCGCTCCTGGCCGCCTTGTGCGCGGTCGCCGAGCGCGCCGCCGGGACCGGCTCGCGCGCGACCCCTCTCGTCTGACGCCCGGGTCAGAGCGCGAACTTCTTCGCCTGGACCGGTCGCAGCGCCGCGTCCCCTTCGACGAGGCTGTAGACGCGGTCGACCGCCAGGTCGCGGAACGTCTGCGTCCGCCCCGTCGTCGGCCAGCTCACCTCGATCGCGTCGATCCGGTCCGCGGCGCCCAGACCGATCTCCTGCTGCAGGCTCGAGGCGCCGAAGCTGCCACCCGACCCGACCGTCGCATGGACGCAGCGCCGCGCGGCCCCGGCTCCCGTGCAGACCTTGATGCGGGCGCCGATCGCCGAGCGGTTCGAGCGCCGGCCCTCCAGGCGCAGAGTCACCCAGTGATTCCCGTGACCGGGGTTCACGAACAGGACGTTCTGCGCGACGTCCCCTTCGTACGCCCCGCCCATCACCTCGTAGATGTCCTGGTCGCCGTCGTTGTCGATGTCGCCGAACGAGATGGCGTGCCCCTTCTGGATGTTTCCGAACCCGCCCGAGGTGGTCACGTCCTGGAACGCCCGGCCGCGGTCGTTGCGGAACATCCGGTTGGGGACCAGCGCCGCGAGGCTCGGCTCGCCGGTCCCGAAGTAGCAGTCGGGCCATCCGTCGTTGTCCAGATCGCCGAAGTTGCCGGCCATGGTGAGCGCCAGCCGGTCGAGATGGACCGCGACGCTGACGTCGGTGAAGGTCCCGTCATGGTTGTTGTGGTACAGGCGGGCGTGCTCGGCGCGGCTCGGCTTCCCGAGATAGATCGCGGCGATGTCGCCCACTTCCTGCATGGAGAACCCGCCCACGAAGATGTCCAGCCAGCCGTCGTTGTCGTAGTCCCAGAACCAGGTGGGGAAGCTGTCGCGCGGCTCCAGCGTGCCGGCCTGCCGGCTGACGTCGGTGAACCGCCAGTCGGCGCCGCCCGGTCCGGGCGGATCCCTGCGGCCGTCGTTGCGGAACAGCCGGTTGTCGCCGTGCAGGATGGAGACGTAGAGATCCGGCCGCCCGTCGTTGTTGTAGTCGCCCCAGCCGACGCCCTTGACGTAGCCGAGATCGGGATCGCCGATGTCGACCGAGGTGTTGGTGAAGGTTCCGTCGCGATTGTTGTGATACAGCTCGCAGGGGTGCGGATCGCCGCGCTCCGACTCGTTGCCGATGAACAGATCGAGCCAGCCGTCGTTGTCGTAGTCGGCCCAGGCGGCGGTCTGGGTCGGGTGGAAGCTCAGAAGACCCGCCTCCTCCGTGACGTCCTCCCAGGTCCCGTCGCCGCGGTTGCGCAGGAGCGAGTTGGGGAAGCGCCCCCCCTTCTTCCACCAGGCGCCCCGCAGCACCAGGACGTCGGGGTGCCCGTCGTTGTCGTAATCGGCCTGGATCAGGTTGAGGCCGCCGACCTCGCCGGTGAGCCCCGCCGCCTCGGTCGTGTCGGTGAAGGTGCCGTCTCCGTTGTTGCGGAACAGACGCAGCTGGTCGCGCAAGCCGACCGAGGAGAGCATCAGGTCGAGCTGTCCGTCGCCGTCGAAGTCCTCCATCACGCTCCCGCCGGCATGGCCGCGCAGGGCCAGACCCAGACGCGGGGCGGCATCGACGAAGCGCTTGACGTCGGCGTCGGAATCGAACACCGCCGGAGGAATCCGCCAGGCGGGAGGCACCTTGTCCGGATAGTCCCCCAGCGTCATGGCGGCGATGTTCAGCAGCCAGCGGGCCGACAGGTCGTCCGGCTTGGAGCGCAGCAGTTTCGAGAGCGTGTCGACGGCCGCCCGCGAGCCCCGCTGCACCGTGTGGATGCCGCCGCCCCGCAGCGGCAGGAGACAGGAGTCGATGTTGTGATTCGCGAGGCAGTTCTCCTGCTCGCCCAGACGCAGGTCGCACAGCCCGAGGAAACGCAGGGCCTCGGTTACCGGCGGCGCCCCCGGCGTTCCGGCCTCCGCCTGGCGCAGGAGCGGCTCGACGAGATCGATCGCTTCCTGCGTGCGGCCGGCCTTCAGGAGCTCGTCGGCGAGATGGGCGGCAGCGCGCATGCGCTCCTCCGGCGTGGCGGCCTGCTGCATCGCCTGACGCTCGAGCGCGGCTCT
>CAYLND010000094.1:0-13816 GCA_964384905.1 uncultured Acidobacteriota bacterium
CGCGCGGCGACGAGAGGGGAGGAACGCGCAGCGTTCCGGACCCGTGCCCCGCGGGCGCAGGGCGCCGCGCCTCACGCGGATGCGGCCTCCGAAGGACGTCGTGATACTCTGGCGGAACCCGGGGGGTAAGACGAAAGGAGGAGAGGTTCCATGGCGACGCGACGACCGATCTTCGGAGCGTTCAACCAGGGCGGCATCCCCACCATCGCCTGCTTCAACAAGGCGACCGTGCCTCTCGGGGTCGGCTTCGATCCTTTGATCGCGGCGATGCAGGTCTTCGTCGACAACTACGTGGCACCGGTCTGGGGTACTCCGGCAAAGCTGGTCAAGTCGCGGGGCTTCGTGAAGGGGGCCTGGGCGATGGTCTTTCTCGACAACGCCGATCAGCCCGGCGCGCTGGCGTACCACGATCTCACGCCGGACGGGCTGCCGCAGGCGAAGGTCTTCGTGAAGACGACGCTCGAAAACCACGATCTGGTGAGCGTGTCGGCGTCCCACGAGCTGGTCGAGATGCTGGTCGACCCGGCGATCAATCTGATGACCACCGGACCGGATCCCAAGGTCATCTACGCTTACGAGAGCGCCGATCCGGTCGAGGCGCTCAGCTTCAAGGTCAACGGCATCCCGATGACCGACTTCGTCTACCCGGCCTACTTCGAGGCGTTCCACAAGGCGGGGTCGGTGCCGTTCGATCGCCTCAAGAAGGTCCGGAGGCCGTTCCAGATCCTCGCCGGCGGGTATCAGATCATCTTCAAGAACGGCCGGTGGAGCCAGGTGTTCGGCTCCGCCGCCAAGAAGCGGCGCTTCGCGCGCGAGGACCGCCGCGGCCACCGGAGCGCGCAGCGCGCCGCGAGGCGGCTGAGACGCGCCTCGCCCGCGGAGATCGCCCGCGAGGAGCGCATGGCCTGACGCGATGGCGGACATCGGATTCTGGTTCGATTTCGCGAGCACCTATTCTTATCTCGCGGCGATGAGGATCGGGGATCTGGCGCGCGACCGGGGCGTCGCGGTCGAGTGGAAACCGTTCCTGCTCGGTCCGATCTTCAAGCGCCAGGGCTGGAACGACTCTCCGTTCAACCTGTATCCCGCGAGAGGTCGCTACATGTGGAGAGACGTCGAGCGGCGCTGCCGGAAGTACGGTCTCCCGTTCCGCAAGCCGACCCAGTTCCCGCGCAACTCGCTGCTCGCGGCGCGCGTGGCCTGCGCCGCCGCCGGTCAGGCGTGGCTTCCGGATCTGGTCCAGGCGGTCTACCGCGCCAACTTCGCGGACGACCGCGACATCGCCGACCCGGCGGTGATGGAGGAGATCCTCGGCGCCCTCGGCCGGGACGGACGCGCGCTCGTGGCGCGGGCGCAGGAGCAGGACAACAAGGACCGGCTCCGCGGCCAGACCGAGGAGGCGTGGGGCCTCGGAATCTTCGGCGCCCCGACCTGCGTGGTGAGCGGCGAGCTGTTCTGGGGCGACGACCGGCTCGAGGACGCCCTGGCGTGGCCCGCGGGCGGCGGCAGATGACCGGGAAAGAAGCGCCGGCGAAGCGGGACCGGCTCGGTGACATGCCGGTGGCCGAGTTCCGGGACGACGGTCATCGTCTGGTCGACTGGCTCGCCGAGTACTTCCGCTGGTCGCTCGAGAATCCCGTCCTGTCGCGCGTCCGGCCGGGCGCGATCCGCTCGGCGCTGCCGGCCGCCGCCCCCGAGGAGGGCGAGCCGTTCGAGCGCATCCTCGCCGACTTCGAGCGGGTCCTGGTGCCGGGCCTCACGCAGTGGAACCACCCGGGATATTTCGCCTACTTTCCGTGCGGCTATTCGACGCCGGGGGCGCTGGCCGATTTCCTGTCCACGGCGGTGAGCCAGCAGGCGATGCTCTGGCGCACCTCCCCCGCCTCGACCGAGCTGGAGGAGGTGGTGCTCGCCTGGCTGCGTCAGGCGCTCGGGCTGCCGGAGGCGTTCGAGGGCGTGATCTACGACACCGCGTCGACGGCGGTGGTGCACGCGCTCGCCACGGCGCGCCACGCGAAGGCGCCCGAGGTCCGGGCGCGTGGTCTCGCGGGGCGGGACGGAGCGTTCCGGGTGTACTGCTCGGAGCACGCCCACTCGTCGGTCGACAAAGCGGTCATCACGCTGGGCCTCGGTCACGACCACCTGCGCCAGCTGCCGGCCGACGGCGAATACCGGATGCGGCCCGACCTGCTCGCGGCGGCGGTCGAGGAGGACCGGCGGGCCGGGCACGTGCCGCTGGCGGTGGTGGCGACCGTCGGCACGACCTCGGTCACCAGCGTCGACCCGGTCCCGGCGATCGCCGACGTCTGCGCCCGCGAAGGTCTCTGGCTGCACGTGGACGCGGCCTACGCGGGCAGCGCGGCGATCCTGCCGGAATGCCGCTGGGCGATCGAGGGCATGGACCGGGCCGACTCGTTCGTGGTCAATCCGCACAAATGGATGTTCACGCCGTTCGACCTGAGCGCCTTCTACTGCCGCAGGATGGACCTGCTGCGCGCCGCCTTCGGGCTCACCCCGGAATACTTGAAGACGGCGGAGGCTTCGGAGGTGCGCAACCTGATGGACACCGGCTTCCAGCTCGGCCGGCGGTTCCGCGCCCTCAAGCTGTGGGTGGTGATGCGCTACTTCGGTCTCGAGGGGATCCGCGCCCGTCTGCGCGAGCATCTGCGGCTGGCCCGTCTGTTCGCCGACTGGGTCGACCGCGACCCCCGCTTCGAGCGCGTCACCCCCGTCCCGTTCAGCGTCGTCTGCTTCCGGGCCCGCGGGAGCGCCGCCGGCCCCGAGGCGGTGAACGCGCTCAACGAGCGACTCCTGAACGGCCTGAACGACGGCGGCGAGGTCTTCCTGTCGCACACCAGCCTGGGCGGACGCTACGTGCTCCGCCTCGCCATCGGGAACATCCGCACGACGGAGGAAGACGTCCGTCGCGTCTGGGACCGGCTGCGCGGGCTCGCGGGCGCGCCGGACGGTCCCTGACGGACCGGCGTCGGTCCGATCGGTTCCTAGCGCTCCGGCCGCCCCGCCGCGTGCCAGTCGATCCGGCGGGTCAGATACATGACGGCCGCCAGCATCAGGAAGAGACCGACCGAGCCGATCAGGAGCGCGTAGTCCTCGTTCTTCAGCAGCACATAGAGGTAGGCGTAGAGCGACGCCACCAGACCGCCGACGATTCCGGCCCGGCCCGGGCTGCGCAGCGCCGCCAGGCTGTACGACGCGATCAGAGCGATCACCGCGACGCTGGCGACGGCGTAAGCGAGCGCGAACCCGAGGTGCTCCGAGAGCGCCAGCTCGAGCAGGAAGAACAGGCACATCGCCGCCCCCACCAGCAGGTACTGGATCGAGTGGACGCGCAGCCGGCCGAGGACCTCGATCAGCCAGATGGTCGCGAAGGTCAGCAGGATGAACAGGCCGGCGTACTTGGTGCTGCGCTCGGCCATCCGGTATTCGTCGACCGGCGTGATCAGGTCGAGACCGAACTTCGAGGCGTCGACCGTGTCGGCCATGCTCGTCCCGTCGTTCCAGGCCTGCGGGTAGTTGCGCCCCAGGAACGGGATGCTCCAGGAGGCCTCGAAGCCGTGGTCGGTCACGCTGCGCTTCGTCGGCAGCCAGTTTCCCTGGAAGGACGGGTCGGACCAGTTCGAGCGGAGGCTCACGCTGGTCTCCCGGCCGAACGGCGTGAAGTAGACGCCGACGCTGCCGTTGAGGACGAGCGGGAACTTGAATTCGAACGCCGCGGCCGGCGGAGCGCCCGCCAGCGGCGCGTGGATGCCGGTGGTCTTCAGTTCGAACGCGCCGGTGCCCGGCAGGAAGGAGATCGTCCGGCCGTTCCAGGTCAGGTCGGCCTGCTCCTGGATCGCCCGGGCGTCGCTGATGCCGACGCCGATCTCCGCCCGGTCCCAGCGCACGTCCCCCGGCGGCACGCCCCACTCCGGGAAATCGGGCCGCGCGAACCGGCCCGAGACCTCCAGCTTGAGACGGTAGACCGGCACATCGAAGATGCCGCGATGCCGCACCTCGGTCTCGATCTCGCCGCGGACCGAGAGGGTCTCGGGGAGCACCGTCAGGTGGCGGGTCTGCTCGCGCACCACCTTGTCCCCCTTCTTGTCCAGCTCGACGCGCCGCTGCACGTACGGGATCACCAGGGCCGGTCCGGTCACGACCTGGAGCCTGCCCCACTTGGCGGTGACCTCCTCGACGGCGCCGTCGCGCGTCGAGCGCCGCTCGGACACCAGCCCGCCGATCATCGCCGCCGGGATCAGGAGGAGCAGGACCAGAAAGCCGATCACCAGCAGCCGGAGCATCTGCGAGCCCCGGATCGCCGTCATCAACCCTTGGATTTCGCCTGGCATCGTCGTGCCTCCGTGACCAACATACGCGCCTGCGCAGATTTGACAAGGCCCGCGCGGCGATGGCGGGAGACCGGGCCGGCCCTCCGTCTATACTCCCCCCATGCAGTTCCCCGTTCTCTTGCTCGTCTTCTTCCTGTCGGGCATGGCCGGACTGCTCTACCAGGTCGTGTGGGTGCGCGAGTTCGGCCTGATCTTCGGGAACACGATCTACTCCGCGGCTCTCGTGACCGGCCTCTTCATGGTCGGGCTGGGCGCCGGGGGCCTGCTGGCGGGGCTCTTCGCGGACCGCGTCTATCGTCGGGATCGGCTGGCGCCGCTGCGACTGTACGTCGGGTCGGAGGCGGGAATCGGTCTGCTCGGAGCGGCGATCGCGGCGATCCTGCCCTTTCTGGAGGCGCTCTCCGCGCGCTTCTCGTCCTATACGGTCGGCGCCCACGGCTGGCACCACCTGAGCGCCGGGTCGTACCTGCTGCGCTACGCCGCGGCCGTTCTCCTGATCGTCCCGATCACCCTGCTGATGGGCGGCACGCTGACGCTCCTGATCCGTTTCGCCGTCCGGTCCGACCTGTCGCACGCCGGCTGGCGCTCCGGTCTCCTGTACGGCCTGAACACCGCGGGAGCCGCCGCCGGCTGCCTGCTGGTCGACGTCGTGTGGATTCCACGTCTGGGGATCTGGAGCACGCAGCTCCTGGCCGCGTCGCTCAACTTCGCCGCGGCGGCGGGAGCGTTCGCGGTGCTCAAGCGAGGCATCGCCGTCGACGCGTCCGGGCGGACCGACGCGACGCCCGCCGCGGCGCCACCGGTCGCGCCTGATCGATCCCCCCTCCGCCTGGCGGCGGTGGCGATCTTTCTTTCCGGTCTGGCGGCGATGGGGATGGAGATCGTCTGGTTTCGTTTCCTGACGAGCGCGCTCGGCCAGTACCGCCTGGTGTTCTCGCTGCTGCTGTTCGAGATCCTCGTCGGACTTTGGCTCGGCGCCACCGCCGGCGGGTACGTCTCGCGGCGGTTCGCCCGGCCGGCGCGCCTGTGGATCGGCTCGCAGCTCGCCTTCGCGATCGGCACTCTCGGATCGCTCTACCTCTTTGATCTGAAGGCGGTCCAGCAGCAGATCCAGGGTCTCCTGTCGCAGTCCGTCGAGGGCCTGGGGCTCTTCGAGGAGACGGCGATCCATCTGATCGCCATCGCCCATCTGGTCGCCCTGCCCGCTTTCTTCATGGGGTTCGCCTTTCCGCTCGCGAACGCCGTGGCGCAGCGACGGGAGGCGTCGGTCGGAGGCGCCGCCGGGGCTCTCTATCTGGCCAACTGCCTCGGCGCCGTCGCCGGGTCGACCGCGACCGGGTTCGTCCTGCTGCCGGCGCTGGGGCTGAAGTGGTGCACTCTGGTCCTGGCCGCCTGCGCCGTCGCGGTCGCGGCCCCTCTCGTCCTGTGCCGCGACCGGCCGCTCGGCTCGCCCTCGGCGGGCCGTGCCCTGGCGGTGGGCCTGGCGGCGGCGCTGGCCTGTCTTCTCGCCTGGAGCCGGATCCCGGACGACGACCTGATCGTCCGGAGCTTCCGCGCCGCCGGCGACAGGTCCCTCGGCGACGTCCTCCGCAAGCCGTACCTGCTGGACGCCAGCGAGGGGCTGCTCGAGACGATCCTCGTCCTCGACCTTCCGGACCGCGGACGCGTGCTGTTCACCAACGGGCACCGCATGTCGTCGACCGAGATCGCCGCGCAGCGCTACATGCGCGCCATGACCCACGTTCCGCTGCTGCATCTGGACCGGCCGGAGAGCGTGCTGGTGATCTGCTTCGGCGTCGGCAACACCGCCCACGCCGCCTCGCTGCACGCCTCGGTGAAGCGGATCGAGGTGGTCGACATCTCCGAGCACGTCCTCGAGAAGGCCGGTTTCTTCGCCTCGGCCAACGGCCGCATTCTCGAGGACCCGCGCGTCCAGGTGTTCGTCAACGACGGCCGGCAGCACCTGCGCATGCAGCCGCCCGCGACCTACGACCTGGTGACGCTGGAGCCGCCGCCGATCAACTTCGCCGGCGTGGCCTCGCTCTATTCGAGAGAGTTCTATCTCCTGGTCCGCGAGCGTCTGAAGCCGGGCGGCTTCGTCAGCCAGTGGCTGCCGATGGGTCAGGTGCCGGCCGGCACCGTGCGGTCGATGGCGCGCGCGCTTCTCGACGTCTTCCCGGAGACGATCCTGATCGACGGTGACACCAGCAACTTCATCCTGATCGGGCGGAAGGATCGCCCCATCACCCTGGAGCCGGCGGCGCTCGCCCGTCGTCTCGATGCGAATCCGCTCGTCCGCGCCGATCTGCAGCGGATCGAGATCGACCCTCCCACCGAGCTGTACGGGATGTTCGCGGCGGACGCCCGGGTGCTCGCCGACGGAACGCGTCAAAGCGCCCCCGCGACCGACGACTGGCCGATCCTGGAGTACGCCCGGATCTACCGCAAGCGGGTCGACAACCCGATCGACCTTCTCGATGTCGCGGGTGCGCCGGCCTGGTGCCCGGAGTGCTTCCGGGACGCGACGTCGATCGAGCCCGTCGGCGACCTGACCACTTATCTGACGATCATGAGCGACGTCTACGCCGGCGCGCCGACGTCCGCCGACGCGGCCCGCGCCCGGGGCCCGCTGCCTTGGGCTCGTCCGACCGACCGGGCGGCCATCGAGGCCACGGTGCGGGGCAGCCCGTACCTGCGCCGCATTCTCCTCGGTCAGGGAGGCCGATAGGTCGGCGACGCCCACCCGGCGATATAGAATCGAGCCGGTTCGCAGAACTTTTGCCGCAGGAGGGGCCACCGACATGGCAGCCTATGTCATTACCGATATCGAGATCACCGAGCCGGTCCAGTATGCCGCGTACATCCGGATCGTTCCTCCCACCATCGCCCACTACGGCGGCCGATTCCTCGTGCGCGGCGGCCATGTCGAGACGCTGGAGGGAGACTGGAAGCCGCGGCGCGTGGTCGTGCTGGAGTTTCCGACCTTCGAGCACGCGAAGCAGTGGTGGAACTCCGAGGAGTACAAAGCCCCCAAGGCCCTGCGCCAGAGCGCCTCGGTCGGCAATCTGATCCTGGTCGAAGGCGTCTGAGCGCGCCTGCGCGGAGCAAAGATCGCCGGGGTAGTTGACACGCGGTTTCGTTCCTCTATACTGCCGTCCATCGATCGTCGTTTGCGCTCCGTGATTTTTTTACATTATGAAAAACGACGAGAGTCCTCCCAAGAACTCTGATTCCCTTCGCCAGGAGCTTGTCCGCGGCATCCTGTACATCCACAGCCGCCTCAACGCCAACACCAGCGAGACGCTGGAGGCACTGTCCCTGCTGGCCGCGCTCGTCGGGCTCATGCAACAGAAAGGCCTCATCACGGACGAAGAGCTGGAGTCGGCCAGACAGGCCGCCGGCGCGAGGCTATCGGAGCAGTTTGAGCAAAAAGGTCTCGGAATCCTGCTGCAGGACAAGGAGGAGGACAAATACACCTACGAATCGTCGGTCACGATCGACTGCTCCAGCCGCGTTCACCTCTGCCGGGCCGCCTGCTGCCGTCTGGCGTTCGCGCTGTCGAAACAGGATGTGCAGGAGGGCGTGGTGAAGTGGGAGCTGGAGAAGCCGTACCTGATCGCTCAAGAGAAGGACGGTTACTGCAGCCATCTGCAGCGAGGAGCGATGACCTGCTCGATCTGGGAGAAACGTCCGGTGCCCTGCCGCGCTTTCGACTGCCGCCGCGACGCCCGTATCTGGATCGACTTCGAGAAGAGGATCCCTAACGCGGAGGTTGGCCGCGCCGACTGGCCGCACTGCCTGGAGAACGAGCAAGCGCCCGGCGCGGCTGCGCGGCCCGCCGGAGACGAAGTCCGAAAGGTGATATCCACCAAACTCGGAGAGGAGGTGATTCCACTATGAAGCGCAGTCTCTGGGTGATCTCGTCCGTCGCCGTGCTCGCCCTGCCGGTTGGGGCCACGGTGGCGCGCGGTCTGGCCGGCAACCCGGGCAATCTGTCGGGTCTGCAGCAGGTGATCAGCTCGAAGAGCGTGATCGACCTGACCGCGAGCAGGGACCCGTGCCACATCTGCGTCAAGTGCCCGGGCACCCCGTGCAACCACATCGGCAGTTCGACCCAGTGCCACCCCTGCGCCTAGCGGGACGGCTGAAACTGGAGCGATTGACCGAACGTTTGACGTGAGTTCGAGTTGTGAGGGGCGCGGCGGTGGGATGACAGCCGCGCTCCTCTCTTTTTTTGTTCGCGCGCGATTTCGGGAGCGAGCGATCATGCCGGCTTGGTCCAGATCGTGGCGGACGGTTCTGCCCTGGCTCTGTCTTCTATCGATCGATTGCGGCCGCCGGCCCGGGTTGAAATGTGATCTCGACTTTTCGGCGGCCGATCGAGGTCTCGTGAGCGTCACGTGCCGGGCCAGCAGCGCGCCCGAGGGCGATGTCTCCATCAAGCAGATGATCCCGGACGACATCGCGCGCGTCCGTCAGTTCGAGTTCAGGACCCCGGGGGGCGCGCAGATGACTGTGATCGAGCAGCGCGACGCAGCGGTCGCCTCCGCGCCGCACCGGTTCACGGAGAGGGTGGTTCGCGGCCCCGGCGGTGATGAGGTCATCTATCACTACGTCGTCGAACCGGGAGCGTGGATGGACGACGCAGTGCACGACAGCCTGGGCCGGCGGTTCGGCCGGATCGATGGCCGCGGAGGGGTGCTGTCGGGTCGCAGCCTGTTCCTTCTGCCGTCGTGGTACCAATCCCTGGAGACGATCGTGTTGACCTTTCACCTTCCGGCCGGCTGGCAGGCGGTGGGGACGCTGCCTGGCTCCGCCACAGAGGTCGTGGCCACGGGCGCCGGCCGGGCGGCCGCCGCGGTCGTCGATAGTGTCGTGGGCGTGGGTCCGTTCGTCGCCACGAAGTCCGAGCACGGGAAGAGCATCCTCCACGTCTATGCGAGCGAGGATCTACCCGACGACGTGCGGCAGAAGGCCTTTCGTCTCGTCCGTGAGGGGTTCGCCTATCTGGACGACCGGCTGGGCCCCCTCGGTCACGACTACAGCGTGGTCCTCGTCGCGCCGCCGGCCGACGGCTCGATGATCCTGGTGCCACCGACCGCCGCCGGACAGGGGAGCGAGATCGTCTCGGTCTCCCCCGTTCAGGTCTCGGACCTCTTCTTCGCCATGGCGCGGTCCTACACCGATTTCCCCGGAGCGCCCTTCATCCTGGCGAACCAGGACGCCTGGCTGAGACAGGCTCTCCCCCTCTACTTCGCCATCCGGACGGAGGACGCGTTGGGCGTTCGACCTGCTCGACAGGCCTGGAGGCTGCGCGCCCCGAGCACTCGGGCGTTCACATCCCTGGCCGACACGACGGCTCTGGACGAGGAGCAAAGAGTGGATACCCTGGCAAAGGGATCCTGGATTCTCGCGGTCGCCGAGGCCCAGCTGAAAGCCGGAGGCAGGCCACCGGACGATCTGGACGCTTTCGTGAGACGCCTCCATGAGGCGGGCGGCCGGCGCGGTCTGTTCGATCTCATCGAGGATCTATCTCTTCCTGTGAATCGGCAGGAGATTCAGGAGATCGCGATGTCGGACAGACCGATCTCCAGGGAGTCGGTCGCAAAAGTGAGCGGCATCGAGCCACTCGCCCTGACCGGCGAACCCCAATCCAGGACCCCAACGGGAAGGGCTCGCCGACTGCGGCTCCTGGCGACCTCCAATACCCGCGGCATGCTCGAAGTCTGCGGCTGCAAGGCACGCCAGCTGGGAGGCATCGCGCGGCGCGAGACGGTTCGGGTCGAGGTCTCGAAGCAGCCGGAGCCGACGGTCCTGGTCGATCTGGGAAACGCCTACGCGCTCTCCGCGAACGATCCGATGCTCAGCCGCGTGGAGCGCGACGAGCTGTCCCTCGCGCTGGATCTGATGCATCGCCAGAATTACGCGGTCAGCGCCATCGGTCATTCGGAGATGCTGCGGGGGCCGCATTTCTTCGAGGAGATGTCGACGCACCGCCCTCTCCCTTACATCAACGCGAATCTCAAGGTCGGAGGCCGCCCGCTCGCTCCGCCATGGAAAATCACCCGTGCCGGGCCGGTCCGAATCGGCTGGATCAGCGCCCTCGATCCCCACGATTACGGATCGGATCATTCCCGCTACTACGAGGAGAACCTGGACGGTCTGGAGGTCCGCGACCCGTTCACCGCCCTGAGCGACGCCGCACGCGCCGTCCGCAGGCGCTCCGACCTGGTCGTCGCCATCGGCAGCCTCTCTCCCGATCTGGTCAGACGGCTGGTCGAAAGGGTCCCGGAGATCGACGCCATCCTCAGCACCGAGGCTCCGCGCGCCGTTTTCGACCGCACGCTGGCCTTCCCCGGCGACCCGGAAAACCAGGTCCTCGGATTTCACGGCCGGACGCTCGTCTTCTTTGGCGCCGGCGAGGGCAAGTATCTGGAAGAGATCGCTCTGACGCTCGCTCCCGAGGGGATGATCGCCGGCGCGACGGTCGTGAGCCATCCGCTGGGCGAGGATGTGCCGGACAATCCTCTCTTCAGGGAACGTCTCACTTCGTTCTACGGCGCCATGGAGAAAAGTCCGGAGCTTGCGGGCGAAGCCGGGCCGGTCGCCCGCGTCCTGCCGGCACAGCTGCAAGGGTCCACATACGTTGGCGCCGTCGTCTGCTCTCCCTGTCACGCCGAGGAGTCGGCCGAGTGGCAAAGGAGTCCGCACGGATTCGCCTTCTCGACCCTGCTGCTCCGGCACAGAAACTATGCTCCGGGCTGCGTCCGCTGTCACGTCACAGGCTACGGCCTCCCCTCCGGGTACCACAATGGCGACCCGCTCGAGCGGCTCCGCCACGTGCAGTGCGAGATGTGCCATGGACCGGGCAGCGCGCACGCCTCGGCGCCGACCCTGTTCAATATCATCCGTCACCCTCCACGCGAGGCCTGCTTCGAGTGCCACGATCCCGCTCACTCCGAGATGACAGCCGAGAACTTCAGCGGCTACTACGAGCGCGCTTCCCACAAGCACAGCGACCTCGCGCCCCACCATCAGACCCCGTGAACGGCGCCGGAAGGGTCGATTTCGATCGTTTCGAGCTCCGCCCGGCGCCACACTGCCGACCTCGGTCCGGCCGACCTCGAGGTCCCCGATCTGTAGCGCCTGGGGATTTTCTTTTCCCTTAGGGAAGTGACTGATGGTAGGCTCTTACCGCCGCGACCGGCGCCGGAGAGCGTCCGCTACACGAACGGATCCGGCGCTTCCACCATCACGAGGGAGCCCAATGGCCAATCCGCTCTTCGCGACCAAATCGTACGAAACCCTCATGAAGGAGATGGCCGGCGAGCACCGGCTGCGCCGGGTGCTCGGGCCGGTCGCGCTGACCAGCCTCGGGGTCGGCGCCATCATCGGCACCGGTATCTTCGTCCTGACCGGCGTGGCGGCGCACGACAAGACCGGCCCGGCCTTGATGATGTCGTTCGTGGTCTCCGGGATCGCGTGCATCTT
Organism: uncultured Acidobacteriota bacterium; assembly: GCA_964384905.1. Lineage (GTDB taxonomy): Bacteria > Acidobacteriota > Polarisedimenticolia > Gp22-AA2 > Gp22-AA2 > Gp22-AA3. Next base: position 11,841 of record CAYLND010000094.1, read on the forward strand.
CGCGGCGCTGTGCTACGCCGAGTTCGCCTCGATGGTCCCCGTCGCCGGCTCCGCCTACACCTATGCCTACGCCACGATGGGCGAGCTGTTCGCCTGGATCATCGGCTGGGATCTCATCCTCGAATACGCCGTGGCCTCCTCGACGGTGGCGCACGGGTGGTCGCATTACTTCCAGGCGCTGATCGACCAGCTCGGCATCCATCTGCCGACGGTCCTGACCAACGCGCCGTTCGACTTCGATCCCACCACGGGCCGACTGGCCGCGACCGGAACATGGTTCGACCTGCCGGCCATCGTCATCGCCGGGATCATCACGGTCATCCTGGTGAAGGGCATCAAGGAGAGCGCCGGTTTCAACGCCTTCATGGTCATCGTCAAGCTGGCGATCGTCCTGTTCGTCATCGCCGTCGGATCCTTCTACGTCAACCCCGCCAACTGGCACCCGTTCGCCCCCTTCGGCCTCGCCGGCATCGCATTCTTCGGCAAGACGCTGATCGGACAGACCGGCAAGGGCGGTGAGCCGCTCGGCATGCTGGCCGGCGCCGCGGTCATCTTCTTCGCCTACATCGGCTTCGACTCGATCTCGACCCACGCTGAGGAGGCCCGCAACCCGAAGCGCGACGTGCCGATCGGCATCATCACCTCGCTGATCCTCTGCACCCTGCTGTACATCGCGGTCGCGGCGGTCATCACCGGCATGGTGCCCTACAACCAGATCAACATCGACGCGCCGGTCTCGGACGCGTTCCGCCAGGCAGGGCTGCCATGGGCGCGGCTACTGATCTCGATCGGGGCGCTGACCGGCATCACCTCGGTGCTGCTGGTCATGATGCTGAGCCAGCCGCGGGTGTTCATGGCGATGGCCCGGGACGGTCTTCTCCCGACCGCGTTCTTCGCCGCCGTGCACGAGCGCTTCCGCACCCCGTGGAAGTCGACCATCCTCACGGGCGTCTTCGTCGGCACGGTGGCCGCATTCATCCCGCTGCGCATCCTGGCCGATCTGGTCAACATCGGCACGCTCCTGGCGTTCGCCATGGTGTGCTCCGCCGTCATGATCATGCGCCGCACGAATCCGAACGCTCCGCGCCCGTTCCGCGCGCCGTTCGTTCCGGCGACGCCGCTTCTGGGTATCGCCTTCTGCCTGCTGCTGATGTTCTCGTTGCCGTCGGAGAACTGGCTGCGCCTGTTCGTCTGGCTGGCGATCGGGTTCCTCATTTATTTCGGCTATGGCCGCCACCACAGCGTCCTCGCCAACTCGCCCGCCTCCAAGATCAGCCAGCACGGCGCCTCGCCCGCCGGCTCGCTGGCGACCGATCCCGGAGCCAGCAACCCGCGACGCTGACGTTCGCAGTCTGCTGACGCGTCGCCTGCCGCCAGGGCTCGCGCCCACGCGGCGCCGGGCGCATTGAGCGTACGGCTCGACGGCGTGAACGTCGTCGTCACATTCAGCAGATAGACGCCGCATGCGATGAGCAGCAGTCCCGTCATGCCGGCGATCGTGGGCCGCTCGTGCAGAAATGCGATCGCGAACAGCAGCAGAAACAGCGGCGCCGTTCCGCGCGAGAGGGGATAGACGACGGACAGCGCGCCCGTCGCGTACGCGCGGCTCAGCGCGACGAGAAACGCGATCTCCGCGAGTCCACTGGCGACGATGAACGCGACCGCGCGCAGCGAAAGCGGCCCGTGTGCGAACCACAACAGCGGCGCATACGCGATACCGTTGACGAACAGCATCCACCAGATGAAGTGGGGGCCTTCGCGTGCTCCTTTGATTGCGACGTGCGGCACGACGTGCACGAACGCCGCGAGGACGATGAGCGCAAGCGCGCCCGGTGGAAAGGCCGACATGCGCGCAAAGTGTCGCAGATTCTTCACGAGCCCTTCGCATCACGTCTCTGCTACAAAAGCGGGATGCTGACAACTCTGCTTCCCCCTTCCACCCTCCCCACCGGCGTTAAACCCGATCCCGCCGGGCC
>CAYLND010000095.1:0-13170 GCA_964384905.1 uncultured Acidobacteriota bacterium
GAGCCGGCCGGTGGTGATCGAGAATTTCGAGAAGATGGGTCCGTACGATCGCTCCCGCCTGCAGAGCCGCCAGGATGTGCTGGTCTACACCACCGACCCCCTCGAGGAGGACGTCGAGGTGACCGGGCCGGTCACCGTCCACCTCTGGGCGTCCAGCAGCGCCGTCGACACCGATTTCTGCGTCATGCTCTACGACGTGCACCCCGACGGCCGTGCCTTCAACCTGATGCCGAACGAGATGGGGGCGATCCGCGCGCGCTATCGCCACTCCGAGACCAGCCCCGAGCCGTTGACCCCCGACGAGCCCGCGGAGTTCGTCATCGGCCAGATGATGACCAGCAACCTGTTCCTCAAGGGGCACCGGATCCGCCTCGACGTCACCAGCAGTCGCTTCCCCGCCTTCGATCGCAACCCGAACACCGGCGACCCGTTCGGCGTCTCGGCCCGCACGGCGGTCGCCCGGCAGACCATCCTGCACGACGCCGGGCACCCGTCCCGCGTCCTCCTGCCAATCGTTCCGCGCAGCGCGCGCAAGTAGTCCGCGGCAGCAAGTCGGCGCCGCCGGCCGGGGCCGGGTGTGGTAGCATGCCGCCCGAGGGGGGGAAGTCCACTTATCCGGAGGAGGGAGCATGAGAAAGACGGCTTGGTTGGTGTGCGCGGTCTTTGCGGCCGCTCTGATGCTGGTACAGGCGCATCCCGCGTCGGCGGCGGGGAAGACCCATAACATGACGGCGACGGTCGTCTCCGTCGACGTCCAGGCGAAGAAGATCACCTTCCTGGACGACACCGGGAGCAACATGACGGCACCCGTCCTCGACAAGGCGATCGCGAGCCTCAAGAAGGTGAAGGCGGGGGACAAGGTCACCCTGACCTGCCAGGACAACGACAAGGGCGATCACGAAGGCGTCTCGGCGATCAAGATCGCCAAGGCGGAGAAGGCCGCCAAGAAGTAGGCTCCGTTCGTTCGGACGAATCGGGGCGCCGTGCGTCCGTGGCACGGCGCCTTTTTTTTGCGCCGGGACGGGGCGCGGCGGCGGGCCGCCTGTCTCCGAGGGTTGACCGGACCCGCGCCCGGCGGTATAAACCGATCATCGAACGGTTCGATCTCCGGAGGCCGGCCTCTTGAGCCATCGACGAGCGGGGAGAGCGTCGACAGGCGGGCGCGGGTCGCGACGGGTGGCTGTGTGGGCCGCGTGCGCGTGGCTGCCGCTTCTCGTCGGCGGGCGCGCCGAGGCTTCGGTCGTCGTCCAGACCTTCTCGCTGCAGCCGGCCTCTCCGAGCACCGGCGACCGACTCACCCTGTCGGCCGTGATCGAATCGACCTCGTCGTGCGATTTCGTCGGGGCCACGATCGGCTACGGCCCGCAGGCGGAGCTGGGGGGTGCGCCGGGCTGGGCGATCGACGTCGCGTTCCAGGACGGGCCGCTTCCCGTCCTCAGCACCTGTCCGATCGAGGCCGGATTCGACGGGCTCCAGGTCGCTTCCGCGCAGGGCGTCCTGCGGGCACGGGATAACGGGGTGGTGAACGACACCCGCCCGTTCGCTCTGAGCGTCGCGCCGGGCCCGATTCCTGGCTGGTCCGAGCCGTCGTTCCACGGGGCCTTCGACCTGCCGGCGCAGTGCGCGGCGCTCACGACGATACCGGGCGCCCTGGCGATGAACGATCTGCTGCGGCACCGGATCCTGTTCGTCGATCCGCACACGGGCGAGGAGCAGTCGAGCATCGCCGCGCCGGGGAGCGGGGACGTCCGGGGGCTGGCGTTCGATGGAACGAATCTGTTCGCCTCGGTGCGCGACGCAGCGGGGCCGCGCGTCTACCGCGTCGATCTGTTGGGCCGGATCCTGGACTCGTTCCCCAGCCCGACCATCTCGCCGGGCAACGCGCCCCTGGAGGGGCTGGCCTTCCTGGACGGCGTCCTTTACGGATCGTACGAGAGCCCGCCGACCCTGTTCGCCATCCAGCCGACCACGCACCAGAAGCTCTGGCAACGACCCCTGCCGGGGAGAATCCTGGCGCTCGACGCGGCGCCCGTGGGTCTGCTCGGCGCGGAAGCCACCGGCGACTTCTATTTCATCGAGCCATCGCCGGCCGGGCAGGACGTCCTCCTCGCGGACCCGATCGAGACCGGTCTCACGGGACTCCCGAACCTGACAGGGCTGGCTTACGACGGCTCGATCACCTACGCGTGGGACGCCAACTCGAGCCGCCTGCTCGTCATGAGGACCTTCGCCCTGTGGTGGGCGCTGGACGGTACCCTGCAGACTTACGTGCCCCCGCCGGACATCGCGGTCGACGTGATCCGCGGCGATCTCGACAATCTGTTCCAGTCGGCCGCCTATCTCGATCTGTCGTTCTTCGGAAGCGCCGCCTGCCTGGCGAGCCGGGCGGTTGGCCGCGTGGTGCCCGACACGGAGACGCCGCCGTCGGGCCACGCCTTCTATTATCTCGCCCGGTTCGTCGATGCGTCGGGAGGGGCGTCGTCGTACGGACGGACCTCGGACGGCTTCCGCCGCATCGACACCAGCAGCGCGTGCCCGTGAACCGATCGGGCGCGCCGCCCGGCGCGGCGGCTACTCCAGACCGAGCTCGCGCAGCCTCTTCAGGAAGGTCGGGTAGGAGATCCCGAGGGTCTCGGCGGCGGCCATGCGGCGCCCGCCGCAGTAATCGAGCACGCGCGCGACATAGGCGCGCTCCGCCGCTTCCAGGGTCGGCGGCACGTCCCCGGGGCCGGCGCCGAGCCGGAAGAACGCGTCGTCGGGAGCGGGAGGGGGCGCGCCGTGGCCAGGCTCGGGAAGGATGATGTCGCGCTCGGTCACCTGCTGGCCGCGCGCCAGGATGAGCGCCCGCTCGATGATGTTGCGCAGCTCGCGCACGTTTCCGGGGTATTCGTACGAGGACAGCGCCGCGAGCGCCCCGGGGGTGAGACCGGTGATCCGTTTCTTCACGCGGCCGGCGAAGAAGCGCACGAAGGCGAGCGCCAGGCCGGGGACGTCCTCGATCCGTGAGGCCAGAGGCGGGATGTCGAGCCAGAACACCGCGAGGCGATGGTACAGATCCTCGCGGAACCGGCCGGCGGCGACGCGCTCCTTGACATCCTGGTTGGTGGCGGCCACGACGCGCAGATCGACGCCGATCTCGCGCTCGCCGCCGAGCCGCCGGAAGCGCATCGTGTCGAGGAACTTCAGCAGCTTCGCCTGCGAGCGCTGCGGCAGCTCGGTGATCTCGTCCAGGAACAGGGTGCCGCCGGCCGCCATCTCGATGAGACCCCGCCGCGTCGTGCGTGCGTCGGTGAACGCCCCCTTCTCGTGGCCGAACAGCTCGCTCTCCACCAGGTCGTCCGGCAGGGCGGCGCAGTTGACCTCGAGGAACGGGGCGTTCGGGTCGGCGCCGGACCAGGTGAGATGGTGCAGGAGCTCGGCGGCGCGCTGCTTGCCGACCCCGGACGGCCCGACCATGAAGACCGGGGTGAGCGGGCTGACGCTGACGCTCCTGAGACGCTCGATGACCTCGCGCATCGCCGGGCTCTCGGGCTCGACCATGGACGGTCCCTCGGCGCTGCTGCGGGCGATCGCCAGCCGATCCTTCAGCCCCCGGGTCTCGAGCACCTTGCGCAGCTTCACCACGAGATCAGTGAGCTGGACCGGCTTGGTCAGGTAATCCCAGGCGCCGGCCTTGAGCGCCTCGACCGCGTTCTCGACGTCTCCGTAGGCCGTCACCACGATGACGATGGCGCCCGAGGACTCCCCGCCGGGAGCGGCCGTCTCGTCCGCACGCAGCCCCTTCAGGAAGTCGATGCCGTCGCCGTCCGGCAGCCGGCGGTCCAGGATGAGCACGTCGGGTGCGCCGCGGTCGAACGCCGCCCGCGCCTTCTTCAGGGTCTCGGCGGTGCGGACCTCGAACCCCTCGGCCGTGAGGGCCTCTTCCGCCAGGACGCGGAACACCGCTTCGTCGTCGACCACCAGGATGCTGGCGCTCATCGATCCTCCGGGCGTCCTATCCTATCTCCAACGGGAGAGTGAGCACGAACGATGCACCCGGCCCGGCGTCCTCCAGGACCAGGTCGCCCCCATGGGCGCGGGCGATGTTGCGCGACAGCGCGAGACCGATGCCGACCCCGCTCGGCTTGCCGGTGACGAACGGCTCGAACAGGCGCGCCTTCACCTTCGAGGACACCCCGGGGCCGTTGTCCCTGACCTGGACGGCGGCGCTCGCGTCGCGTCGCGTCACCCGGACCTCCAGGCGCGGCCCGCCCGCGTGGTGCCCGGCCAGCGCATCGAGCGCGTTGCCGACCAGGTTGGCGATGACGATGTGGATCAGGGTCGGATCGGCCTTCACCGGCACGGGGGCGTCGGGGAGGACGATCGCGATCGGCACGCCCAGGCCGTCGGCGCGGTCGCGTGCCAGGTCGGCCACCTTGCGCGTGAACCCGGTCAGATCGAGCGCCACCGGCCGGGGCACGACGCCCTTGGAGAAGCTGAGCAGCTCGGTCGTGAAATCGGCCAGACGCTCCATCTCGGTGCGCAGCCCGCTGACCGCCTGGCGGTGACGCGTCTCGAGCGCCGTGCGCTCGCCCTGCAGGATCAGATCGAGACCGACGCGCAGCCCGTTGAGGGAGTTCTTCACCTCGTGCGCGATCAGGTTGACCGCCTCTCCGAGCATGCGGAGGCGCTCCCCCCGCACGGCCTGCTGCTCGGACCGCTCGAACACCCGGAACGAGCGCCGCAGGAGCAGGATCAGGAACAGAAACGGGACGAGCGCCAGACCGAGACCCAGCGCCAGCCGGGTCAGCAGGCGCGAGCGCGCCGGCCCGAAAAACAGCCGGGCGTTGCTCAGCGACAGGAGGAGGAACTCGGTCCCCTGCACCGGGCTGCCGGCGATCACGGTCCTCTCCGGGCGGACGCGGCCGTCGGCGGCGTCCGGCACGCCCAGCTCCGCCTCGATGATGAACGGCGCGTCGGACGGGCGCTGCACGATCGACCTCCAGTCGTCTCCCGATGAAAAGGACGGCGGCTGCGGGGGGTAGATCACCAGACCGGTGCGCGTGACCAGCACGTTCATGCTGTGCGTCCCGCGATGGAACTCCGTCCCCAGGGCGCCCTCCAGCGCCAGGTCGATCGCGCCGAGCAGGACGCCCTGGAACTGGCCGCCGCGGAGGATCGGGGAGACCATGTAGAGGACCGACTCGCGGTCGCGCTCGGTCTGCACCGGGACGATCAGGATGCTGCGCGTGCGCAGGACGGCCTGGAACCAGCTCTCGTTGGCGAGGGGCACCCCGGTGGGGAGGAAGCTCTGGGGCTCGGACCAGATCGGCGCGCCGTCCGGGCCGACCACCGCGACACCGACGTTGAAGAAGGCGCTCTTCTCGTGTGACAGGCGCAGGAGGCTGCGCTCCGGCTCGTTGTTCCGGTCGAGGAGGTTGACCTCCGAGCGCAGCCCGAGCCGCGCCAGCTCGCCGGCCAGCAGGTGCAGATGACGTCCCAGGTAGTAGGCGTGAACCTCGGTCTCGAGCTGCAGGGTCTCCCGGGACACCTGGTTCTGATACGAGAGATCGGTGGCGAGCGCCGCGACCAGGAGCACGACGGCGACGACCGCCGTCCCCAGGTAAATCAGCAGGACCGCCCGCGCGAACCGGGCGTGCGCGGCGGCCAGCTCGTGCCCGGGGCCGGGCGCGGTCACGGCACGCTGTGAGCCGGGACGGGGGCGCGCCGCAGGAGGCGCTCTTTCAGACGGGTCGCCCAGTAGTACGTCACCGGCAGGATCACGAGAGTCAGCACGGCGGCGGATAGCGTACCACCGACCACGACCACGGCAATCGGACGTTGCGTCTCGCTGCCGATCGCGTGCGACAGGGCGGCAGGCAGCAGACCAAGGGACGCCAGAAGGGCCGTCATCAGGACGGCGCGCAGGCGGTCGCGCGTCCCGGCGACCACCGCCTCGTAGAAGGTCTCGCCCCGCTGCACACGCGACTTGATCGAGGCGAGGACCAGGACGCCGTTCAGGACGGCCTGCCCGAGAAGGGCGATGAACCCGACCGCGGCGCTCACCGACAGCGGCATGCGGGCGACCGCCAGGCCGAGGACGCCGCCGATCAGGGCGAACGGCACGTTCAGCATGATCAGGACGCAGTCCCAGACCGAACCGAAGGCGGAGAACAGGAGAAGAAAGGTGATCAGGAGGGACAGCGGGATCACCAGCCGCAGGCGCGCCATGGCGCGCTCCTGGTTCTCGAATTCCCCGCCCCAGGTGATCTCGTACCCGGCCGGGAGCGTCACCGCCGCGGCGACGCGGGACCGGGCCTCCTGCACGAAGGAGCCCATGTCGCGGTCGCGCACGTTCATCCGGATGCCGATGTAGCGGCGGCCGTTCTCGCGGGTGATCGCCGCCCGGCCGGTGCCGATCCGGACGTCGGCCACGGCGGAGATCGGAATGAGGGCGCCGTTCTTGAGCGGCAGCATGAGGGTCCTGATGGAACCGATGTCCTCGCGGGTGGCCGCCGGCAGGCGCACGGTCACGTCGAAGCGCTTCTCACCCTCCCACAGCTCGGAGGCGACGTGCCCCCCCATCGCGGTCTCGACGTAGTCCTGCACGTCGGCGAGATCGAGGTCGTAGCGCGCCAGCGCCGGCCGATCGAGCGTCACCGCGATCTGCGGCATCTCGCCCGACTTGACGATCCCGAGATCGGCCACGCCCGCCACCGCGCCGATGGTCGTCTCGGCCTTCTGGGCCGCGTCCTGCAGGAGATCGAGATCCTCGCCGTAGATCTTCACCGCGATCTGACCGAACTGTCCGGAGATGTTCTCGTTGACGTTGTCGCGGATCGGCTGCGAGAAGTTGTACTCGGTGCCGGGAATCTCGCGGACGTTCCTCTCCATCTCGGCCACCAGATCGTTCAGGCTGCGCATGGACGATCGCCACTCGCTCATCGGCTTGAGCTTGACGAAGATCTCGAGGTTGTTCGCCAGCGTGGGGTCCGTGCCGTCCTCCGGGCGTCCGAGCTGGCTCATGAGCTCGGTGACCTCCGGCGTCCGCCGCATGCGCTCCTTGAGGAGAGGCACCAGCTTGCGCCCGGCGGTCAGGGAGATGTTCCCCGGCAGCGTGAAGGTCACGTACAGCGCCCCTTCGTTCAGCTCGGGCAGGAACTCCGACCCCAGACGCGGCAGCAGCACCATGGCCGACACCAGGGCTCCCGCCGCCAGGGTCAGGACGATCTCCGGGCGGAGCATGGAGAAGCGGATCGTCGGCTCGTAGGCGCGGCGCGCCCAGCCGAGGAGAGGCGAGTCGGGGAGCGGCCGGGCGCGCCGGAGCGCCAGGTGCGCCAGCACCGGCACGAGCGTGAAGCTCACCAGGAGCGCGCCGACCAGGGCGCTGACCACGGTGTTCGCCATGGGATGAAAGATGCGGCCTTCGACGCGCTGCAGGGAGAAGATCGGAAGATAGGCCGCGATGATGATCAGCAGGGAGAACAGCGTCGGCCGCGCGACCTCGCGCGCCGCGGCCAGGATGCGCTCGGCCAGGCGCTGGTTCTCGGCGCCGGGGTGGCCGGGGTCGCGCAGGTCCTCGCCGTGGACGCGATGGAACAGGTGCTCGACCAGGATGACCGCGCCGTCCACGATGATGCCGAAATCCACGGCGCCCATGGAGAGCAGATTGGCCGACATCCCGCGGCTGTACAGGTACAGGAAGGACGCGAACAGAGACAGCGGAATGACCGCGGCCACGATCAGCGAGGCCTTGATCGACAGCATGAACAGGAACAGGACCAGCACCACCAGCAGGGCCCCTTCCGCCAGGTTGTGGAACACGGTCCGCAGCGTCGTGTCGATCAGGTCGGTCCGGTCGTAGAACGGCCGGATGCGGGTCCCCTGCGGCAGGACGCGCAGGTTGACGTCGTCGATCCGCTCGCGCAGGGCTCTCAGGACGACGGAGGGGTTCTCGCCCCGGCGCATCAGGACGATCCCCTCGATGGCGTCCTCGTCGGCGTTGCGGCTGACGACGCCCTGGCGGGGGGCGTATCCGGCGGTCACGTGCGCGACGTCCTTGACCGTGACCGGGACGCCCCCTTTCGAGCCGACCCGCACCTGCTCGATGTCCGGGAGATCCTTGAAGATGCCGAGGCTGCGGATGACGAACATCTCGCTGCCGCGCTCGACGTAGCCGCCGGAGGCGTTGTCGCTGGCCTTGCGCAGGGCGGCGAAGATGTCCGAAAGGCCGATTTCGAGCGCCGCCATGCGGGCCGGGTCGGGCTCGACGTGGATCTCGCGCACCAGACCCCCGTACGACACGACGTCCGCCACCCCGGGCACGCGCAGGAGCTGCGGTCGCACCACCCAGTCCTGCTGCGTGCGCAGGCTCATCGGGTCGGCCCCCCGGCCTTCGAGGGTGTAGCGGTACACCTCCCCGATCGGCGTCGCGAGCGGTCCCAGCCCCGGCTGCACCCCCTCCGGAAGCTCCGCCTGCGACATGCGCTCCAGCACCTGCTGCCGCGCGATCAGAGGATCGACGCCGTCCTGGAACGTCAGCGTGACGAACGACAGCCCGAACAGCGAGACGCTGCGCAGGCGGAACAGCCCGGGCGTGCCGTTCAGCGCGCGCTCCAGGGGGATCGAGACGCGGCGCTCGACCTCTTCGGTCGGCTGGCCGTTGAACAGCGTGATGACCTGCACCTGCGTGTCCGTGGGATCCGGAAACGCCTCGACGGTCAGCTGCGTGAACGCGTACCAGCCGCCGACCGCGAGCACGGCGGCCAGGACGAACGGGGCGATCCGGTTGTTCAGGGAGTGGCGCAGGAGGGCGTCGAGCATGGGCGGTCCGGGGCGAGGGTTACGTTCCGAGGCTGATCTGGTTGTCGAGGAGCAAGCCGCCCTCGGCGACGATCGTCTCGCCCGTCGTCAGACCGGAGAAGACCGGAACGCGGCCGTCCCGGGCCGGCCCGGCGACGATCTCGCGGCGCGAGAAACGGCCGCCGTCGCTCTGCACGTACACGTACTGGTGGGCCCCGTCGGTGATCAGCGCGGTCGTCGGGACTTCGACCGTCCCGGCGCGGGCGCTGGTGGCGAAACGCACGCGCGCGTACACGTTGGGGCGCAGCGCGCCGTCGGTGTTGGCGAGGCTGACCCGGATCGCCACGGTGTGCCGGTCCGGATTGACCACCGCCGAGACCATGTCGACCTTGCCCTGGGCGGAGAGCTCCGGGATCGAGGGGCTGGTGACGAGGGCCGCGGCCCCTTCCTTGATCGCGCCGGCCTCCGATTCGAACAGATCGGCCAGGATCCAGACCGACGACAGATCGGCGACGACCAGGAGGGCGGTCGACGCGTCGGGCGCCACCTCCTGACCGACCAGGACGTTCTTCTCGACCACCACACCCTGCCGGGGCGCGGTGAGCGTGAACTCGTTGTCCGCCTTCTCGGACACCCGCAGCGCGTCCATCTTCGCCGAGGCCGCCTTCAGGGCCATCTCCGCCTCCTGCAGCTGCTGCTGCGCCAGGAGCTCTTCCTTGGCCGGGAGGGCGCGCGTCTGGACGAGGTTGTGGACCCGCTCCTCTCCGGCGCGCGCCACGTCCCGGTCGAGGGCCGCCTTGTCCCTGGCGGCGCGCAGGTCGGCGATCTCGGGGCTCATCACCGAAAACAGCGGCTCCCCCTGGCGGACGCGCTGTCCGAGCTCGACGAAGACCTGGCTGATGCGCCCGTTGAGCGGCACCTGCACCTTGGACGCGCGCGTCTCGTCGATCGCGATGCGCGCCGGGACCGGGTCGCTCCAGCGCAGGTCGGCGCGCGTTACGACGCCCAGCTTCACCGCCTGCCACTGCGGCGCGTCGGGCGCGAGAGCGATCGTGCCCCCTTCGACGCGCAGGCCCGCCGGCGGCGGGGTCGGGCGCGTCTCGCGGCTGAATCCGGACGACAGCCAGATCGACAGACCGCCCACCAGCATCGAGCTTCCCAGACCGAACATCCGCACTTTGCGGAGCCTCACGGTGTCACCTCCGGTGTCGCCGTGCCCGCGCGCAGGAGCTCGGCGTCGAGCCCCAGGGCGTGGCGCAGGTCGTTCCGCACGGCAAAGAGATCGAATTGCAGGTCCATGACTTTCAACAGGAGATCGATGTGCGTCCGGCGCGTCAGGAGCAGGTCGGTCATGCTGACGCCGCCCTGGTTGACCGCGCCCAGCGTGGTCTCGAGAACGCCCCTGGATTTGGGCACCGCCTCGCTGACCAGGCGGTCGAGCGTCCCCTCGAGGGTCGTCTTGCGCTTCATGAGAGCCTCCACGTCGGCGCGACCGCGCTCGCGGGTGGCGGCGGCGGCCCACTCCAGCTCGCGGGCGTGCGCTTCGGCGCGCGCGGAGTCGTGCTGGCCCCGGTCGAACAGAGGGAGCGGGAAGCCGATGGAGACGAGGTAGGTGCGGGGCTGGTCGCCCGAGATCGTCAGGTTGTCGTGCGTGTAGCCGACGCTCAGGTTCGGGTCGGGTATGCGCCTCCGGCGCGCCAGGAGCGCGTCCGAACGCGACGCGTCGCGATCGAACTGCAAGGCCCGGATGTCGGGGCGCCGATCGAGCGCCTCCGCCACGTTCGGCTCGGACGGCACCGGCGCCGCGGCCTTGATCGTCTCGATATCCGGCACGCCCGCCGCGCACGGAGCGGCGAGCAGCGCGCCACAGGTCACGGTGGCGCCTTCGTACTCCTGCCGGTTCGCGGCCACCTCGGATTCGAGGAGCATGGTGTCGACCTGGAGCCGGTCGAAGTCGCTGCCGCTCAGGTCGCCGTTCTCGAGACGGGAGCGCTGGATGTCGACGTTCTGCCGGGCGGCGGAAAGGCTCTCCTCCAGGATCGACTGGCGAGCCCCGAGATACGCGATGCGGCCGAGGGCATAGCGCGCCTCGGCGGTCTTGTCGCTCAGAGTGTCGAGAAACGAGCTGCGCTCGGATTGGAGCCGCAGGTCGGCCGACCGGATGCGCGGGCCGCGCTTGCCGAGCTCGACCGTCTCCGAGAGGGTCGTCCCGTAGATCGCCGTGTCGCCGCGCGTCAGCCCCGGCGGGTTGGTGGTGCCGACCGTGAGATCGCTGATCGTGCCGGAGACCGCCGGGTTCGGTATCAGCCGTCCCTGCCGGAGCCCGGCCTGCGCCTGCTCGACCCGCGTCGCGGCCGCCAGGACGTCTTTGTTGTGGGCCTCCATCCAGGCGACCAGCGCGCCGGCGTCCTTCAGGAGCGCGTCCACCGCCACGGAGCCGCCGGCCTGCGGGGGAATTGCAGCCTGAGCGGGCTCCGTGGCGGGGAACTGCGCCTCGTTGGAGGCGAAGGCCATGGGGAGAAAGGTGGCCAGTGCCAGCAGGGGGGCCGCCCGGAGGACTGAGGCGCCCGCTGCCGCTGCCGTTGAGACACCGATTGTTCTCCCCATGACCTGGTCACCGGTCCCTTCGTTGTCCGGTTGTCCGAAGCACCTCGCAAGCCCCGTGCCAGCCAGGCCGGCCCCGAAAGCCAATGAATCCAGGAGGGAAATGGCCGCGCGCCCGGGGCCGGGAGGCGCCCGCTGAAAAAATCTTTCATGGCCGCTTTCGGTGCTGGCGTATCCTTTCGCCCCGGCGGCGGCCGGACCCGGGCGGTCCGGGACGAGGGGAAGGGCTGGTGGCCGACAAATACCTGCGCGACCCCATCCACGGCTCCATCCACTTCGACAAGGAGAGGGAGGGGCTCGTCCTCGAGCTGATCAACACGCGCGAGTTCCAGCGCCTCCGCCGCATCCGTCAGCTCGGCGCGCTGTTCCTGACCTTCCACGGGGCCGAGCACACGCGCTTCACGCATTCGGTCGGGGTCGCCTTCATGGCGAAGCGCATCTTCGACGCCCTCCTGGCCGCGGGTCAGGTTCCCCGGACGGGCGCGGCCATGGAGCGCACGCGCCGGGTCGCCGTCGCCGCGGCCCTCCTGCACGACGTCGGCCACGGCCCGTTCTCGCATCTGTACGAGAAGGTCTTCAACGACCGGCGGCACGAGGAGTGGACCCGCCTGATCATCCGGCACGGGCGCGGCGAGGTCGGCCGTCTGCTGCGCCGCGCCGGAATGGTCGACGAGATCCTGGCGGTGTACGACCGCACCTACCGGCCGCCGTTCGTGTCGGACATCGTCTCGTCGCAGCTCGACGCCGACCGTCTGGATTACCTGCTGCGCGACTCCTTCATGACCGGGGTGGCGTACGGGCGCTACGATCTCGACTGGATCCTGACCAACCTCCGCCTGGCGCGCCACGGACAGGGTGCGCCGGGGCGGGGACGGGGCGGAACCCGGGCGGGACGCGACGGCGATCTCCGGCTGGCGATCAACGGCCTGAAGGGCTACCACGCCGCCGAGCAGTTCGTGATCGGGCGCTATCTCATGTACCAGCAGGTCTACTATCACAAGACGAGCCGGTCCGCCGAGCAGATGATCCGCACCGCCCTGCAGCGCCTGGTGGACGCGCACGCCGAGACCGGGGTGCTGCCGGACCCGTGCACCGCGTCCATCCGGCGGCTGGTCGAGACCCGCGGCCAGCTTCCGGTCGAGGACTTCCTCCGGCTGGACGACTGGCTCTTCCTGTCGGCCTTCCAGGAGTGGTCGCTGGCGCCGCCGGGCAAGGTCGACCCGATCCTGCGCGATCTGTGCGATCGGATCACCCGACGCCGCCTGTTCAAGACCGTGCGTCTGACCGCCGACGCTCCGGCCAAGCCGTTCGCCCAGGCGATCGAGGGGCTCGGCGTTCTGTTCCGCGCCCGCGGCTTCGATCCCCGGTATTACCTCCTGGAGGACGACGCCACCGACCTGCCGTACCGCGACCTGGCCTACGCGGACCGCATGGGGACGGCTCCGGAGGACATCGGCCTCGCGGTGCGCGGTCGCATCATCGGCTACATGTCCGAGCGCCGCATCTCCCCGCTCATCGACTCGATCCGCAACGAGCCGCGCAAGCTGCTGCGGCTGTGCTTCCCCGGCGCGATGCGCGCCGCGGTGGAGAGGCGTCTCAAGCCGTTCATCGCGAGCGAGCGGCAGTAGGCGAGGGCCGTCGCGACGGGTGCTTGACTGGTGCGAGCGCGCGCGGTACCGTCTCCTCCCTTCGATTGCATGGAGGAGGACTCGACAGCGAGGTGTCAGGAGGACGCGATGCATGAGACGGCTTGGCGCCTGGCCGGCGTGACCGGGGCGCTGCTGA
>CAYLND010000096.1:0-13154 GCA_964384905.1 uncultured Acidobacteriota bacterium
CCGCGCGTGGCATGGGCGAGGGGTTGGCCGAGGGCGTCGGCCCCGAGCCCGTTGTGACCACCCCGGGGCACGAGACTGCCGCCACGAAACACCAGGCTGGCGGCGGCGTAGATGTCCGGCAGCACGCCGAGGGCGTCGAGCACCAGGACGTCCCAGGGATCCCCCGGGGCCGGGGCGGGGCCGAGACGGCTCCAGAGCGCGACCCGCCGGCCGGCCGCACGCGCCGCCGCCTCCGCGGACGGAAAGTTTTCCGGGTGGCGCGGCGCCAGGACGAGCCGCGACGCGCGGTCGCGCTCACACAGCGCGGCGAACGCACGCAGGACCGGCGCTTCCTCGCCCGCCGCCGTGCTCCCCGCGACAAACAGGGGCGCAGGGTCCGGGATGCCGAGCCTCCGGCGGATATCCGCGCGATCGGCGCGCGCCGGGGGCAGGTCGAACTTGAGGTTGCCGGTCACCCGGACCCTGTCGGTCGGGGCGCCAAGCCGCACGATCCGATCGGCGTCCTCGGTCGATTGCATGCCGAACCGGCGCACGCCCCGAAGCGCCGGACGCAGGAGCGAGCCGACCGCGCGATAGCGCGGATAAGTACGCGCCGAGATGCGACCGTTGACCACGAAGACCGGCACCCGCTGGCGCGCGCAGAGGCGCAGCAGATTCGGCCAGATCTCCGTCTCGACGATCAGCACGGCGCGGGGCCGCAGGCGATCCAGGAGTCTCCCCATCGCGAACGGCAGATCGAACGGCAGGGCCGAGACCGATTCGGGAACCGCCGGCGCGCCGCGGCTCGCCGCCCCGGGTTCCACCGTGCCGCGGCCGCCCGACAGGGCCAGCGCCCGGCCGGTCGCGGTGCCCGTCGTCAGGTGGACCGGCTCGCCCGGGAAACGCTCGCGCAGCGCCGGCAGGAGCGACAGGGCGAGGCGCACCTCGCCGACCGACACCGCATGAATCCAGAAGCCGCCGGCCGGCGCGCCGGCCGGCACGAAACCGAGCCTCTCGCGCAGCGGTGGCGGCGGCGTGCCCTTCACGAGCGCCGCGATCATCTGCCAGGGGAGGACGGCCGCCCAGGCGAGAGTCAACAGGGCGCCGTAAAGATGGTACATGCGCGCGCAGTATAGCGCAGCGTTTTCAAGAGCGTCAACGTTCCGACGCTGCCCGGACACGACCTCGGTCTCTTGTCCCGGGCCGAAGCGGAGCCCATATTGACCTGGAATGATGTCCGATACTCGCGAACTCGAGCGCGCGGTCCCGCGCCTGCGGGGTGCCGCCGGAGGGGCGGCATGAGCCGGTCGGCGATGCTGCTGGTGGATCACGACGAGTCCTCGCGCCTGCACTTGAAGGAGCGCATCGCAGCCGTCTGTCCGCCCGGCATGGAGGTCCTGGCGGCGCGCTCCGCGGAGGAGGGTCTCGGCATCCTGTACTCCCTGCGCGAGCAGCACCGGACGATCGAGCTGGTGATCGCCATGCAGGGGATGCCCGGCATACCGGGCGGGCGCTTCCTCGAGATCGTCAACGCCCAGTTCGCCGGCGTCGGCAAGATTCTGCTCTCGGGGAAGCCGAGCCTGGACGAGGCGATCTACGCCATCAACAACGCCGGGCTCGACAAGTACATCCCGATGCCCTGGGACCCCGAGGATGTGAAGTTCACGATCACCGCGCTCTTGCGCCAGCGGGAGATGAAGCTCCTGAACGAGAAGCTCCTCTCCGATCTGCAGACGCGCAACCAGCAGCTCACGGCGGCCCTGGGCAACCTGGAGCAGGCGCGTCACGATCTCGAGCGCTCGTACATCCAGACGGTCGAATCGCTGGCCATCGCGCTCGAGGCCAAGGATCGGTACACCGCGGGCCACTCGCAGCGCGTCGCCAGGTTCGCCCGGCTGATCTCCCGCTCCCTCGGGATGCCGAAGGAGGAGGTCGACATCGTCGGCCAGGTGGCGCTGCTGCACGACATCGGCAAGATCGGGATGCTGGACAAGATCCTGAACAAACCGGCGAACCTCACCCCCGAGGAGCGCGAGGCGATCAAGGCCCATCCGGTCATCGGGGCGCAGATCCTGGCGCCGGTGGCGACCTTCTCCAAGCACGTCGAGGGCATCAAGCACCATCACGAGATGTACGACGGCAGCGGCTATCCGGGACGGCTCAAGGGGAAGGAGATCCCCCTGTCGGCGCGCATCGTCTGTCTGGCCGACGCGTTCGACGCCATGACGTCGACGCGCCCGTACCGCGTCGGCCTGCCGCTGGAGTTCGCCATCCAGGAAATGAAAAAAATGGAGGGTCGACAGTTCTGCCCGGACTGCGTCGAGGCCTTCATCCGGGTCCTGCAGTCGACGGGCGTCGGCGAGGACGAGACGCCGATCGCCCCACCCGGAGCGCTGGCGGCCGGGACTCCGCAGGGCGGGCAGGCGTCCCCCGAGACATCCGAATCCGCGCGACCGGAGCAGCTGCCGACAGGCACCTGACGTCGAGGCGCCCCTCCACCCCCGCCCGCCACCGAAGACCCCCCCCCACGGCTTGACAGAAGACCGCAACGAGCATATGATGTTATTTGAAACTTATATAGTATTTATATAAACGGACCGCTGCGCGAGGTGCCGCGTGCCTGACTACAAGAAGATTCGCACCTTCACGGCGACCGCCCAGGACCTGGTGATGCTGGAGACGGTCGCGCGCTATCACGGGTTCTCCAAGAGCGCGACGATCACCAGTCTGATCAAGAAGGAATTCTGGCGCTTGTTCCCGGCGGGGACCCGCGGCGTCCGTCCCGACCGCGGGGCGCGCGTGGTCGATCGGGGGGAGTGAGATGAGCCGGGCCGGAAGCGTCGAGGCGGACGTCGCCCTCGCGACGGAATCGACCCCGGAGCACTGGCGCATCGTCGACCCGGAGGAGACGACGCATCGCATCCGTGAGATTCGCGCGCTCGCGACCGCCCGCAACGCCGTCCTCCTGGCCCACAACTACCAGCTGCCCGAGGTGCAGGAGGCCGCCGACTTCGTGGGCGACTCGCTGGGGCTGGCGCTCGAGGCGCGCACGACCGACGCGGAACGCATCGTCTTCTGCGGTGTCCACTTCATGGCCGAATCAGCCAAGATCCTGAACCCGGAGAAGACCGTCCTCCTGCCCAATCTATCGGCCGGCTGCGCCCTCGCCGACTCGATCACCCCGGAGTCGCTGCTGCGCTGGAAGGAGCGCTACCCGGAGCATCGTGTCGTGACCTATATCAACAGCAGCGCCGAGGTGAAGGCGCTCTCCGACATCTGCTGCACGTCGGCGAACGCGGTCTCGGTCATCCGCAGCCTCCCCGGCGACCGCATCCTGTTCACGCCGGACCGGAATCTGGGGCGCTGGGTCGCCCGTCAGGTGCCGGAGAAGGACGTGGTCGTCTACGACGGAGCCTGCCCGACGCACGACGTGCTGCGCGACGCCAGCGTCGAGGGGGTGAAGTCGGGGCATCCCGACGCCGTGGTGATCGCCCATCCCGAGTGCCGCGAGGACGTCCTCCGGCTGGCGGACGAAGTCTGCTCCACCACCGGCATGATGGAGGCCGTCAGGCGCCATCCCGAGGCGCGCACCTTCATCGTCGCCACCGAGTGGGCGCTGATTCACCAGCTCAAGAGGCGCTTCCCGGACCGCGAGTTCATCCCGGCGGACGGCTGCATCGGCTGCCGGCTGCACTGCCCCTACATGAAGATGATCTCGCTCGACTCGGTCCGGCGCTCGCTGGTCGAGAACGTTTTCGAAATCACCGTCGATCCGGACGACGCCGTGCTGGCGCGGCGCGCCCTGGAGCGCATGATGGCGGTTCCCCGGGACCTTTGAGCCCGGGACGAAACGCCCCGCCGCCGGCCCTTTCGGTTGACACTCCGCTCGAGCGGTCCCTATAATCTCCGCGGTCCTGAGTCCTTCCGCACGTCCGGCCACCGTCCACGAGGCAGGTGACACCGGCTCCACGATGACGGCCAACCCCACCCAGCAACCGACCGGCGCGGCGCGGCGCCCGACTCGCAAGATCGTCTACTGGTTCCTCCTGGTCCTCGCCGCGATGGGTCTGCTGCCGCTCGGCGTCTCCGCCTACAAGCTGATCAGCTACAGCCGCGAGGTGCTGGTGACCTCGCAACAGGAGGTGCAGCTCCAGGTGGCGACGGCGGTCGCGCGCCAGCTCAACGCCGGCGTCGAGGGCGTGAAGACGCAGATGATGCGTCTGGGCGAGGCGATCGCGGCGCTGCCGAAGGGGGGTGCCGGCGGCCGGACGGTGCCGGATCGGGCCCTGATGGACCGATTGCTCGGGTCCGATCTGCTCCTCGTCCGTTATACGCCCCGCGAGGGGGACTCGGTCGAGGCCCGCCAGCCGGGGTTTCCGCGATCGGCCGTCGACGCGGTGATCCGCGAGGGGGTGAGCGCGGCGCTGCAGGGAGGCCAGGACGTCAGCGATCCCCTCCCCCTGCAGACCGATCAGGGCCAGCACTCGGTCCTGGTCGTGACGGTGCCGGTGGGAACGGGCGCGTCGCCGGCCGGTGCCCTGACCGGGGTGGTCGATTTCGCCGCCTACTGGGACCCGGTCGTGGGCGGCCGGCGCACCAGCTACATCCTCTATGCGCTCGACAGCCAGGGCCGCCTGTTCGCGGCCCAGGACGAGGACGGCGTTCTGCGGCGCGGCGACCTCAAGACGTTCGGCGTGGTGCAGGACTGCCTGCGGGCCGGCGGGCATTCGGCGCTCACCTCGGAGTACCTCCTGACCGTGGACGGCAAGCCGGTCCCGTACATCGCCTCGTGCGACACCACCGCGCAGGGGTGGAAGATCTTCGTCCAGCTGGAGAAGCGTCAGGCCTACGCCACGGTGAACCAGATGATCCAGACGACCCTGCTCTGGGCGGGGCTGGCGGTCGTCCTGGCGCTCGTGCTCGCCTACCTCCTGGCCGCGAACGTCACGCGGCCGATCAAGGCGCTGGCCGCCGGCACGGAGGCGTTCGCGAAGGGTCAGCTCGACCAGCGGGTCCGGGTTCGGAGCCGCAACGAGCTCGGCGCCCTGGCCGACACCTTCAACGCCATGGCCGACCAGCTGCAGAACTACATCCAGAGGCTGAGCGCCGCCGTGGCGCAGAACAGCGAGCTGTTCATGGGCACGGTCAAGGCGCTGGCGGAGGCGATCGACGAGAAGGACCCGTACACGCGCGGGCACTCGGAGCGGGTCAACCAGTACGCCGTCCTGCTCGCCAAGCAGATGGGGCTCTCCAAGAAGGAGATCTACGAGGTGCACATCTCGTCGCTGTTCCACGACATCGGCAAGATCGGCATCGAGGACAAGATTCTCCGCAAACCGGCCGCCCTGACCGACGAGGAGTACACTGTCATGAAGCAGCATCCGAACAAGGGCTACCAGATGCTGTCGAAGATCCGGGCGATGAAGGACATCATCCCGGGCATCCGTTTCCACCACGAGCGGTGGGACGGGAGCGGCTACCCGATGAGCCTGAAGGGGGACCAGATCCCGCTGCCGGCGCGCATCGTGGCGGTGGCGGACGCCTTCGACGCCATGACGACGAACCGGCCGTACCAGAAGGCGATGCCGTTCGAGAAGGCGATCGCGCGCCTGTTCGAGCTGAGCGACCGCGCCTTCGATCGGAGGGTCGTGGCGGCGTTCTCGGAAGCGTACAAGGCGGGCACCTTCAAAGAGCCCGCCAAGCCCGCGGCCTACCAGGAACTGTGAAGACGAACTATCGCGCCGTCCTGTTCGACCTCGACGGCACGCTCACGCCCGTGGCCAGCGTCTGGCAGCACATCCACGAGGTCCTGGGCCTGTGGGAGGACGGGGCGTCGCGACATCAGAGGGCGTTCGAGAGCGGCGACATCGGCTACGAGGAGTTCTGCGCCCGCGACGCCGCCCACTGGAAGGGCATGGCCGAATCACGGATCCGGGCGATCACGGACGCCATCCCGTATCGTCCGGGAGTCCGCGAATGCGTCGAGCTGCTCAAGCAGGAGCATCTGCTGATCGGAGTGGTCTCGACCGGACTGACGCTGCTCGTCGAGCGGGTAAACCGCGATCTCGACGTGGCCTACGCCATCGCCAACCGCCTGGTGTCCCGCCACGGAGTCCTGACGGGAGAGGTGAAGGTGAACGTCGAGCACGGCCGCAAGGGGGAGGCCGTGGATCTCTTCTGCGGCCAGTTCGGCGTCGATTATCGCGAGGTGATCACCGTGGGCGACAGTGACGGCGACATCTCGATGTTCGAGCACTCGGGATTCTCGATCGCGTTCAACCCGGCCTCGGACAGCACCGCCCGCGCCGCCAGCGCGGTGGCGCGCGGCGAGTCGCTCCTGGCGATCGTCGATCGACTTCCCCTCGAGCGGCTCGCACCGCAGTGAACGCAACGGACACGATGGGAGGGATCTGCCATGAGCGATGACCCGGAGAGCGGGCTGGACCGGGGAGCGGTGAAGTGGGCCCTGAAGGACGCGCTGGACGAGCTCCTCGGCTTGAGCGACGTCCGGATGGCATCGCGCTACGAGGGGGGCACCCTGGTGATCCGCCCGGGCAAGGCCGAGGCGCAGGAGAAGTCGATCCCTCTGGAGGTGTTCTTCCACAAGATCACCATGGCGAGAGATCGCCTGCGCGTCCTGGAGCAGAGGATCAACGCGCACCCCAAGCTGGCCGAGGAGGACAAGATCGAGCTGCAGCAGTACATCACGCGCGTCTACGGGACCCTCACGTCGTTCAACGTCCTGTTCAAGGACAAGGACGACTGGTTCATCGGGGCGCGCTCCACGCCAGGGTCTTGGGGGGAGACGGCGGTGCTGCCGACGCACCGTCAGAGGGAGATCCTGGAGGCCATCCGGTCGCACCTGGCGCGTCACGGACGGCCGCCGACGCTGAAGGAGATCGCGCGTCGTGTCGGTCTCGCGTCCGTCTCGACGGTGCACAAGCACCTCGAGCTTCTGGAGGCGCGCGGCGTGGTACGTCGCCGCCGGAAGCGCGGCCGGCCTGCGATCGAGCTGCTGCCGCCGGCGCACGGCGGATCGGCGGTCCAGGTCCCGCTGCTCGGCCGCATCGCGGCCGGCCGGCCGATCGAGGCGATCGCGGACGAGCGCGCGGTCCCGCTGCCCCGCGATCTGACGGGCGGCGAGCGGACCTACCTGCTCGAGGTGAAGGGCGACTCGATGATCCAGGAGCAGATACGCGAGGGCGACTACATCGTCGTCGAGGAGCGCCGCACGGCGAGGAACGGCGAGGTGGTCGTGGCCCTGATCGACGGTCGCGAGGCGACGCTCAAGACGCTGCGCCGCGACCGGGGACGCATCTATCTACAGCCCGCGCACCCCGCGATGGAGCCGATCATCGTGCGTCCGGAAGCGCTGCGGATCCAGGGGGTGGTCCGGGGTCTTCTGCGGGCCTATCCCTGAACAGCGGAGTCTAGGGGCAGGGGCTGGTGTTCGGCCGCGCCGCGCCACTCGAGGCGCGGCCCAGAGATCCCTCGCCCGCGCCGTTGTGGCCGGTGACCAGGTAGAAGAACCCGGACCCCAGCGCCGGCGTCGCCCCGTCCGTGTCGGCGGGGGAGGCCAGGCCGCTGTCCAGACAGGCGCCGTAGGAATCGGCGGCGCCGTCCGCGTTCGAATCGACGAACGTTCCCAGCGCGCCGCGATAGACGTTGTAGGTCTGGGCGCCGGACAGGGCGTCCCAGGAGAGATGGGTCCCGTCGCTGAAGATCTGGTTCAGCACCTCCGCGGGCGCCACATTGATGAAGTTCGGCGACGACCAGTCGTAGCCGCCCTGGGCGTTCGGAGAGAAAATCAGCAGCGACCCGTTGGTGTCGTTGGCGTGCTGCAGACCGCCCGTGCCGCCGACGAGCGCCGGCTGGCCGAACTCGAAGTGCTCGTACAGCGCCTGTCCGGCCGACCCCTGGATCGGCAGCTGGCGGGTGATGTCGATGGCGACGCTCGGCTCGGTGCCGTCGCCGCCCGGGCTGATCCCCATGATCCCCCACCAGGCGCTGAAGAAACGATTCTGAATCTCGATCCGGCCGCTGCGGAACAGCCGGACGATCGCGGTGCAGCTCTTCGTGGTGGAGATCACCGGGACACCCAGGTAGGTGAATTCCACGCGATCGTTCTGCGAGTTCGTCGGGTCCGGGATGAACTTCACGAACACGTCCAGCGGCCCGCCGCTCTGTCCCTGGTTGTCGACGCCGGGGTCGAGGTTGGTCAGCGGGAAGGCGATGCGCGGCGGCACCGGGCCGGCGGTGTTCACGTCAGGGCCCAGGAAATTGCGCGTGTCGGCCAGCGTGGAGGACGCGCCGAACGTCAGATTGCCGTTGTCGTTCGCGAACACGCTAGCCCACGACTGACCGAAGAACGGGAAGGTGAACCCGGCCGGGAAGTTCACCTGGATCGACGACCCGTTCGCCATGTTGAGCGGGGTCGCCCCCGAGGGGGCCGGCGGATTCGTCGTGTTGATGATGATCGAGCCGACGTCCACCGTCTGTCCGGCCGTGACGGTGACCGGCACCGCGTCCGCCAGATCGTCGGTGTCGGTCTCCGGGCTGCTGTAGAACTCGGGGCGCACGACGAGCGGGTGGGTTCCGGCGCTCACGTTGCTGTTGAAGATCGTCAGGTTGAATCGATTGTTGTCCCACCAGTCGTCGTCCCCCGCGCCCGAAGCCCCGGTGGTGCTGTCGAAGTATTCGACGCCGACGTAGTAGGTCCCCGGCGGCAGCCAGTCGATCTTGAACGAGCCCGGCAGGGCCGTGCTGGCGGTGAAGCGCGACACGGAGAAGACCTGCACGGTCATCTCGCCCGTGTTCACGTTGAACGCGGTCACGCTGACGCCGTCGGCCGGCGTGGTGCCTCCCGGCAGGAACAGCCGCCCGGTGATGGTGCCGAAGTTCCCGGCCTGCGCCGGCTCCGGGTAGTCGCGCGAGCTGGCGGCGATGTCGTCCTGGGACAGCGTGCGGAAATCGTTGTCGAACGCGGCGGTGATGTCCACGAACGGCGTCATGGTGGCCAGCGGGCTGATGAGCGACGAATGCGATCGGCCGTGGAAGTGACCCAGCTCGTGCGTGGCGACGGCGACCATGTCGAAGGTATTCGTGGTGGTATCGAGCGGCGTGTCGACGTAGTCGTTGCCCGCGGGGCACCAGGCCATGTCCGCATCCACGATCGTTCCCGCTTTGAGGACCGTCCCGTTCGGATAGACCGCCGGGTCGAGATCGATGATCCCGTCGTTGTTCAGGTCGCGGTTGGTGCTGGTCAGGGTGAGATCGGCCGCCAGAGCGGTGTTCGGCGTGGTCGCGATGACCCCGGCCGGGCAGTTGCTGGGGTTCGTGTCGGCCCAGGTGATCAGATGAACGTTGTCCAGTCCGATGTTGGTCACCGTCGAGGTCCCGGCGAAGGTGAACGCGACCCGCGAAGTCGGGATGTTCTGCCACGAATTGAACGCGGCCGTCAGACCGTCGATTGCCCGCTGCAGCGTGAGCGGCGACACGCCCCCGACGCACGCGGGGTTCCCGTTGTTGCAGTTGTTGATGACGCCCTGGCTGTTGATCTTCCAGGGAATCGGCAGGGCGAGCGGGCTCCAGATGGCGTCGGAGATCTTGGTGCCGTTGGCGACGACCGTCTCGATGTTGCCGCCCGCGCGGGCGAGCGTGACGGCCGCCGCGAGCACGAGCGAGATCAGCAGCAGCCAGCCGATGATGCGCAGGTCGCGCCGCGGCGCGGCAGCGGCGCGACCGCGGGAACGCCGCGGTCTCACTGCACGCCCCCCGCGCGGTCCTGCTTCTGACCGGCTATCTGTCGCCGGATCTCCTCTTCGAACCCGGCGGTCGTCTTGCGGGCGCCGCCGGACATCACGTACTCGCCCTGTCCGTCACGGCGCACCGGCACCTTGCCCTGGAACAGGCCCACGAGGATTCTCTCGCCCGGCTTGCCGGGCTGCAGGAAGAAGTAGGCCTCGTCGCCCACGCTGTGAATCGGGGCGCCCGGCACGGTCATCTGCAGCGGCACCGGCGAGTCGACCCGGCCGCCGAGCTGCAGGAAGGAAGTCCGGTCGGAGCGCGCGCCCTTGAGGGAGCGGGTGACCGCCAGAGTGACCTCGGTATAGATCTGCTTCCCCTGCCAGAAGGCGCGCGTCGATTCCACCCGGCCCAGGACGATGGTGTCGGAGGCCCTGACCAAGTCGCCGAGCCCGAGGTGTCTCAGGGTGGTCGCGGAGGCCGGAATCGACCCCAGGAGCAGGAAAGCCAGGAATCCCAGGGTCTTGATGGCACCCCCATGCCGGCGGTCGAACGGTCGAATCGCCTGCGCGAGGGGGAGCATGGCGTTTAGATATACGAGCAAGCATCTGTATCGTCAATGACATTCGTCGCCGACCACGCTGGTATTCCGGGGGGAATTCCTTGACGGTCGCCGGGGGCCGTGATAGCCTCAATTGCTTTCGCGCGTCATGTAAGTTGTCGCATTTTGGCGCATCGATTTCATACGTCAGGCCAATCCCCACAGTCCATTGAGGAGGGACTCGATGAGAGCACGCTACGCAGCCCCGCTCCTGCTACTGCCGATTCTCGCCGCACTCTCCAGCCCCGCACTGGCGCAGGGAACCGCTCATATAGGCTACCGGGGATGGGGCGTCCGCGCGGGATTGAGCAACAATCCCGATCAGGTCTACGGCGGCGTCCACTGGGATCTGGGTGAGTTCGCGCGCAACGTCCGCTTCCGGCCGTGGGTGGAGCTCGGCGTGGGAGACCACGTCACGACGGTACAGGGCGAGGCCGAGGTGCACTATGTCTTTTCCAAGGTGCAGGTCTGGAAGCCGTTCGTGGGCGGAAGCGCCGGCGTCATCTGGGCCGACCCGGATCACGGCAGCAGCAACACGAATCTGAGCGTCCTGGGAGTGGGCGGCGTGGAGACCAAGCTCAAGTCGGCCACCTCGTTCTTCATCGAAGGGAAAGTCGGACTCACGAGCGACGATCCCGACTTCAAGGCAGGAGTGGGCTGGACCTGGAAGTAGTCGCCTCGGCCGGGCCCGCGGGCGCCCGCCCGCGTCAGGAGCATCTTGACCCAGACCCTCGGCAGACTCCTGCGCGCCGCGCTCGACACGGCTCTCCGTCTCGGCGACGCGCTCGGGATGCGGGGCGCGCGCTGGGAGTGGAAGAAGCAGTCGTGGAGGCAGGCGCTCGAGACCCGGGTGGCCGCCTGGGACAACCTGGAGCGCGGGGTGCGCGCCCCGACGCGGATGTGCCGCGAGTGCCGCACCCTCGTGCGGCGCAGCGAGAGGACCTGCCCCTCCTGCGGCGCCTCCATGAGCGGCGTGCCATCCGGAGGATTCGGCCGGCTGCTCGCGATCGTCGTCCCCGCCTCGGTGACGGTGACCAAGGTCCTGATCACCGTCAACATCGGGATGAGCGTGCTGATCCTGCTGGTCTGGGGCACGGGAGGCTCGGGCGGGGGGCCGATGAGCTTCCTGTCTCCTTCCGGGGTGGCGTTGTACCTGTTCGGCGCGAAATGGCCCAGCGCCATCTTCCACGGTGAAGCCTGGAGGCTGATCACCGCCAACTATCTGCACGCCGGCCTGCTGCATCTGCTCATGAACAGCTACGCTCTCGTGACGCTCGGCACGCTGGTGGAGGAATCGTTCGGCGGGCGCAAGCTGTTTCTCATCTATACGGCCTGCGGGATCGCCGCGTTTCTGACCAGCGCACTGTTCAGCCCGTCGCTGGCCGTCGGCGCGTCCGGCGCGCTGTTCGGTCTGATGGGATTCGCCATCGTCTTCGGCCGGTTCCGCGGCGGCCGCGGCGGGAAAATGGTCGCGGAGCAGCTGATGCGCTGGTTGATCTACGGCGCCGTCATGCTGTTCGTCCCGGGGATCGACAACCTGGCGCATCTGGGAGGTCTGGTCGCGGGCGGTTTGCTCGGGACCGTCGTGTCGCCGGGCGAGCCGAGGAGCCGCCCGGGGGAGATGGCGCTCAACGTGCTGGCCGGGGTGGCCCTCCTGATCACGATCGGATCGTTCGCCGCCATGGCGCTCACGTACAACAGCCACGTCGAGATGCTCAGGCAGCAGGGAGCGCTGGGAGGATGAGCCGCGCGCGCCCGCGTCTCCTCAGGCGGCGCGGACGCCCGGGCGCGGCAGGACCGAGCGCAGGCCGGCCAGGAAGATCTTCATCTCCTCAGGGGTGCCGATCGACACGCGCAGCCAGCCGGGTAGGGAAGGGAACTTGCGGCCGACCAGGATGCCACGCTCGCGCAGGGCGGCGATGATCGGCTCGACGTCCGGGCCGACGTCGATCATGACGAAGTTCGCTTCCGAGGGGATGAAAGCGCGACCGTCGCGCTCGATCTCGGCGCACAGCCAGCGCCGCGTGTCGTTGATGGCGCGGCGCGCGCCCGGCACGTGGCCGGCGTCCTCGAGACTCGCCAGGGCGGCCTCGAGCACCGAGACGTTGGTGTTGCTCCAGAGGCGGTGTCGCCGCATCGCCTCGATCGTCTCCCGGCTCGCGACCCCGTAGCCCAGCCGCATCCCCGCCAGGCCGTAAATCTTCGAGAAAGTGCGGACGACCAGCAGGCTCGGCATCGTGCCGATCCAGTCGAAGGCGCTCGCGTAGCGGGTGTCCTCGACGAAGTGGTGATACGCCTCGTCGACCAGGATCAAGGGCCCGCGCGGGACCTTCGTGAAGAACGCCGCCAGCTCCTCGCGCGTGACGATCGTCCCGGTGGGGTTGTTCGGGTTGCAGACGTAGACGAGCCCCGTCCGGTCCCCGCACGCGGCCGCCATGCGCGTCAGGTCGTGACGGTGGTCGGCCGTCAGCGGGACCTTCACGGGCTCGGCGCGCGTCACGCCGGCATAGCCGAGCACCGCCTCGAACGTCGGCTCGGCGGCGACCACGGTCCGGTCGGGCCCGAGAAACGCCATGTCGGCCATCCGCAGGATCTCCCCCGAGCCGCACCCCAGGATGACGTTGTCGGGGGTCACGCCGTGCTGCTTCGCCAGCACCGCGGTGAGCTGATCCTCGATCGCGTCGGGATAGCGCGCCGCGGTGCTCCGGGAGCGCGTCATCGCCTCGAGCGCCTTCGCCGACGGGCCGTACGGATTCTCGTTCGAGTCGATGCGGACGGCGGTCGCCGGCAGCCCGCCGTGACGCGCGGCCGGCCGCGCCGCGGGTGCCGT
>CAYLND010000097.1:0-13122 GCA_964384905.1 uncultured Acidobacteriota bacterium
CCGGTTGACAGTTGTCCCACAATCCGTGACACGGCCTCGTGCGGCAGATCACCGGCGTGCGCGGGATCACCAGGGTTGACACGGAACGACGCGGTCGCCTAGACTGGGTTCATCCGACGCGGGGTGGAGCAGCCTGGTAGCTCGTTGGGCTCATAACCCAAAGGTCGCGAGTTCAAATCTCGCCCCCGCCACCAATGAAAACAAAGAAATGAACGAAAGGGGCGGCTGCGGCCGCCCCTTTCGCGCGTTCAGGGCAATCGCCGAGTGCGCGCCTCAGCGCCCTCCGATCACGCCGGAGATCGACTTGGCGGGGAGCATCAAGTAGTCCTCCGTGAGGGTGATGCCGATGCGGGCGGCATCGACCAGGGCGCAGAGCGGGCCCTGATCGCTGAGCGGCCAGTCGGAGTAGCCGGGCGCGTGGCGCTTCGTCGGAGAAAGACCGTCGTCCGCCAGCGAAGCCGCAGCGAGCGCCTCGACCTCGAGACCGAGCGCGATGGCGGCGCTGCTGGCGAACGCGTCGGCCAGGAGTCCGCGCGTCATCTCGTCCGCCTCGGTCAGGTCATGGACCCAGGTCTCGAGCGCAGCACCGATGGTGGCGGCGAACAGGAACGCCCGCCGGCAGCCGGCGAGGCGCTCGCGCAGGGACTTGCTGGCGACTCGGAAGGACCCCCCGATCGAGACTTGATCCGGTGCGCGCGCAGCGACATCAAACGTCGCGCAGGTCGCCCGGGGGGCGAGCAGGCCGCGGCCCTTCTCCATGACCTCTTCGATCAACAGGGCGGTGCGCTCGGGCACCTGCGACGGCCGGCGGTAGCCGAGACGCAGGAGGACCATCGGACGGGCGACCTGGACGGGAAGCGGATCGACGACGCGGATGGCGGCCATCAGCCGGCGAAGGCCGGCAGGGCCTCCATGCCGAACTCCTTCGCCTCGCGCAGCACGACCTGGTCGAGCGCGCGCACCTGGTCCTGGGGAAGGTGGAACGGCTCCTTCGCGAGCAGCTCCTTGACGATCGACTGCGCCCGCTGGTAGTCCGACGGTCCGCCTCCGCCGGGCTTGGCGGAGGCGCGGTCGACCGCCTTTCCGGGCATGTACCCTTCCTCCCGGAACAGCTTGAGGGTGGTGGGATGGCCGAGGAAGTGGCCCGCTTTCACCGCGTCCGGCAGGAAGTCGATCGCCATCTTCTCGTGGCGCTGCCTGATGCCGTCGATCAGGCGGTAGGCCATGCCGCACAGCTCGTTGTCGATCACCAGCTTCTCGAGGCTCTGGCAGGTGATGAAGTCGAGGATGCCGACGCCCGACACGACGTTCACGCCGGCGAGCGCCGCGAACATCACGCCCATGCCGGTCTCGTAGCCGGCCTGCGCGTCCACCAGTTTCGAGTCGGACAGACCCATGTAGGAGTGGATCGGGAAGCCGAAGGTCTTGCCGATCTGGGCGTAGGCGCAATCGATCATGTAGGTCTCGAGCGAGCCGAACGGCGTCTGGCCGGCGCGCATGTCCATGAGGCAGGGCGCGCCGCCGTACACGACCGGGGCGCCCGGCCGGACCGCCTGCGCCAGGGCGATGCCGGCGAGATTCTCGGCGGTGTGCACGACCAGCGTTCCCGAGAAGGTGATCGGACCGGTGGCGCCCGTCAGCGGTACGGAGATGATCTCCGACGGGAGCCCGTGCCGGGCGCACTGCATGATGCTCTCGGAGGTCAGGACGCTCCAGCGCAGAGGCGACGACGGGCAGGCGTCGAAGATCGCCATCGGCTTCTCGACCGCCTCCTTCTCGGAGCCGCGCACGATCGTCATGATCTCCAGCATCGCCGGGAACGACTCTTCCCGGAACAGGCCGGTCACCACGGGCTTGTTGCAGTTCTGCACCGCCAGGTAGAGACGATAGAAGTCGGATATCTCGATCGGCACGTCCGAGGGGACCAGCGAGGTCGACGCCGCGCGGATGTTGTGCAGCTGCTGCACCAGACGCGCCAGGCGGATGTAATCGGACGAAGTCGACGGCCGCACGGCGCCGTCGACGTCGAGCATCTTGATCGCCGCCGAGCCCGGATCGTAGGTGACGTTGTCGCCGCCGATCTCGATCGACGCGTCGCCGGTGATGTTCCAGATCTTGAAGCTCTTCGGGGCCGTGCGGATCGCCTTCTCGACGAAGTCGCGGCTCAGATAGGCGCGCTCGGTCGTCGTGTCGATGCGCTGCCCGTGCTCGCCCAGAAGCGCCAGCGCCCTGGGGTGCTCGAACTGCAGACCGATCGTGCTCAGGACGTCGAACGCCTCGTCGATGATCCGATCGATCATCTCCTGCGACAGCATCTGGATGCGCGGCCGCAGGGTGGGCACCAGGCTCATGACGCCGCCTCATCCGCCGCGGCGCCGGCCTTTCCCGGGCGGAGCGCCTGGCGCAGCCCGGCGATGAACTCGGGGGTGGTGCCGCAGCAGCCACCGATGACGTTCACGCCGATGCCGGCGATCGTGCGGACGTCGGCCACGAACTCCTCGACCGTCTGCTTGTAGACCATCGACTCGTTCTCCAGGATCGGCTTGCCGCGGTTCGGCTGCACGATGACCGGCAGGTCGGTATGGTCGCGCAGGAGGCGCGCCAGGTCGACGAACACGGGGCTGCCGTGGGAGCAGTTGCTGCCGACGATGTCGGCGCCGTTGTCCTTCAGGACGCGCAGGCAATGCGGCACCGTCTCCCCCATCAGGGTGAAGAATCCGCGCGGGTTCCGGTCGAACGTCATGCAGACCGACACCGGCAGCCTGCTGACCTTTCGCGCCGCGCGCAGGGCGCACAGAGCCTCCTCCAGCGAGTACATCGTCTCGATCGAGATCAGGTCGATCCCGCCGTCGGCCAGCCCCTGGATCTGCGCCTCGAAAGAGGCGTCGAACTCCTCGCGGGTGTACTCCCCCATCGGCTTCATGAACTTGCCGATCGGGCCGACGTCCCCGGCGACGTACCCCGCTTCGGGACAGACCTCGCGCAGGGCCTTGGCGGCCAGATAATTGGCGTCGTAGGTCCGGTCCTGCAGGTCGCGCTCCGACAGCTTGATCGGCGTGCCGCCGAAGGTGTTCGTCTGCACGACGTCCGAGCCGGCCTCGTAGTAGGAGCGGTAGATCCTGCTGACGACCTCCGGCTTCTCCCAGTTCCAGGGCTCGGGCGACTCGCCATCGACGAGACCGGCGGCGAACAGCATGGTCCCCATGCCGCCGTCGTAGATCACCAGACGCTGTCGCACCAGATCGCGGATATCCGCTCGCATCGCCACCATCCCGGAATGTGAAACGAAGGACGCAGCGACCGCTATTTTATCGCAGCCGGCCGCGCCGCGCGAAGGCCGATGGAGGGGCTTTATTCCCCGGCCGCCTCCGACAGGGCCGGCAGCGGCGCCTCGGCCGGAGCGACTCCGCCCGCCTCGGTCTCCCGGGTGGAGGCGAGGACGAAGGCCGCGCCGATGATCAGGGCGGCCCCGAGCCAGCGCATCCCGGCCATCTTCTCTCCGAGCAGGACCGCCGCCAGCACCAGGGTGCCGACCGGCTCGAAGGTGCTCAGGACCGCCGTGACCTGAGGCCCGCTGCGCTTGAGGCCGGCGACGAACAGGACGAAGCCGAAGACCGTCGCCGCCAGGACCATGCCCAGGACGCTCACCCAGGCGGCCTCGCTGCGCGGCCAGAGGAAACCGCCGCCGTGGATCAGGCTCGCCGAAGCGATGGAGAAGGCGGCCCCGCTGATGATGTAGGCGCCCGAGACGGCGCCCGGTATCCCGGGAGTGAGCCGGTCCATCCAGATCAGAAAAGCGGCGTACCAGAAGCCGGAAACGGTCGCCAGGAGGGCGCCGCGCGCGTCCACGCCGCCGCCGATCGGTCCGGCGCACAGCCAGGTCCCCGCCATCGCCAGGGCGATCGCCGCCAGCCGCGAGGCTCGCGGTCGCCGTCGCGTCATCGCCCACAGGATCAGGGCGAGGAATGCCGGGCAGGTGTACAGGAGAACTTCGGTCAGGCCGGCGGAGATGCGCCGCAGGGCCAGGAAGAAGAGGGCCGACTGGCCGGCGAAGCCGATCATTCCCCACGCGAACAGCTGCGCCGCCCGGCCACGGGGCAGACGCCGGAGCGCCATCCGGTGCTCCCGTGTCAGGAGGACCCAGACCCAGAGGACGACCGCGCCCAGGGCGAAGCGCGTGGCCAGGAGAGGAAGGATCGGCAGACCGGCCGCCAGGGCGATCTTGCCGAAGATCGAC
Source organism: uncultured Acidobacteriota bacterium (assembly GCA_964384905.1). Taxonomy (GTDB): domain Bacteria; phylum Acidobacteriota; class Polarisedimenticolia; order Gp22-AA2; family Gp22-AA2; genus Gp22-AA3. The sequence goes on from CAYLND010000097.1 coordinate 4,238, forward strand.
AGCATCGAGTAACAGAACGCCGACGCGATCACGAGCGCGAAGCCACCGAGGTCGGCGGGCGGCGTGCTGCGGTTCCCCGATGCGAGCGGCACGACCCCCCCTGGCCCCCACCGCCGGGCCGGACGCGCGGATTATAGCGAGCCGGCACCCTGGCTGTCGAAACAGGCCCCGACGGCGGTCGTGATATCGTCGGGCCGATGAGCATCCAGGCGGGCGTCGGGATCTCGGGGGCGACCCAGTCGCTGGCGGCCGCGCGCGCCGCGGCGCGCGGGGCGCTGGAGCGCAGCGGCGCCGGACACGCCGACTGGGGGCTGGTGTTCATCACCGTCGCGCATCGCCCGCACTTCGCCGCCATGCTGGCGGAGATCCAGAAGACCCTCGGCACCGATTTCATCACCGGATGCAGCGCCGCGGGGGTCCTGACCGGCTCCGAGGAGATCGAGGCGAGCCCCGGCGCCGTCGTCCTGGCGGTGCGCTCCGATCGTCTGCATGGCGCCACCCTGTTCGCGCCGTTGGGTGACGGCGATCCGCGCGTCGCGGCCCGTGAGCTGGCGCGACAGATCGGCGCGGAGCCCGGCGGGCTTCTGGTCCTGCTCCCCGATCCGATGGCGGCCCGCCCCGACCATCTCCTGCACGAGATCGGTCGCTCCGCTCCTGGCCGGGAGGCGATCGGCGGGGCGGCCTCCGGCGACCCGGCCCAGGAGAGCACCTTTCAGTTCTACGGCCGGAACGTCGCCAGCCGCGCCCTGACCGGTCTGCACCTGTCGGGCGCCTATCGCCGCAGCATCGGGATCACCCAGGGGTGCCAGCCGCTCGGGCCGCCGTCCCGCATCACGGCGGGCGATGGCAACGTCATCCTGGAGGTCGACGACCGCCCGGCGCTCGAGGTGCTGCGCTCGCGTCTGCCCGGCCCGCTCGCCGGCTCGCTGGAGCGGCTGGGCGGGCACCTGTTCGTCGGGCTGCCGCCCGATCCGGGGCAGGAGTCGATCGCCCCGGGGGAGTATCTCGTCCGCCAGCTCCTCGGCGTGGACGAGACGCGCGGCGCGCTGATCGTCGCCTTCACAGTCCGCCAGGGGGAGCCGCTCTATTTCGTCCTGCGCGAAGGCCAGGCGGCCCGGGACGATCTGAAGGAGATGCTGAAGCGGGTCGCCGCTCCGGCAGCGGCCGGGGCGTGGCGCTTCGGTCTCTACTTCAACTGCGCCGCGCGCGGCACCTCCCTGTACGGGGTTCCCGGGATCGACACCGCGTACATCTCCTCCGCGCTCGGCGATCTGCCGATCGCCGGCTTCTTCGGGAACGCCGAGATCGCCCCGCTGCGCGGCGACAACCGCCTGTTCACCTACACCGGTGTCCTGGCGCTCTTCGGGGACGGCGCGGACCGGTGAGGCGTCACGCTCGCCGGGGTATAATGACGCCGCCCGCCCGGGTGGTGCCGTCCGACCGCGACAGACCATGAAGATTCCCGCGATCCAGAGCGACATCGTCGCCTATCTGAGAGCCCTGGGACGCCCCGAGACAAGCCGGGCTCTGGCGCTCCGTTTCCTGCGTCTCGAGCGTGGCGACGAGGAGACCTGCCGTCGCCTCCTGGCGCCTTTCCTGACCAGCGTGCCCGGACTTGCGCACCGCCAGGGCGAGGGGTGGTCCCTGGCGCGCAATGGCTCCGCCCCCGCCGACGTGGCAACCGGCGCGCCGGAGGCAGACGTCCCGGCGCCTTACGCGCCACCATCGTCCGGCGCGGCGAGCCTGCGCGATTTCGTCGCCCTCGCCTGCGAAGGCACCGGACCGGGAGGGAGCGGACCGGTGTGCCGCGTCAGCGTGCTCCCCGTTCTCGCCGGGGAGGAATGTCAGGAGGAGCACTTCCCTTCCTGGGCCGGGGAGGACGACGGCGGCCCGCCCGAGGCGCCGGGCGGGGCGCTCGACCGCACCGTCCTGGAGGATCTGGTGCAGACGATCGGCGATCTGCCGCTCGTCTGCCACCGTGTGTCGCGCGAAGTCGAGCCGATCCGCAGGCTGTGCGCCGAGGCGGGCCTCCCGCTCCCGGCGCCGGTGATCTCCGTCTCCAAGCTCGGACATCTTCTCCTGGGGCTGAAGACCGGGCACGCGGCGATCGACCTCGCCGCGGCGCTCCGGATCGAGACGCGCGGCCCGGACGACTGCCGGGGTCGGGTGCGGATCGTGGCCGAGTCGTACCTGCGTCTCCTGCCGCTCCTGCTCGAGCGCGGCATCGACGGCGTCGAGGCCCTCCTGGAGTACCAGGACATGCCGGCGGCCCCGCTCGATCTCTCGGCCTACGAGTTCGACGCCGACGATCTCAAGGGGCTGCCGACCGGTCCGGGCGTGTACCGCTTCCTCGACCGGGACGGCCAGGTGATCTACGTCGGCAAGGCGAAGAATCTCCGGGCGCGGGTCGGCTCCTACTTCACGGCCTCGGCGCGCGGCACCACCAAGGGGCGCGCGATCCTGGCGGAGACCCGGGCCCTGCGCTTCCAGCAGGCGTCCTCGGAGCTGGAGGCGGTCCTTCTCGAGGCGGCCCTGATCTCCGAGCACCGGCCGCGGCTCAATCGGCAGTTCGAGGTGCACGAGCGCCCCGCGCCTTACGGCCCGCGTCTCAACCTGGTGGTCGTCCTGCGGGACACGCCCTCGGTCGAGATGCGCGCCAGGACCTGCACCCTCCATCTGCTGCGCGGCGGGCGCTACTTCGGGCGTATCGCCGAGGTCCGGCCCGCGTCCGGAGCGGACGGAAGCGAGCCGGCCGGGCCGCGCCCGCCCGCCCCACCCGAATCGTGGGAGAGGGCACGCCGGCGCATCGGGCGCGTCTTCTTTCCGCTCGCCGCCCCCCGAATCCCGGCCGCGCCCCGCGGCGCCGACCCTGCCGCCGACGACGAGACCGGGCTCGACATCGACTGGCAGCTCGTGAGCAGCTATCTCAGGAAGCACCGGGACGAGGTGAGCTTTCTCGACATCGACGAGTCGTCGTCACGGGAGGAGGCCGAGTCCCGGCTCCGGGTCCTGGTCGGGGCCGTCCTCGCCTCCCCCGGTCGCACGCTGGCGCGCTGACAGCCCCTGGTTCACCCGATAGACGGGGCTGTCGTCCGACAGGCCCGCCCCGCTGATCTGCGTCAGCGTCGCCCCGGGGTTCAGGTCGCGGATGATCCGGACGATCCGCTCGTCCTTCGCGATCAGGGCGACCAGCGCCGGACGGCCCTGGAGAGCCAGCCGGCCGGCATCCTTCGCCCCGAGGATCGCCGGCGGATGATCGCGCATCTCCCACAGGTAGGCTTGCGTCTCCACGGGATGCCCGTAGGCCGGGAGCCCGCTGCCGTTGGCGACCAGCAGTCGGTCGACCCCCGCCGGGGCGGTCAGGAGCACCCGGGCGGCCGCCCGGAACGCGCCGTCGTGGGCCTGCGCCACGCCCGGCTCCCGGGCCCAGACACGGAAGTACGACCGGGCGGTCCACCCCCCGATGGCCAGGAACACCGCCACCGCGAGCGCGGCGCCCGGACGCTCGCCCAGGCGCGTCCGGACGAGACGCAGCGCGCTCTCGAGACCGGCACCCCCGAGGAGCGCCACCGCCGGCAGGACACCGCAGCTCCTGAGACCGTGCGGAACGCCCTCGACCGACAGGATGTTCGGCAGCAGCATCGCCAGGAGCCAGCCGACGAGCAGCGCCGCCGCCGGAGCGGCACGGCTGTCCGGAGCGTCGGCGGACCTCCCGGGCCGGCGCGACTCTTGCGGCGCGCCCGGCCGGAAGACCGACACGAGACCGATGAGAAACAGCAGGCCGGTGAGCGGGTCGAGCATCGGCGCGCCGCGCAGATTGTGCCGCCAGTTCTCGTCGCCACGCACGTGGAACATCAGGAGGGTCTTGGCGAGGTTCTGCATGAGATCGGCCGGCACCTCGCGGGAGTCGACCTTGGGGCTGAAGACCGACAGGACGCGTCGCGGGTAGGTGAAGTGCTCGGGGTGACGCACGTAATCGATCAGCATCGGAGCTGCCGCAACCAGGGCGGCGACGCCGAACAGGGACAGCCTCCTGATCAGCCTCCGGCCTGCGTCCGGCGCGCCGCGCGCCTCCGCCAGGGCATACGCCGGCAGGAACAGCGGCGCGAATCGGACCGATGGGTAGACGTGCACGCCCAGCCCGAACAGGAGCCCTCCGAGGACGAGCCGCCCGTGTCTTCCGTCGCGCATCCCCTCCACCAGCAGGGCGACCGAGTGGGCGAGAAGACAGGGCAGCAGGATGGCGCGGAACCCGCTGCGGCTCAGAAGGACGTGCCAGAACGACACCGCAAGCAGGGCCGCGCCAAAAAGCGACGCCCGCCCGAGACCCAGGGCGCGTCCCAGGCGGCACACACCCCAGCAGGTGAGGACGCCGAACAGCGCCCCCGGTGCCCGCAGCGTCCAATCGGAGGCGCCCAGGAGCAGGAACACGACAGCCACCAGGTTGGAATACAGACCCTCGTCGTAGGTGTAGTGGAGCTGCGGATGACCCGCCGCCGCGCGCAAGGCATCGGTGCCGGTGAGGGCGACGTCCCGGTAGTTGGCGGGCGGCAGAGCGGAGAGATCGTAGAAGCGAAGCAGGACCGCCGCGGCGAGCACCATACTAAGAGGTAGGAGGCGGCGCAGGCGATCCATCCGGCCGATTATAGCGTCGGCGCGCCAAACCCTTGACGCCCGTGCTCCCGCTTGCCTTCCGGGACGGCGTTCCTATATTGGACTCAGTCGGCTTTCCGCGGCCGTGGAGACACATGCCCCCGACGACGAAAATCCTGCTCGTGGACGACGACGCGACCGTGCTCGACCTGGTGCGGGAGACGCTCGAGGGTTGCGGCTACGCCATCGACACGGTCACCAACAGCCAGGACGCCATCGCGAGGGTCAAGGACGGCGGCTACTCGACGATCATCCTGGACCTCCTGCTGCCGGACATGAACGGCTTCATCCTGGCCCAGGAGATCAAGCGGATCGACCCCGGCCTGTCGGATCGGATCCTGTTCATCTCCGGCATCCTGTTCGGCCAGAGCACCGTGGATCACCTCGGGTCCGTCGGCGCCGGCTTCCTGAGCAAGCCGTTCCAGCTCGAGTCCCTCATCGAGGCGGTCGACAAGATCGCCAAGCGACGCGTCGCCTGAGCGTCGTCCGATCGCAGAAAAAAAACGACGCCACGGACGGTGTCGCGGCCATCCGTGGCGTCTTTCCCGTGGAGGAGGGAGCGCCCCTGGGTTGGGCGCCTGGTGTCGGACGGACTGGAGGCCGTCCGGCAGCTCTGCGTTCAGCTCCAGATGACCATGGCCCTCACCTCACGTCGATGCCGACGCCGACCCGCCGCGCCGCATCGGCCAGATCATCCATCTGCCGATCGATCAGCTCGATGCGCTTCTTCAGCTCCAGCACCAGAGGCGCCACCTTGACGCGATATCCCAGCCGCGGCTCGATCTGGGTGACATCCCCCGCGAACGCCGATTCCGAGAAGGCGATCCGCTTCATCTCCAGCTCGAGCTCTTCGGCGAGCGCCAGCCGCGTGAGCCGGAGATTCTCGTAGGCCGACTGGAAACCGTAGCCGGACGGTGCCGGCGCCACGTAGGGCGGCGTCGGCGCGGCAGGAGCGCCTTGCACCGCGAGCGGCGGCAGACGTCTGAGATCCTGATTCGTGTAGGCGCCCGGCACGTCGATCTTGGCGAGATCCGCGTTGGTGTAGAGCTGCTGGCCGAACGCCAGGACAGGCCACACGAGCCCGGCCAGCACGACAGAGACTTTCATCCTTACCTCCCGATGCGCCCGGCCGAGGCGACCGACCGAGCGGTCCGTCCCCTCGCCCGTTGAACCGCCAGGCCCGACCCGAACGGGCCCGGTCTCCCGAAACTGCGGCGCGAAGTGCCCGTCCATATACGGCGAGACCGAGCTGCCGGCAACCGGATTCTGCGAGCAGCGATCTGCACGAACACCGCACGCAGCAAGGCTTCTGTGTGATCTGTCAAAATCCGGACGGTCGGCGCGCAGGGCGTGGTCGTTGAAAGGGGTCGAGGCGGTCGCTATAATGCCCGCTTCTTCGGAGCGGGCGCCTCATGCGCGATCGAAGCGAACACATCACCCCGGGATCGGGATGGACGGCACCACGCCGCCGGCGCGCCGCCGTCCTGGTGTCCCTGCTCCTGGGAGCATCGTGGTCGATCCTTCTCGCCGGCCCCGGAGTGCCGGACACCCGCGTCCTCCCGAACGGTCTGCGTGTGATCCTCCTGGAGGACCACACCCTGCCTCTGGTGTCGGTCAGTCTCTGGACGCACGCGGGCAGCAAGGACGAGATCGAGACCTCGGCCGGATACGCGCACTTCCTCGAGCACCTGATCCAGAGAGGGACCGATCGATCGGGCAGCTTCGAGTACCAGAGACTGGCGCACCGCTGGGGCGGGTCGCTCTCGGTTCGATCCAACTACGATCGCACCTACCTCACCGCCACCGGGGCCTCCTCGGTCCTCAAGGATCTCGTGGAGGCCATCGCCGACATGGCGCTGCATGCGAAACTGGATGACAAGGAGATCGACGGCGAGCTGGGCTCGCTGACGCAGGAGGTGCACTCCTTCTACGACGATCCCTCCACGGTCGCGTTCCTGGAGGGAATGCGGTCGGCGTTCCCGAAGCACCCGTACCACTTTCCTCCCCTCGGCAACCTCAAGACGATCGGCAAGCTCAAACACGATCCCCTGGCGGCGTTCTACAAGAACCTCTACGTCCCGAACAACATGGTGCTCGTCCTGGCGGGCGACCTTCTTCCCGATCCCGCCATGAGCCTGGTCGAGCAGTCCTTCGGCAAGGCCGCGGCGAGCGGCACGCTCCCGCCGCGGTCGGCGCCACCGGCCGGATTCACGGGGCACGACGACAAGGAAAAGCAGCTCGAGATGACCCAGCCGTGGGTCATCCTGACGTTCGTCGGTCCCGGCTACAGACACCCGGATCGACCTGCGCTGGAGGTGATCGCCCGGGCGCTGGGCGAGGCGGGCGGGTCGCCGATCCAATCCGCCCTGGTGCGCGCCCAGGCCGGCTCGACGGCGCAGGTGGTCTACTACCGCCTCGAAGACGCGGGCGTCCTCTACATCGGTCTCGTCCCGTCCACGCCCGAGCTGTCTTACGCCGCGGCGGCCGCCGCCCTGGAGGAGCTCGTCGCCTTCAAGAAGCGCGGGATGAAGGACAACGAGGTCGGCGTGCACGTGTCCAGGCTGCTGCGCGACGAACGGCTGAAGGCCGAGCGTCTGGCCGATCGCTCCGAGGCGCTCGGCGAGGCGGCCCTGTTCGGGGGAGTGCGCTACTACTGGGACCTGCCCCTGGCGTACGCGCGCCTGAGCGCGGCCGACGTCAACCAGGCGGCCTCGCGTTATCTGGTCGGGGAGAACATGCGTCTGACCGTCCTGGTCCCCAAGGGGACCGGAGCGCTCAAGGAGGAGGACAAGAACCGGTTCCACGCGGCGCTCGACGCGCTCGGCGGCATGGCCAAGGACTCCCCGCCCGTCTTCGATCGGAAGCTGTACGGCACGCAGGAGGCGGGGCGCGCGCAGCCGGACGCCTGGGGCGACCCGCGCGACGCCGGCGCTCTCAAGCCTCCGTCCCGCACCTCACTCGAGAACGGGGTCCGGCTCCTGGTGCAGGAGGATCACCGGCACTCGCTGGCGGCGGTCTCGCTGGAGCTGCCGTTCGGGTCGGCCGACGATCCGCCGGGCAAGGAGGGGCTCGCCTACGTCGCGGCCCGCCTGCTGTCCCCCGCGCCGAACCTTCCCGGCCGGGGCGAGCTGGCCCGCGCCGGCGACCGGACGCTCTTCCTGCCGGAGATTCAGGTCACGCGGGATCTGGCCGAGATCCGTTTCATGGCCTCTCCCTCCGACGTGAACGTCGGTCTGGAGTCGCTCGCGGCCGCGGTCCAGCATCCCACCGTGAGCGACGCCTCGTTCGAGGCGGTGCGCAAGGCCAGCGTCGAGACGCTCAATCGCGCCGGGGACGACGTCTCCTTCGTGACCCTCGAGCTGTTCCGCGAGAAGGTGTACGCCGGGCAGGCCTACGCCCACCCGGTGGCGGGCACCCCCACCGGTCTCGCCGCCCTCACCCGCGGCGACGTGGAGGCCTTTCTGAAGGACCACCTGCGTCCCGGCGGAGCGGTCCTCTCGGTGGCGGGCGATGTCGTCGCCGCGGGCGTCCAGGACCAGGCGCACGCCGTCCTCGGTGCCTGGAAGGACGCCGCGGCCGCCGGGACACCCCCGCCGGCCCGACCTGCCAGGAGCCCGGCCGGCGGCAACGGCCCGCAGACCGGCGAGTTCACGCGTCTGGTCGACGCCTCCCAGAGCAGCGTGCTCATCGGGGTCCCCGGTCCGCGGATCACCGATCCCGGGTTCGACGACCTCCGGCTGCTCGCTTCGGCGCTCACCATCCTCTCCTTCGAGGACATCGTGTTCACGCGCCGCGCCGCGTTCTCCTCGACGGCCGTCCCCGAGGCGCTGCGCACCGCCGGCTCGCTCGCGATGGTCGTGATCGCCCCCCATCTGCGGCGCGACGAGGCCGTGTTCGACGTGCAGAGGATCATGCGCCGGCTGGTGACGGACGGCGTCAAGCAGAAGGACGTCGACGATTTCGCGCGCGTGGAAGCGGCGCGCCAGGCCTCGGCGCTGCAGGGCGTCCTGTCGCTGGTCAGCACCCTCGCCTATCGCGAGGCCGTCGGTCTGGGAGCGGCCGCCGACGGCCGGACGGCCACCGCGGGAAATGCGCCGACACCGGCGCGGCTCAAGGACATTGCCACCCGCTACCTCCGCCCGGAGAGCTGGATCGTCGTGAAGGTCGGCCCCCCTTCCCGCTAAATAGCCGTCCACGATTCGGAGCAGGTGCGTTTGTTGTCAAGCAGCAAC
>CAYLND010000098.1:0-13036 GCA_964384905.1 uncultured Acidobacteriota bacterium
GGCTACGGCGCGGTCCACGGGGAGGACGGGCGCACGTGGCGGGCGCACCGCGTCCCGGCTTCGAGGCCAGGCTGTGGGCCCGCCTCGATTCCGGCGCCGCCCCCGGTGCGGCCGGGGCGGCCGCCGCCTGGGACGAGAGCCTCGACGCTCTGGTCCGGCCGGCGCTGGCGGTCGCGGTGACGCTCGCGATCGTGTGCGGCGGTCTCTACGTCCAGGGGACCTCGCAGGCCGGCGAGGCCGACCTCGTCTCTCTGGTCGAGATCGACTCCGTGTTCGACTCCGCGCTGGGCGGCGACCCCGGCGTTCTTCTCGAGGACGGCGGGAGCGCCCAGGCCTCGCCGGCCGGACCATGACGCGCGCTCGGGCCTCGCTGCTGCTTCTCGGGATCTTCCTCCTCGGCCTCGCCTGCGGCGCCTTCGGGGCGGCCGCCTTCGGCCTGCACCGGCTGCGCTGGGGCCACTTCTCTTCCGAGCGGATGGAGCGTTTCGTGGTGCGCCGGCTGACCCACCGTCTCGATCTCGACGACGCGCAGCGCAAGGTGCTGGAGGACGTGACCCACCGCGCGCACCAGCAGCTCGAGCAGATCCACAGCGAGGTCCAGCCCCGGGTCGAGGCGGTCATCGATCAGGCCTGCCAGGAGCTGAGCCCGGTCCTGCGACCCGAGCAGCGCGCCGAGCTCGACAAGGTCCGCGCCGAGGCCCTCGAGCGCCTGCGCCGCCGACACGCGCCCTGACACAAGCCCGCCGCGCGGTGTCGTCCCCGCCCCTCGCTTCCGCCGCCCGGTGGTCGCCGGCCTCGGGCCGCGCTACTCTAGACGCATGTCCGTCGGCAAGAGGCTGGCGCTCTTTCTCGCCGTCCCTCTGATCGTCGTCATGGCCCTGTTCGGCTACATCGACCAGCGCAACAGCGGCGCGCTGCTCCAGGACGAGCTGGCCCGGGAGGGTCGCGCCATGGCGCGCATGGTCCAGATCGCCATGGAGGACGCGTTGCGCGACCGGCAGATCGAGGACGTCCGCGCCCTGGTCGACAAGGTGACGGGCTACGAGAGGGTCCTCGGGGTGCGCATCTTCGACCCGACCGGCGTGGTGATCTACCAGCCGGCGGATCTCGCCGCCTATCCGCCCGCCGACGCCGTCGCCCTGCGGGGCGCGCTGAGGCAGGGAACCCCCTCGGAGATCCGGGATCGCTTGCAGGACCAGCCGGTCCTGAGCTTCATCGTGCCGCTGCGGGATTCGAAGGGCTCGATCGTGGGGGCGCTGCAGCTCATGCAGCTGGAGTCGTACGTCGAGGAGGACGCCGCCGCCTCGCGCAAGGAGATCTACACCCTCACGCTCCTGATGATCCTGGTCACCACGCTGATCGTCTTCTGGGTGACCCGCGTCAGCGTGGCCCGTCCGGTCGCCGAGCTGGCGAAGAGCTTCCGCGAAGTCGGCTCCGGCGAGCTGCGGGCCCGCGTCCCGGCGCGCCGCCGTGACGAGTTCGGCAGGCTGGCGCAGGAGTTCAACGGGATGGTCGAGAGGCTGGAGGCCTCTCAGGTCTCGCTCCTCGCCGAGCAGGAGGAGCGCCGGCGCGTCGAGTCCCGCCTGCGGCACGCCGAGCGCCTGGCCTCCGTGGGTCGTCTCGCCGCCGGGCTGGCCCACGAGATCGGCACGCCGCTCAACGTCATCGGGGGGCGCGCGGAGCGCCTGATGCGCTCGCTGCCCGACGAGGGTCCGGCCGCGCGCAGCCTGCGGGTCATCAGCTCCCAGATCGATCGCATCGCGCGCATCGTCCGCGACATGCTGGATTTTGCGCGCATGCGCGAACCCCGCCTGACCCGGACCTCGGTGGCGCCGGTGCTCGGAAAGGTCCTCGAGTTCATGGGCCACCGGTTCGAGGAGGGGCGCGTCCGCCTCGACGCCGCGCTCGCGGACGGACCGGCCACGGTCACCGCCGACCCGGACCAGCTGCACCAGGTGTTCCTGAACCTCTGCACCAACGCCCTCGACGCCATGCCGGACGGCGGCATCCTGCGGGTGGCGGCCGACCGGGTGGCGCGGCGCCCGCCCGAGAAGACCGTCGGCACCCTGCCGTGCGTCGCGGTCACGTTCGAGGACACCGGGATGGGCATCGCGCCGGAGAACCTGGACCGCGTGTTCGACCCGTTCTTCACCACCAAGGGGATCGGTCGCGGGACCGGCCTGGGGCTGTCGGTCTCCTACGGCATCGTCCGGGAGCACGGCGGCTGGATCGATATCGAGAGCGAGCCCGGCCGGGGCACGCGGCTCACGGTCTACCTTCCCGAGTCGATCCCGGGGCGCTCCGCAGCGCGGACGAAGGCCGCGTCATGACGCCGCGCGGCACGCTGCTGATCGTCGAAGACGATGACGAGATGCGGTCGTACCTCCAAGAGGAGCTCGCGGAGCGCGGCTACGAGGTCTTCGGCGCCGCCGGCGGCGAGGAAGCGCTCGAGCGCGCCGCGCACGCCGACGTCGACGTGGTCATCACCGATCTGATGATGCCCGAGATGAAGGGCTCGGAGCTGCTGGAGAAGATGCACGCCCGCGATCGCGACCTGCCGATCGTGATCATCACCGCCTTCGGAAGCATCGACTCGGCCGTCGACGCCATCAAGGCGGGCGCCTACCACTACCTGGCGAAGCCGTTCCGCTTCGAGCAGCTCCTGGCAACCGTCGAGGGCGCGCTGCGGGAGAAGCGGCTGAAGGACGAGCTGCGCCGCCTGCGCGACGCCTTCGAGGAGAGACGGTTCACGATCGTGGCCCACAGCCCGAGCATGAAGAAGGTTCTCGATCTGATCCAGAGGGCCGCGGCCGCCGGCACCCCGGTCCTGCTCACGGGCGAGAGCGGCACCGGCAAGGAGCTTCTGGCGCGCGCCCTGCACTCCGAGAGCCCCCGCCGGACCGGGCCGTTCCTGGCGGTCAACTGCTCGGCCATTCCGGAGACGCTCCTCGAGAGCCAGCTGTTCGGCCACCGCCGCGGCGCCTTCACCGACGCGCGCGAGGACCGGAGGGGGCTGTTCCAGGAGGCGGGCGGCGGCACCATCCTGCTCGACGAGATCGGCGACATGCCGCGATCGCTGCAGGGGAAGCTCCTGCGCGTCCTGCAGGAGAAGGAGGTGCACCCGATCGGCGCGCCCGCCCCGGTGCAGGTCGACGTGCGGATCGTCGCCGCCACCAATCGGGACCTCGAGGTCCTGGTCGCCGACGGGCGGTTCCGGAACGATCTGTACTACCGGCTCAACGTGATCACCATCCGGGTGCCGGCGCTCCGCGAGCGCAGCGAGGATCTGGTGCCCTTGGTGGCGCATTTCCTCGAGAAGCACGGCCGGCGCCTCGGACGATCCGGCTGCACGCTGTCGTCGGAGGCCATGGACGTGCTGCGCCGCCACCCCTGGCCCGGCAACGTGCGCGAGCTGGAGAACGCCATCGAGCGGGCCCTGGTGCTCGGCCGCGACGATGTCCTTTGGGTCGGCGACCTGCCGGAGACGTTCCGCTCCCGCGCCACGGGCGCGCCCCGGCTCGACGGGCAGCCGGTGTCGCTCTCGGAGGTCGAGCGCGAATATATCCTGAAGACTCTCCGGGCGGTGCGCGGCAACAAGGCGGCCGCCGCCCGCGTGCTCGGCGTCGATCGCAAGACGCTGTACCGCAAGCTCGACCTGTACGGTATCCGCCCGGCGCTGCCGCGCGAGCTGTCCTGACCCGCCCCAGACGTGGCGTCCCTCCCCATCGCGGGCGCGCCACAGGTCCCCCCTCCACGGTCGTGACGCGCCACCGAATCGACGCGCCCTCAAGCGGTTAGGGCCGGCTCCGATTGTCTGGCACGCTCCTCGCAGGAGTGACGCGTCGAACGACCCAGGCAAACCGGGGGGGCGATGATCGACACCACGATCGACACGGAACCGCGCGGCGAGCCGATCATGGCGGCGGTGAACGCGGGGCTCGACGAGGCGCGCGTCCTGGTCGTCGAAGACGACGACGAGATGCGCTCCTTCCTCGAGGAGTCGCTCAAGGAAGAGGGCTACACGGTCACCGTCGCCTCCAACACCTTGTCGGCCATCGTCGCGTTGATGTGCGACCGGGTCGATGTCACCGTCGTCGACTGGAAGATGCCCGACCTCGACGGTTTCGCGCTCCTCTCGGCCGTGCAGCGGTGCTTCGCCTGCGTGCCGGTGATCTTCGTCACGGCGTTCGCCCGGCCCGACGTGGAGGAGCGCGCCCTCCAGGAAGGGGCGTTCAGTTTTCTTTCGAAGCCGTTCCGCCTCAGCGTCCTGGTCGCCGAGATCGAGCGCGCGCTCCGGGGCGGCGTCACCCGGGAGACCCGCTGATGAACGCGCCCGCGGCGCCCCCGGCCCCGCCCGCTCTTGCGGAAAGGCGGTCCCTCCAGCCGCTCCGAGATCCCGCTCGCGGGACCCCATCGGAAGACCCTGCGGTGGAGGGGCCGCCCCTTCCGGCGCTTGCGGAGGACGACGGCGGCCCGTACTGGACGGTCCTGCACTGCACGTACGACAGCGCTCTCAAGAGGAGGTGAGTCCCACGATGGCACGGTTCCACATCCAGGACGTGAAGTCTCTGGAGAACACACCGACCTCCCCCGCCCACCTGCGAACGAAGATCGGGGAGATGATCCTCAACAGCACGATCGCCCGCGCCAAGGTCGAAGCGGTCAACACCGAGACCGGCGAGTACCGGGTGGTCCTGCAGGGCACGCTGGATCGCGAGGAAGGGAAGTTCGAGGAGAAGTAGGCTTCCCCCTTCGGGTGCTCGTGAAACCGGGGCCCCCTCCCGGGGGCCCCGGATGTCCCGCCGATGAGCCTGCAGCCGGACGTGCGCATCGTGGAGGTCGAGTTCGCCCCGTCCAGTGTGGCGGCGTCTCTCAACCGGGAGATCGCGCCCGACGGCCAGTTGATGCGGGCGGCGCTCGACATCCGCTGGCGCGAGCCCCAACCGGTGGCCGCCCTCGCCCGCATCGAGAGCCGGCTGGTCGACTTCTCGCCGACGTTCCGGAGCCACCAGTGCCGCGGCCCGATCGCCTACCACGTGTTCCTGAGCCCCCGAACCGGCGCGCCGGGTGAGTCGCCCGCGGAGGAGCCCGCGGCGGGCGAGGGTGCGGCGCAGCCGTTCGACGCATGTCTCGCGCTGGCGCACCTGATCGAGCACGTCATCATCGACTTCGAGAGCGCCGTGACGGAGGAGGCGCGGATCAGCGGGGTCACGGGCGCGCGCCGCAAGCCGCTAGGGCGTTTCGATGTGATGGTCGAGTGCAACGATCGGCGGATCGGCCGCCTCTGTCTCGGTCTCGCGGTTTCCGCGCTGACCGGAGCGGCTGACGAGCGGCCGCCCGGACGGCGCGAGCGGGACACCCTGGCGGCGGTGCGGCTGGCCTACCGGCACCCCGGACGGACCTGGACGCCCGGCGCCGTCGCCCGCGTCCTCGGCTGGTCGTTCCCGCAGGCGGCGCGGGCGCTGTCGTCCCTGCGCGACCTCGGCTACCTGGCGGAGTTCACTTGCACGGTCAACATCAGCGGCGTCCCCCAGTACCGCGTCGCACCGTGCTGACCCGTCCCGCCGGCGGCGCTTTCCTGCTATCGTCCCGGCATGCCGGAGCTTCCGGACGTGGTGGTCTACATCGAGGCCCTGGGCGAGCGCGTCCTCGGCCGGAGGCTGGAGCGAGTCCGGCTCCGCAGCCCGTTCCTGCTGCGCACCGTGCGCCCGCCTCTGCGCGACGCCGAGGGGCGCGTGGTCCTGGCGCTGCGCCGGGTCGGCAAGCGGATCGCGCTCGGTCTCGAGGGCGGGCTGTATCTGGTGATCCACCTGATGATCTCCGGCCGGCTGCGGTGGAAGCCGGCGGGCGCGGGAATCCCCGGGCGGATCGGAGTCGCGGCGTTCGACTTCGACGCCGGCACGCTGCTGCTCACCGAGGCGGGGTCGAAGAAGCGCGCCGCCCTGCACCTGCTCGCGGGGGACGAGGCGCTCGCCGGCCTCGATCGCGGCGGGGTCGAGGTCCTCGACGCCGGTCTTCCCGCGTTCCGGGGCGCGCTGGCGCGGGAGAGCCACACGCTCAAGCGGGCGCTGACCGATCCCCGGCTGTTCAGCGGCATCGGCAACGCCTATTCGGACGAGATCCTGCATCGCGCGCGGCTGTCGCCGCTGCAGCTGAGCGGCCGCCTGTCGGACGACGAGGTGACGCGCCTCCACGAGGCGACGCGCGCCGTGCTGGGCGAGTGGACCGACCGGCTGCGGCGCGAGCGCGGCGACCGCTTCCCCGAGAGCGTCACGGCGTTCCGGGATGGCATGGCGGTGCACGGTCGCTTCGGCCGCCCGTGCCCGACGTGCGGCGCCCCCGTCCAGCGGATCGTGTACGCCGAGAACGAGTGCAACTACTGTCCGCGCTGCCAGACCGGGGGACGGATCCTGGCGGACCGCGCCCTGTCCCGCCTGCTCAAGGACGACTGGCCGCGGACGATCGAGGAGCTGGAGAGCGGTCCTCCTCCGCGTACATCGACTCGATGAGATCGTGGTACCTCTGCTCGATGACGCGGCGTTTCACCTTGAGCGTGGGCGTCATCTCGCCCCCCTCCTGCGTCAGCTCCCTGGGAAGGAGCCGGAACTTCTTGATCGTCTCGTAGGACGGCAGACCCGCCATCTTCGCCTCGACGCGGCGCCGGTAGAGATCCAGGACCCGCGCGTCGCCCAGCAGATCCTCGACCCGCGCGTAGGGTATCTGCTTGTGCTTCGCGTACGACTCGAGCCAGGCCATGTCCGGGACGATCAGCGCGGAGATGAACCGGCGCCGGTCGCCGACGAGGACCGCCTGCGAGATGAACCGATCGGTCTTCAGGAGATTCTCGATCGGCTGCGGCGCAACCATCTTGCCGCCTGAAGTCTTCAGGACCTCCTTCTTGCGGTCGGTGATCTTGAGGAAGCCGTCGGGATCGAGCCGGCCGATGTCGCCGGTGTGGAACCAGCCGTCCACGATCGCCTCGCGCGTGGCGGCCTCGTTGCGGAAGTAGCCCCGCATGATGTTCGGCCCGCGCACCAGGATCTCGCCGTCCGCGGCGATGCGCACCTCGATGCCCGGGATGATCGGACCGACGGTTCCGATCCGCGTCCTCTCGAGGGTGTTGACCGCGATGACCGGGGAGGTCTCCGTCAGGCCGTATCCCTCCAGGATGCGGATGCCGGCGGCGTAGAAGAACTCGGCGATCTCCGGCGACAGCGGCGCCCCGCCCGAGATGAAGAAGCGCTGGCGGCCGCCCAGCCGGTCGCGCACCTTCGCGAACACCAGGCGATCGGTCAGCGGGTGCAGCCAGCGGATCGGCAGGGACGCCGGCCGCCCGTCCAGCGTGGCGCGCGCCTGGCGCCGCCCGACCGCCAGGGCCAGGGCAAAGATCATCCGGCGGATCTTGGGCGACGCCTGCACCGTGTCGAGGATGCGCGTGTTGACCTTCTCGAACAGACGCGGCACGCTCGCCATGACCGTCGGCCGGATCTCCAGGAGGTTCCGGGGCACGGCGTCGATCGATTCGGCGTAGGCGATCGTCGCCCCGGCCCCCAGGTAGGCGAACTCCACCATCCTCTCGAACACGTGCGTCAGGGGCAGGAACGACAGGGTCACGTCCTGCTCGGAGAATGGGATGATCTGCAGGGTGGCGCTGACGTTGCTGGCGAAATTGCCGTGCGTCAGCATCACCCCCTTCGGATCGGCGGTCGTCCCGGAGGTGTAGAGGATGCTGGCGAGATCGTCCGGGGAGACGGCGGCGCGCGCCGCCTCGAACCGGCCCGGCGCGGCGCGCTGTGCCCCCTCGCCTTCCTGGAGAAGCGCCGCCCACGTCGTGAGCCGCTGCGACAGCGCGCCCGGCGGCGGGTCGAGGATCACGAGACGTTGCAGCTCGGGCAGGCGGTCCAGGATCGGGAGGACCTTCTCGAGCTGCGCGGCGCTCGAGAGCACCAGGACCCGCGCCTGGCTGTTGTCGAGGATGTAGCGGACCTGCTCGGTCAGGAGGGTCGAGTAGATCGGGACGATCACCGCCCCGAGATTCAGGGCGGCGTGATCGAGCGCGGTCCACTCGGGACGGTTCTCGGACAGGATCGCGACGCGCTCGCCCTTGCGCGCCCCGATCGCCTCCAGGCCGAGCGCGGCCTTCCGCACGGTCGCGGCGAACTCGTCGGTGGAGATGTCGCGCCACGCGCCATTCGTCTTGTGGCGCAGCAGGGCGGGCTTCCGGAAGCGCGTCTCCAGCCGCGCCAGGATGTCGCACAGGGTCCGGATTTCCACGACGCCGATCCTACCTCGACTTGCCGAACTTCCAGCCGAGGCTCACGCCGAGGAGGCTGGTGAAATTCGTGTAGCGTCCAGGCTGCACCGGATCGGTGGCGCTCGCCGGATCGCCCGTGGCCGTCCGGTCCTTGAAGAACAGCGCCTGGTAGGCGACGTCGATCGTGAAGCCGCTCTTCCGGCTGTAGCCGTAGCCGACCTGCACGGAGGTCCGGTCGGCGTCGGGCAGACGCGGCCGGACATGATCGTCCGGGATCGGGTTGTGGTCGAAGTAGGCCCCGACGCGGTATTGATGGGCGTCGCTGAGATGATACGCGTAGCCGAAGCGGAACGAGTAGGCATCCGTCCACTCCTCGGTCTGATCGATGTCGGTCACGACGGCGGTTTTGTTCTCGATGTTGATCTTCAATCGATCGAACTCGGACCAGTCGGTCCAGACCACGTCGAACTCCCCCTCCCACTTCCCCTTGGTGTAGCCGACGCCGGTCGCGACCGTGGCCGGCAGAGGCAGGCCGGCCGTCACGCCGCCGTCCGGGAAGAGCGGGGCCACCGGGCCGGGGATGTTCTCGAAGCGGATGTCGCCCTTGATCTCCGGCTTCATCCTGGAGCGGAACGAGCCGCCCCAGCGCCACCCTTTTTCGTTGGCCCAATGCGCCGCGATGTTCCAGCCGAAATCGTGGCCGTTGCCGGTCAGCTTCGTGAAACCGTCCGGCTGGCCGAAGCCGCTGAAATCGATGTTGCGCGACAGCTCGCGAATGTCCCCCCGAGCAAAATCGACGCCCCAGGCGATGGACCAGCTCTTGCTGAGCCGGCACGCCAGGTTCGGGTTGAGATTCAGGACCGTGATGTTCGCCTCGCGCGAGATAGTGCGCCCGGGAAACGCGTTGTCCCACTGCGTCTTCAGGCCGAACGGCGAGTTCAGCCCGAAGCCCCAGGCCCAGGTGTCGTTCAGCTTCTGCGTGTAGTAAAGGGACGACGGCCAGGCGACGTTGTCCTGCTGCTCGAATTCCTGCCCGGTGGTCGGTGCCGAGCTCGACTCGAACTCGGAGCCGGTCAGGAAGATCGCGGTCGTCCCGATGCTGAACCGGATCCCGTCGAGCCGCACGATGCCCGCCGGATTGAAGAACAGCGCGCTCGGATCGTCCGCCCGCGCCGTGAACGCGCCCGCGTTCGCCATCGCCTTCGCTCCCTGCTCGTAGATCGCGTATCCCGAGCCGAACACCGCGCCCGGCGCCACCAGACTCAGCGCCAGCGCCATCAGGACGAACCCCGTCAGTTGTCGCATCGGTGCCCCCCTTGACCGCGCACGTCGGCGGCTTCGCTGCACGCGTCGCGCTCCTGTGGATGTGGCGGCATCTTCCCCGACCCGATCGCTCCTGTCAACGGCCTTCGCCCTGTGCGTAGCGCCCGGTGATGCGCTTCGTGCGCTCCGTCGACCGCGAGCCCCTCCTGAAAGGGTGCGGCGAGGGGTTCGAGAAGAGCGCCGGCACGCAGGCCGCGGCTGTGCGCGGACGAATCGATACCTTCAAGTCGTGGGTCGTCGCGATGTCGAAGGGGGACAGCCTGTCGCTCACCTACCGCCGACTTCGCCCAGGCCCTGTTCCGCATCTGGCTGGGCGCCAGCCCTCCGAATCCGGGTCTCAAGGAAGGTCTTCTCGGAAAACCCTGAACGCCGCGTCTCCGGGATCGCGCGAGACCGCCCGTGAAGCGGGCCGCCCCCGCGGGCGGCCCGCTTCGATCGTGCGCGCCGATCAGCAGGACTGGGTGGTGCAGCCCGAGGTCGTCCGGACGCAGTGGGTCCCGACCGAATCCGACAGACAGGTGAACGCCGGGGCGACGAACTCGCACATGCCACGGCAGTTCCTCTTCGCCGCCAGGGCCGGCGAGGCCGCCAGGTCGGAGAGCGCCGAGAGGTAGGGCGAGCCGGTGCGGGACGGCGGGGCGAAGGTCACGGCCAACGCCGTGACGATCGCGGCCAGGGTGAGGAAGCGGACGGCCATCGAGAGGGGTCGTCTCATGACGGGAACCTCCAGTCTCGGCGTGGTTCGATCCGACCGCGCGGCGCCGAGACCTCGCGCGGGCGGCCGGCGGCAGCGCCGCCTCACGTCATCGAGCCCACCAGGCGTTCCAGGAAGCGCACGACCTCCGCAGGCTCGCGGTGAAGCGCGTGGAGACGCACGGTATCCAGAAGGGCGCGGCGCAGACGCACGATGCTCGGATGCCGGGTGTAGGCGATATCGCCCGAGTCGTAGCGCCAGAAGGCGAACTCCTCGTCGAACACCACGAGAGAGTCGAATCCCGGGAACAGATGATCCAGGCCGGCGGCGTCGTCCGCGACGATCAAGCCGATCCGGAGCGCGTGGTCGGAGATCAGGCCGCGGAGGTTCTCAAGGCAGCCGCGCCGGACCGCGCCGTCGATGCCGGCGTACGGCCCGTTCCCCTGCGCGATGTCCTCGAGGTCGGGTCGCAGCATGACGTGCGTCATGGCCCAGGGCCGCGTCGAGGCCGCGGCCAGGAGCTCCTGCCGCCGCCGGTCGCCGATGGTGTCGTACATGGTCACGACCGCGCGGTTGTATTCCGCGCGCAGGTCCTCCGGCAGATGCTGCGCCTCGGTGTCGAAGATCGCCTGATGGTGCAGGTGCATGAACTCGTGCGTTTCGAGCGAGCACGGCAGGAACTCCGCCCAGCCGAACAGCTCGCGCGCGTTCCGGCCGTACTCGTCCAGCAGTCCGAGGAAGTGGTGCGCCCGCCGTGGGTTCGTGAGCGGATCCCAGGTGATGATGCCCTCCGCATGGTCCCCGACGAGCTGCTCCGGCGAGACCCCCAGGACGTGCGCCAGCACTCGCACCTCGTGCGGCTGCAAGGTGATCGCCACCCCCTTGCCGGGACGCGGCCGGTGCGCCTGCTCGATGTGGGCCACCCGCGACCGGCTCATGCGTCCCACGCTCCTCAGATCCTCCGGCGCCAGCAGCTCGCCCGCCGCCCGGCTGCAGCGCTCCGCCAGCTCCTCCTGGGTCAGCCCGAGCCCCTCGCGCAGACGCTTGATCCGCAGGGCGATCTCGCGCATCTGCCCGGGTAGCACTTCGATGAGACGCGACGTGGTGCCCATCCCCCCGCCCCGCTGAATGGTCCTTATGGGATCGTTTGCGCGCTGCGGGTAGCAGGATATGTCGATGTGCTCCGGATCGCACATGGCGCGGTCCACGCCTCGCAACGTCGCCCGCGGGACTTTGATGTAGATCTATCCGGTCGCGTCGACCCGAACCGGATGGGAGGAGACTTCGATGAACCGTTCCCGAATCACGCTGATCGCCCCGGCCGCGCTCGCCCTGGGCCTCGGGCTCGTACTGGCGGGCGCCGAAACCGCCGCGCCCGCGAAACCGAACCCCGCCTTCGACAGGATGAAGTCGCTCGTCGGCACCTGGCAGGGAACCACCAAGGACGGCAAGGCGGTGAAGGTCTCCTATACGCTGGTCGCGGACGGCTCCGCGCTGATGGAGCAGCTCGACACGCCGATGGAATCGACCATGATCACCATGTACCATCCGGACTTCAGCCGCCTGCTGATGACGCACTACTGCTCGGCGCACAACCAGCCGCGCATGCGGGCCGACGTCACCGGCGGCGATCCGAAGAGCATCACCTTCAACTTCCTCGACGCCACGAACCTCTCGTCGCCCGCCGACGGTCACATGGAACGTCTGGTGGTGAGCTTCGACGACCCCGATCACTTCACCCAGGAGTGGACGTTCAAGGCGAAGGGCCAGAGGCAGACCGACGTCTTCCGCTTCGAGCGCAGGAGCTGACGGGGCGGACAGGCCACGGGCACAAGCGGGATGGGCGTGAGCCGGCCGGCGTCAGGGAGACTTCATCACGTACTGCTCGAACCAGTCGACGACCCGCGTGAGGATGTCCAGCACGTGCTTCTCCTCGCGAGGGCCGTGGCCCTCGCGAGGGTACACGACGAAATCGGCGGGGACCCCGTAGCGCTTCAGGGCGCGATAGAACTCCTGGCTCTGTCCGATCGGGTCGACCACGTCGGCCTCGCCCTGCAGGATGAGCGTCGGAGTCCGGGTGGTCCTGACGTAGGTGAGCGGCGAGCTCCGCGCGAAGCCTTCGGGTGCCTCGTACGGCAGGCCGTAGAACCATTCGTCGTACGCCGGGTCGTCCTCCGTGCCGAATTCGCTCGCGAGATTGCTCAGCCCGGCCCCGGCGACCGCGGCGCGGAAGCGCGACGTCTGGGTCACCGCCCACATCGCCATGTAGCCGCCGTAGGACCACCCGCCGATTCCCAGACGCTCCCGGTCGGCCACGCCGCGCGCGATCAGGGCGTCGACCCCGGCCATCAGGTCCTTGAAATCACCGCCGCCCCAGTCGCCGCGGTTCAGCGCCATGAAGCGGTGGCCGTACCCCGTCGACCCGCGCACATTCGGATAGAGCACCGCGAAACCGCGGGCCGCGAGGAGCTGGCCCCACGGCTCGAAGCGATCGCTCCAGCGGCCGCTCGGGCCTCCGTGCGCCAGGACCACGAGGGGCAGCGTCACGCCGCGCATCGCGGCGGGCGGCAAAAGGAGGGCCGCCTCGATCTCGGTCCCGTCGAAGGAGGGGTAGCGCAGGATGTCCGGCCGGGCGAGCGCGAGACCGTCCCAGTCGGCGTTGAGGCGCGTGATCCGCTCCGGCGCGGCGCCGGCCCGCCCGAGCCAGATCTCCGGCGGCGCGTCCGCCTTCTCGACGATGAACACTGCGTCCCGGCCGCCCGCCG
>CAYLND010000099.1:0-12832 GCA_964384905.1 uncultured Acidobacteriota bacterium
TCCGTCGCGGTGGGGGACTTCAACGGGGACGGCCGTCCGGACCTGACGGTGGCCAGCTACTTCTCGGACGACGTCTCGGTGCTGCTGGGGAAGGGGGACGGGACGTTTGCCGCTCAGGGACGCTTCGGCGCAGGAGATAGCCCCTACTCCGTCGCGGTGGGGGACTTCAACGGGGACGGCCGTCCGGACCTGACGGTGGCCAATTCCGGATCGAACGACGTCTCGGTGCTGTTGGGCAACGGCGATGGGACGTTTGGCGCCCAGGCGCGCTTCGCCGAAATGCTTCACCCTGCCTCCGTTGCGGTGGGGGACTTCAACGAGGACGGTCGCCTGGATCTGGCGGCGGCCAACTCGGGGTCGAACGATGTCTCGGTGCTGCTGGGGAGCGGGAATGGGACGCTTGGCGCCCAGGTGCGCTTCGCCACAGGAAGCTACCCCTACTCCGTCGCGGTCGGTGATTTGAACGGAGACGGCCGCCCGGACCTGGCGGCGGCCAACCTCTACACGAGCGACGTCTCCGTGCTGCTGGGGAACGACGACGGGACGTTTGGCGCCCAGACGCGCTTCGCCGCAGGAAGCTACCCCTACTCCGTCGCGGTCGGAGATTTGAACGGAGACGGCCGCCCGGACCTGGCGGTGGCCAACTCCGGGTCGAACGACGTCTCGGTGCTTCTGGGTCAAGGCGACGGCACGTTTGGCGCGCAGGCACGCATCGCCGCAGGGCGTGGCCCCTTCTCCATCGCGACGGGGGACTTCAACGGGGATGGCCGCCCGGACCTGGCGGTCGCCAACTTCTCTTCGGACGACGTCTCGGTGCTGCTGGGGAACGGCGACGGGACGTTTGGAAGCCAGACGCGCTTCAGCGCGGGGAATGGACCCCACTTCATCGCGGTGGGGGACTTCAACGGAGACGGTCGCCCGGACCTGGCGGTTGCCAACGACCTTTCGTCCGACGTCTCGGTTCTGCTGGGAAACGGCGACGGGACGTTCGGCGCCCAGGCGCGCATCGCCACAGGGACGGTCCCCGTCTCCGTCGCGGTGGAGGACTTCAACGGGGACGGCCGGCCTGACCTGGCGGTGGCCAACGTCGAGTCGGACGATGTCTCGCTGCTGCCGGGGAACGGCGACGGGACGTTTGGCGCCCAGGCGCGCTTCGCCGCGGGAGACGGCCCATTCTCCGTCACAGCGGGGGACTTCGACGGGGACGGGCATCCGGACCTGGCGGTGGCCAACGCTTACTCGAACGACGTCTCGGTGCTGCTGGGGAACGGCGACGGGACGTTTGGCGCCCAGACGCGCTTCGTTGCCGGGAACGGTCCTCTCTCCGTGGCGGTGGCGGACTTCAACGGGGATGGCCGTCTGGACCTGGCGGTGGCCAACTCGGGTTCGAACGACGTCTCGGTGCTGTTGAACCAAGGATCGGCGCCCAACAGGCCACCGATCGCCGTAGCGACCGCGGATGCCAGGGTCGAGTGCACCTCTCCGTCGGGAGCCGGCGTGAGGCTCGACGGCTCGGGCTCCTCCGATCCCGACTCGACTCCCGGAACGAACGACGACATCAGGGAATTCCGATGGTTCGAGAATTCCGGAACGCCCTCCCAGACGCTCCTGGGAACCGGCGCGCGTCTCGTCGTGACCCTCGCCCTGGGCCAGCATCTCCTGACGCTCCAGGTGACCGACTCGGGAGGAGCCAGCGCGACGGCGCAGGCGACGGTGACGGTGGTCGACACGGTGCCGCCCGCTCTGGCCTGCCCGACGATCGGGGCCGTCGAATGCTCCGCTCCGGGCGGGTCGGCGGTGAGTGTCGCGGCGACTGCCGGCGATGTCTGCAGCCCGACGGTGGTCGTGACGAATGATCGCACGGGAGGCGGTGCGGATGCCTCGGGCTTCTATCCACTCGGCGCGACCGGGGTGATGTTCACGGCCACCGACGCCTCGGGGAACCGAGCGACGTGCAGGTCATCGGTGGTCGTGCGGGACACGACGCCTCCGTCGCTGACCTTGACGCTCGGCCCGACGACGCTGTGGCCCCCGAACCACCGGCTGGTGCCCGTGCAGGCAGCCTGGCATGCGGGTGACGTATGTGACCCGGCCCCGGGCGTCGTTCTGGCCTCGGCGACGAGCAGCGAGCCGGACGACGCATCCGGAACGGGAGATGGGAGCACGGCGGGAGACATCCAGAATGCCGACATCGGGACACCCGACGCCACCGTGCTGCTGCGCGCGGAGCGGTCGGCGGAGGGATCCGGACGGATCTACACCCTGACGTATGCGGCGAGGGATGCGTCGGGGAATACAGGATGGGCGCCGGGGATCGTGAGCGTCCCGCATGACGACGGGACCGGTCCGGAGCCCGTGATGATCCGACTGGACGGCAGCGGTACTCCGGGCCTGGTGCAGATCAATTGGAACGCGGTCAGCGGGGCGGAGATGTACGACGTGATCCGGGGGGATCCGGGCCAGATCACCGAATCGAACGGAGAGATCCGTCTGGGGACGGTGCACGTTCTGGCCGCGGGACAGTCCGGGACAGGCTGCTCAGAAGGCTCGAGCGGAGCGACCCCGGCGGTGGGGAGCGCCTTCTTCTACCTCGTGCAATATCGGGAAGGACAGAGCGCCAGTGGATGGGGCACGGAATCGAGCCCGTGGCCGGCGGCGCCCACCTGGTGCGACATCGGCTGTCCGGGGGAACCGCCCGATGCATACGTCACCTCGATCGACCGCCACCGGAAGTGAGGAGGAGGGACGGCTCGACAGACCGGGCTGCTGGCCATCGCGCTTGACCGGCCGCGAGGGGGAGGCTACGCTCGGCTCCGTCCTCGGAGCCGTGGTGACGATCAAAGAGAAGAGCGCGAAGGTGTGGGGGGCGTCGCCCGCCGGGTCGATCCATGCGGCCGACTCCCGGCCGGGCACGCGGGAGTTCTTCGAGACGGCGCGGCGGCGTCGGAATGGATACGAGATCCCCTGGCTCGCGGATCTGGTCCCGTTCGCGGCCACGACGGGCCGCGACGTGCTGGAGGTCGGCTGCGGCGCGGGCTTCGACGCCTACGATTTCTGCGCGAGCGGCGCCCGCTACACCGGCATCGACATCACCCCCGAGAATCCCCCCAGGACCAGGGCGCACCTGGCGCACTACGGCCTGACGCCGGCCCTGGCGCGCGCCGACGCCGAGGAGCTGCCGTTCCCCTCGCGCCGCTTCGATGTCGTTTTCTCGAACGGAGTCCTGCATCACACCCCCGACATCGGGAAGAGTCTGCGCGAGGCCGCGAGGGTGCTCAAGGCCGGGGGCGATCTCTGGGTCATCCTGTACCACCGGAACTCGCTGTACTATCGCATCACCCTGTTTCTGTTCGACCACCTTCTGTACCGCGGCTATCGGCGGCGGACTTTTCGCGAGCGTCTGTCGATGATCGAGCACACGACGAGCGGCGAGCGTCCGCTGGTCAACGCGTACAGCCGCCGCGAGGTCAGGACGCTGCTCGCCGAGGCGGGGTTCGAGGTCGCGTCGGTGCGGGTGCGCAAGCTGGTCCTCGAAGATCTCCCCGACGTGCCGCTGCTCGGTCGTCTGTGGGAATACATACCCAGGCGCTGGCTGGATGGCGCGGGGAGGTGGTTCGGCTGGTACATCATCGCCCGGGGCCGGAAGCGCTGACGCCGGGCGGTCGTCCGCGAGGCCCGCGCGGGACGGCGACCGCGAAGCGGTGCTAGTCTGTGCCACCGGTGCGGCGGGAGACCGGGCGCTGCCGCCGGCCTGACAGGAGGAGACGAACCGTGGAGACCTATTATCATCCGAAAGATCTCGGGCACTTCGCCGACATGGGGAAGGGAAATGCCGCCCTTTGGGAGAAGTTCATGGCGTACTACGGCGCGGTGTTCGCCGAGGGGACGCTGACCGAGCGGGAGAAGGCGCTCATCGCGCTCGCGGTGGCGCACGCCGTGCAGTGCCCGTACTGCATCGACGCCTACAGCCAGGCCTGCCTGGAGAAGGGGTCGAACGTCGAGGAAATGACCGAGGCGGTGCACGTCGCGTGCGCGATCCGGGGCGGAGCGTCGCTGGTGCACGGGGTGCAGATGCGCAACGTGGCGAACCGGATCTCGATGTAGGGAGGCGGCGATGCCGCAGGCGGTCAAGAGCCTCAGGGCCCGCGGCAGCGCGCTCGCGTCCGCGGCGGAGCAGGTGCGCGTCCTGGAATCGACGCCGGCGATCCGTCGGTTCGACGCGACCCTGGCCGGCGCGGATCGGGGGCCCCTGCGGGCGACCGGCATCGAGGTGTTCCAGATCAACGTCGGCAAGCTGTGCAACCAGACCTGCCGGCACTGTCACGTCGATGCGGGGCCGGACCGCGGCGAGGTGATGACGCAGGAGACGGCGGGTCTCTGCATGGCGGCGCTCGCCCGCACCGGCATCCCGACGGTCGACATCACCGGCGGCGCTCCGGAGCTGAACCCGGTCTTCCGTTATCTGGTGGAGGAGTCGGTGCGGCTCGGGCGGCGAGTGATGGACCGCTGCAATCTGAGCGTCCTCCTGCTCCCCGCGCAGTCGGATCTCGCCGGGTTCCTCGCCCGGTACCGCGTCGAGGTGGTGGCGTCGCTGCCCTCGGTCGTCCCGTCGCAGACCGACGCGCAGCGCGGCGGCGGCGTGTTCGAGAGATCGATCGAAGCGTTGAGGCTCCTGAACTCCCTCGGTTACGGGATTCCCGGCAGCGGTCTCGTGCTGACGCTGGTCACCAACCCGGTCGGCGCCTTCCTTCCCCCGGCGCAGGCCTCGCAGGAGAAATACTTCCGGGATCGTCTGGCCCGCGACCACGGCGTCGTGTTCAACGCGCTGCACACGATCACCAACATGCCGATCAGCAGGTTCCTCGAGTTCCTGCTGGAGACCGGCAACTACGAACGATACATGCGTCGTCTGGTCGACGCCTTCAACCCGGCCGCGGCGGCCGGCGTGATGTGCCGGTACACCCTGTCGGTCGGCTGGGACGGGCGGCTGTACGACTGCGACTTCAACCAGATGCTCGATCTGCCGATCGGCCACGGCGCGCCGGCTCACATCCGCGATTTCGACCCCGGGGCCCTCGCCAGGCGTCGCGTCGTGACCGGCAACCACTGCTACGGCTGCACCGCCGGCGCCGGCTCGTCCTGCGGCGGCGCGACCACCTGAAGCCGGAACCCCCTGAGCCGACGGCGGCTCAGAAACAGCCGGCGGCGAGAAGGGTCCAGACCAGCGACGCCGGCAGCAGGTAGCGTCCTTCCAGGTGCAGAAGCACCGACGGCGCCAGGAACGCGGCCGCCACCCCGAGGAGAGGCAGCAGGTCGCGCCAGCATTCCCTGCGGATCCACAGGCCGCGCGCCGCGAGGCACAGAAGAGCCGGACTCCAGAGCCATTGCAGGATCTTGACCGCGGCGCCGAGAGGCTCCGCGACCAGGTAGGCGGCCGGCCCGCCGCGGGAGCGCGATCGATAGGCGGCGTAGCTGTGCCGTGTCTCTTCGGCGGCCGGGATGCCCCAGCGGTCGTTCGGCAGCAGGAGACCGCGGGCCAGCCGGTGCGCCGCGAGCCGGACGAGAAAGCCGGGATGGGCGCGCGCCGCGGCGAGCACGCGCGCCCGCAGCACGTCGTCGTACTCGGGCGAGGCGTACGTGATGCCCGGGCGCGCCGCCGACACCGCGGCGAACGTCACGCGATCGTCCAGGACGGCACCGAAATCGTTGTCGACCTCTCCGAACCCCTCCCAGACGGTCGCCCAGAAGAAGGTGTTGGTCAGGATCGTCCGGCCGAAGATCCGCTCGTTTCGCGCCACCCACGGCAGGAGGGCGAGGAGAGGGATGCCGAGCGCCACGACGCCGCGCAGGGCGGCGCGGCGCATCCCGAGGCGGGGCACGAGGGCCGCGGCGGCGAGCGGGGACACCAGGAGGAACGTCGACTTGAAATAGACGCCGGCCGCGGCGGCCAGGCCCAGCCAGGCCCAGTCGGAGAGCGGGTGGCCGCTCCAGGCGCCACGAGCCAGGATCCACAGGATGACCCCGGTCAGAAGCAGGACCCATCCATCGTACAGCGGCACCACCGAGAGCCACGCCATCGCCGGATTGACCGCCGTGAACGCGCCGGCGATCAGCCCCGCTCTTTCTCCGAACAGGCGCGCGCCGGCGGCGTAGAGCAGCAGCGACAGCAGCGCGCCCAGGACGATCTGAACCGCCTGGGCAGGAAGGTAGCGATAGGCGCCGGTCACCTTCCAGACGACGGCCAGGAAGACCGGGTAGCCGGGCATCCTCTGAATCAGCGGCTTGGTCGGCTGATCGGCCGGATCGGGAAATTGCCGAATGTCGATCAGCCGGCCCTCGGCCTGCTGCCGATCGTAAAGACGCAGGATCGCGTCGGGGCCGGTCGTCTCCGCCAGCCCCCGCCCTTCCAGGAGATTGCGCGCCACGAGACCCAGGGTCGTCGTGATCCCGCCGCTGGAGTAATCGTCGTGCTGGGTCAGCAGCATCGGCGTCCGGACGAGCAGGGCCAGGACGAACAGGAGCGCCGCGCGGCCCCGGATCATCGGGTCGCCGCTTCCCTGCGCGCCACCGCCAGGAGCGAGACGCCGAACGGGAGGTCCAGATGGCGCAGGAGGACACGCTCGGCGCCGAACAATCCCGCCAGGAGCGAGTTGATCGGCCCCGGCGTCGTCCTGAAGTCGGACTCGCCGTGCGCCGTGGCGGAGGCCGGCCGTCGCGCCAGGCGCGCCAGGAGCACGGCGGGAAACAGGAACATGTTGAAGTACGACAGACGCACGAGACGCAGGCCGGACCCGCGCACCCGCGCGGCCAGCTCCCGCCGCGCGTAGCGCCGCCGGTGATGGTTGATGACGTCGTGCGGCGACCACAGGAAGCGGTGCGCCGGAACCGTGGCCAGCAGCAGCCCGCCCGGGTGCAGGAGGGAAGCGGCCTGCCGCAGCGCCAGGGCATCGTCGTCCAGGTGCTCAAGGACGTCGAACAGGGCGACGACGTCGTAGCCGCCCGGCGGCAGCTCGCCCGGGAAATCGACGCGGCGCAGCTCGGCGTGGCGGCCGTGACGCTGCCGCGAGTAGCGGATGGCGTCTTCCGAGGGGTCGATGCCGGTCACCCGGCCGAACTCGGCGAGGACCGGGAGCATGCCGCCGGTGCCGCAGCCGATCTCGAGGATCGTCCGATCGCCGCCGCCGCCGAGCAGGCTCTCGAGGACCGAGCGGACGATCCGGCGGCGTCCCACGAACCACCAGTGCCGATCTTCATGGACCTCCGCGAAATCGCGGTACATCGAGAGGTCCATCGGGCTCCTCTAGGAGTGTGTCCGAGTCATAGCGTGGGTCGCGTTCGTCGCCACGAACCCCTTGGGCACATGGGGATTGCGGCCCCTGCTTCGTTGCTCGTCGTCAACGATGCAACCAGCATCGTTTCCTCCTCGCGCCTCGCCTTGGACTCGCAAGCCCCATGTGCGCGGCCCATGCTATGACTCGGACACACTCCTAGGGAACGTCCCCGCCCAGACGCGCCACCGGCCCGCGCGCCTCCTCCGGGAAGCCGATCGCCTCCTCCACGATGTACAGGGGACGCTGCTTGACCTCCTCGTAGATCCGCCCGACGTACTCGCCGAGGACCCCGAGCAGGACGAGCTGCGTGCCGCCCAGGAAGAGGATGATGGCGGCCAGCGAGGTCCAGCCGGCGGGGTTCTGGTAGAGGAACCGGGTGGCGAGCGCATAAAGAAGGTAGAGAAAGCCGAGACCGGCCGCCAGGAAGCCGAGCCAGGTGGAGAGCTGCAGCGGCACCGTCGAGAAGGCGAAGAAGCCGTCGAGCGCCAGCTTCATCAGGTGACGAATGCGGTACTTCGGCTCTCCGGCGCGCCGCGGCATTCTCTCGTACGTCACCTCGATCTGCCGGAAGCCGACCCACGATCGCAGACCGCGCACGAAGCGGTTGCGCTCGGGGAACGCGCGCAGAAGACCGACGACGCGCGCGTCGAGAAGCGAGAAGTCGCCGGAGTCGAGAGGCATCTCGACGTTGCTGATGCGGCGCAGGAGGCGGTAGAAGAGGGAGTAGGCCGCGCGTTTCAGCAGACCCTCCTTGCGCTTGCGGCGGACGGCGTAGACGACGTCGTAGCCCTCGGCCCAGCGATCGAGCAGATCGGGGATCATCTCGGGCGGGTCCTGCAGGTCGGCGTCCATCACGACGACGGCGTCGCCGTCGGCGTGATTCAGGCCGGCGCTGATCGAGATCTGGTGCCCGAAGTTGCGCGAGAACGACAGGACGCGCACCCGGCGATCCGCCCGGGCCAGGCCGCGCAGTCGCTCCAGCGTGCCGTCGCGGCTGCCGTCGTTGACGAACAGGAGCGCGTGGGGGATGCCCCGCCCGTTCAGAGTGGCGCTCAGGCGGCGGTGCAGCTCCGTGACGTTCTCTTCTTCGTTGTAGAGCGGGACGACCACACTGAGATGCGACGACAGTCGGCGGCGCGGGCCGGCCGCCGGGCGGCCCTGCTCCGGACCGCCGTCGGGACGCTGTTCGTGCGGATGGGTCACGCGGCGCCGACGAGCGGCATCGCTGCACCTCGTGCCGCGCCTTCCGGAAGCCCGCCCGGGAATCGGACCGGCCGCGGAGCGAAGCGGGCGCATTATACCCGCGCATCTTGATTCACGCCGTGCGGGAGCCTATCTTTGCCGATCATGTCGCGCGACGCGCGCAGCGATCCCGGCACCCTGTTCTCCCTTCCTTCTTTATGGTCGGCGGGAGCCGCCTTCTGGCAGCGGGCGTTCGCGTCCGATTTCGCCTGGAAGGTGGGGGAGACGTTCGCCACGCGCGTTTTTCTGATCGGCGCCGGCGTGGTGGCGAGCGTGCTGGTCGCCCGGACGCTCGGACCCGAAGGGCGTGGTCTGTACGCGGTCGCCGGGGCGCTCGCCGGCGTCGGCGTGCAGTTCGGAAATCTCGGCCTGCACTCGGCCAACGCCTATTTCGCGGCCCGCGATCGGAGCCTCGTGCCGCGTCTCGCCGGCAACAGCCTCGCGGTCAGCGCCGCGCTGGGCGGCGTCACGGTCGCCCTGCTCTGGGGCGTCGCGCTCGTCCGCCCCGACATGGCGCCGCTGGGCGGGCCGCTCCTGCTCCTGGTCTCGGTCTCGATTCCGATCGGGCTCGCCTATCTCCTGCTGCAGAACGTGCTGGTCGGCCTGCAGGAGGTGCGCGCCTTCAACCGGATCGAGATCGTCACCCGTCTGGTCTCGCTGACCCTGATCGCTCTGGTGATCATGGAGCGCGCGGTTTCGCCCGCCGCCCTGTTCGCCGCCGGCGTGGCGGCGTCGGCCGTGGGTCTGGCGCGCGTCCTCGCCAGGCTCTGGCGCCTCGCTCCGCGGGCCCCCCGACCCTCGTCCGCGCTTCTGCGCGCGCACCTGCTCTACGGCGTGAAATCGTACCTGGCCTGTCTGTTCGCGTACCTCGTGGTGCGCTTCGATCTCCTGATGGTGCAGCGCATGCTCGGGATGCGGCAGGCCGGGTACTACTCGATCGCGGCGTCGATGGCCGATCTCGTCTATCTCCTGCCGTCGGTGATCGGGACGATCCTGTTCCCGAAGCTGGTGGCGCGCGCCACGCGCGCTGAGAAATGGCGGCTGACGGCCGGCGTGAGCGGTCTGGTGCTCGTGCTGATGATCGGGGTGTCGGGGTTCGCGGCCATCCTGGCCCGGCCGCTCATCCGCCTCCTGTTCGGCGCCGACTTCCTGCCGGCGGCGCCGGCGTTCGTGCTCCTTGCCATCGCGATGATCTTCTACGGCGTGAACAATATCGTCTCGAACTATCTGGCCGCGCTGTCGTTCCCCTGGTTCTCGGTGGTCGTCTGGATCGCGGCCTGCGCGCTGAACGTCGGTCTCAATCTCGTCTGGATTCCCGCGTACGGCATCCTGGGCGCCTCGCTCTCCTCCCTGGTGTGCTACGTTCTGGTCCTGGTGGCGCAGCTCGTCTATTGCGCCCGGTGGCGACCCGGTGAGAATTAGGCGGGATTTCAACCGGATCTACAGCGACGAAGAGGACCCCTGGGCGATCGGCGCGGCCGACTCGGATCGCTATGCCCTGTACCGCAGGCTGATCCGCGAGCGCAAGCCGGCCGGCGTGTCGGTCCTGGACATCGGCTGCGGCTTCGGGGCGTTCCTGGCCCATTTCCGCGGCGACTTCCGGCGGCTCGACGGCGTCGATTGCAGCGCCGTGGCGATCGAGAAGGGACGGCGCCGGTTCCCCTTCATCCGGTTCGCGCAAGGCTCGGCGGACGACGTCGGCCGGGTCGAAGGTCTCGCTCCGCGCTACGACCTGATCGTGTTCAGCGACGTGATCTACTACCTCGACGAGTCGGGCCGGAACGAGTCGCTCCGGTGGATCGCCGATCACCTCGCGGACGACGGGGTCTCGTTCATCGCAGCATGGTGCCCGGGCGGCGAATATCTGGAGCCGGACGAGCTCGAGCGTCTGGTGCGGCGCCACATGCGTCTCGATCTCGAGCGCATCCTCAAGAGCGGTCACGCCGTCTTCCTGGCGCGGCGCAGGCGGCGGCTGGTGGCGATCACCCTGGATTACGAGACCTGGCAGCCGATTCCGCCGGGCAAGTCGATCGACTGGGAGGCGGACGTCCTGCGGCCGGCGGACGAGTTCCTGCGGGTCGCCGACCGGGAGAGCGCGACCCTCACCCTGATGGCCGAGGCCGGGGAGTATCTCTGGCTGCGCGCCCGCGATGAGAGGGTTGCCGAGCGCATGGAGCGCCAGTGGCAGGAGGCGCTGCGGCGGGGGCACGACGTGCAGCTCCACCTGCATCCGGCCTGGCTGCCGGAGCTGGGCGCGCGGCGCGAGAACGGCGCATGGAGCTGGGACCTGTCGAAAGCGAAGGCGGCCGACTATCCGGGCGACCTGACGGCCCGCCTGGCGGAGTGCAAGTCGGCGCTCGAATCGGCCCTGCGGCCGGTCGACCCCTCGTATCGTGTCTCGGTGTTCCGCGCCGGCGGGTACCAGGCGCAGCCGTTCGAGCGTCTGTACGACGCGCTGGTCGCGTGCGGCGTCGGCGCCGATTCCTCGGTGCACGCCGGCGGCCTCTCGGCCGAGCGCGGCTACGACTACCGTCTGGCGTTCTCGCGCCATCAGCCGTACTTCGCGGGCCGGCCCGACCCGCAGCTCCTGGCGCCGCCGGACGAGGCGGGCGTCGTCGAGCTGCCTCTGTACGCCTGGCGGCCGGGCGAGCGCTGGTCGCTCGACGGTCCCGAGGGGGCGCGCTGCGCCGACCGCCTGCTGCGCCGATTCGAGGAGGATGACGCGACCTGGGCCACGACCGAGTCGTACCGCCGTACTAAGAGGATGCGCGCCTGGCTGGCGGGCCGCTACGCCCGGCTGAAGCCGTTGCGGCCGCTGGTCAATCGGCTGCTCCCCCGGCCTCTGGCCTTCTTCCTGGCCGACTACCCTCCGCCTGTCCAGGACACGCACGACCATTTCGTGATGATCGGGCACACCAAGGGGGCGCACGACTTCGAGGCGATCGCCGAAAGCCTGCGCCGCCTCAAGCGGGAGGGGAGGGTCGAGTTCGTGTCGCTGTCGGCGATGGCGCGTCTGGCCCGGGCGGATCTGGAGACCGCCCCGCACCGCGAGGCGACGGAGAGCGCCGTCTGGCAGGTCCGCCGGGAGCACTCCGCGATCATGGGGAGCGAGCGCAACGAGGCACAGTCGCGGCGGCTCCAGGAGATGATCCCGCTCGATCGGGACCGCGTCCTCGATCTCGGCTGCGGGGCCGGCTACTGGAGCGCGACGATCACGCGCCTCTATCCGTGGATGCAGGCGGAGGGGATCGATTACGGCGCGGAGTTCCTGTCGAAGGCGAGCCGCGAGCATCGCTCCGAACGCGCCCGCTTCCTGCGCGGCGACATCGCCCGCCTGCCGTTCCTGGAGGGCCGCTTCGACTGCGTGTACGCCGACAACACCCTGGAGCACTCCTTCTCGGTCACCGCCACGCTGGCGGAGATCCACCGCGTGCTGCGCCCCGGCGGCGTCCTGGTCGCGGCGCTCCCGAGCGACGCCCGCAACCCGGATCGCGTCTGCGACAACCACACCTGGAAGACCGCCCCGCACGACGTCGCGGCGCGTCTTACGGCCGCCGGCTTCCGCGACATCCTGCTCGAGGAAATCGACACCTTCCGTCGACTCGGGATGCCCCCCTACCCGCCGTCGGACGACCGGATGATCTACCTGCGCGCCTGGAAGCGTGGCGCCGCCGCGTCAGGCTTCGACCGGGCGCGGGAAGCGTTGGCGTGGGTCTATCGCCGGCTCGAGCCGGATCGGTCGTCCGAGGGCAGCGATCCGGTCGCCGTCCTCGCCGGGGGTCACGCCTGGTGCTGGGGCTACGCGGTGGCCCTGGGGGGGATCCTGCGACGCGAGGGCTACGAGGTGCGCTGGCTGTCGATGCTGGCGCGCGATCATCCCCGCGGGCGCGGGCCGCAGCGGATCGACTCGCACGAGGTGGTCCTGGCCGTCTGCGACGGCAGGGAGGTCATCCTCGACCCGATGTCGAACACCTGCATCCCGCATCCGTTCGCCGAGGTTCTGCGCCATCCCGAGCTGGCGGCGCCGCGTCCCGACCCGGACGAGCGCTACCGCGCGCGCGACTACGCGCTCTACTCGACCGACTTCTGGTACCGCCGCGCCTCACTCGAGACAGTTCCGTCGAGGAAACCACGACTGGCCGCGCGAGTCGAGTGCGCGCGGGATCGATTGGCGACGAGGGTACGGGGGAGCGGGGCCGGCGGCGGCGCGGGGCCTTCGAGCGGGCGACGGGGCCTCACGCTGTCCAGTGGGGCAAGAT
>CAYLND010000100.1:0-12740 GCA_964384905.1 uncultured Acidobacteriota bacterium
GCGCAGCCGCCGCGCCCACGCCGCTCTGCCGGAAGAAGTGGGTGCTCACCAGCCCGGTCAGACGTGACAGATCGGGATCGACCGGCAGAGTGAGCACCAGCGTCTCATGAAGCCGTCCGCTCACGCGCGCCTCCAGCCCCGGACCACTCCTGCGCGGCGACCGAGCGCGCCGCCGCGTGGGGCCATCCGGGCAAGGGCTTGAACCGGAGCAGTTTAGGGATTGCCGTGGAGACTGTCAATCTCCCGACCCGCCGCGCGTGTGCGCCCCTCGAAGCGACCGGCCGGGCATCCTTGCGCCCCCCGGGCCGCGCACCTAGATTAGATCTCTCAAGGACTTAGGGGGACGTGTGTCGGTCGCCGGGACATTGATGGTCGCAGAGAAGCTGGAGCAGCAGAAGGCGTCTGAGCGGCGCGAGGGGCGATTCCAGGCCTACGTCTACACCCTGGGTGCGTGCGCCGCCGCGATGGTGGGCTGGGATCTCTTCGCGGCCCGCGATCTCGTGAGAGCGGAGATGCTCCCCGTGATCGTCTTCTCCATGTTCATCGGCTTCGCGTGGTACTTCAGCTTCTCCATCTATCCTCGGGCCAGCCTGTCGATCTCCCTGGACATGGCATATCTGATGACCGCCCTGTGCGTCCTGCCTCGACCGCTGCCGATGGCCGTCGCGTTCGGGGGCGCTGTCCTCGGATGCCACCTGCGCACGCGTGAGGCGCGCGGGCGCAGCCCGTTCCTGCAGGTGCTGAGCCTCAACACCGGAGGTCTCGTCACCACGGCGCTCGCGGGTCAATCCCTCTCCATCGCCCTGGGAACATACTGGGACTTCCACACACTGACGTGGGGCACGGTCCTGTCGGTGGCGGCGCTGTTCCTCGCGTACAACCTGACCAACGTGGCGATCATGGTCATGGCGATGCTGCTGAAGGGTGAGCCGGTGTGGCCGCACCTGGTCACCTACTTCCGCTATCTCACCTCCCTCGAGGTGTTCACCATGCCCCTGACGCTGGGGCTGGCGCTCCTGTATGCCGCCGCCGGGATCTGGGGCTTTCTTCCTCTGGCGACCACCATCCTCCTCGGCAGCGGTCTTCTGAAGAAGCTGAACCAGGCACGCAACGATCTCAGCGAGGCCAACGAGCAGCTGCAGGATCGCTCGCGCGAGCTGCGCATCCTGAACACCATCGGCAGGGAGATCAGCACCAGCCTCGACCCCGAGATCGTCTTCGCCCAAGTGAGCCGTCACGTCCAGCGGATCCTCGACGCGCCCCACCTGTTCCTGTCGCTCTACCACAGGGTGCCGCACGAGTCCTACATGGAGTACGTCGCGCGCGAGGGTGTCGTCCTGCCGCGTTCCGAGCGGGCGGTCGGTCAGGGATTCACGGCCTGGGCGGTCGAGGCCAGGCGGCCCCTCCTGGTGCAGGATCTCGAGCTGGATCGCGATTCGATCCAGTGCGCCCCGATCATCCTGGCGTCCGACATCCGCTCGATCATGTCCACGCCCCTCATCTTCAGCGGGGAGGCGATCGGGGTCCTGTGTGTCGAGAGCCCGCGTCCGGGGGCGTATTCGGTCGACAACCTGTCGGTCTTCACCACCATCGCGCAGCAGGCGGCGGTGGCCCTGGAGAACGCCCGCAATTTCCAGATGGCGACCGTGGACCAGCTGACACGGCTGTACCTGCGCGACTTCTTCTTCCGCAAGCTCAGCGAGGAGCAGGCGCGCGCCCGGCGCTATGGCAGCACGTTCACCGCCTTGATGCTCGATCTCGATTCGTTCAAGGAGATCAACGATCGCATGGGTCACCTGGCGGGCGATCGATACCTGCAGCGCGTCGGGGAGGTGATCCGCGAGACCATGCGCGCGGCCGACATCCCGTGCCGGTATGGTGGAGAGGAATTCTGCATCCTTCTCCCGGAGACCGATCTGGACGGCGCCACGCGCATCGCGGAGCGCATCCGCACGCGCATCAGCAACCTCGAGGTGCGGGTGGGTGACGATCTCCTGAAGACCACGATCAGCGTGGGGATCGCGGCCTACCCCGCCGACTACCCCGGGACCATCCAGGGTCTCCTGGAGAAGGCCGACCAGGCGCTCTACCTGGCCAAGCAGACGGGGCGCGACCGTGTGATCTCGACCATCGGGCGCCCCGACGCCGCGCGCCGGGCGCGTTAGGACGACGTCCGACCCAGGTACTCCAGGACCGGACGACCCACCCGGCTCTCGAAACGCATCGCCATCGACGGGACGCCGCCGCTCTCGGTATCGAGCAGCAGCTTCTCGACGCGCAGGAGCGGGAAGAACACGACCGAGAGGGCCAGGCCCTCCCCGCCCTCCGCGGCCTGACGCACCCAGTCATCGAACGAGTTGAGATCGATGCCTTCGACGACGAGCCCCGCGGCATCGAGAGAGCGCAGGAGGCCCCAGAAGCGATCGCGCGGGTTCTGAAGATAGGCGATGACGAAAGAGCCCGGGGCGAGCGGTCCGGGAGCCCTCATCCGGCGGCCAGCATCACGCCCACTCCGCGGGGATCCGGGATCAGGCGGGCCCCCGTGGACGCCCCGACCTGCTCGACGTTCGTGCCCGGGCCGACTTCGCGCAGGACGAGACCCTCCGCCTCCACGTCGATCACCGCCCGGTCGGTGATGATCCGGTCCACGACCCGGGCGCCGGTGAGCGGCAGCCGGCAGCGGCGCAGGATCTTCGGCTCCCCTTCCTTCGTCGTGTGGGTCATCATGACGACGACGCGGCGCGCGCCCGCCACCAGATCCATGGCGCCACCCATGCCCTTCACCATCACGCCCGGGACCATCCAGTTGGCGAGGTTGCCCTCTTCGTCCACCTCCAGCCCTCCCAGGATCGTGAGGTCGACGTGGCCGCCGCGAATCATCGCGAACGAATCGGCGCTGCTGAAATAGGAGCAGCCCGGGGTTTCGGTCACCGTCTGCTTGCCGGCGTTGATGAGATCGGGGTCCTCCTCCCCGGCGAGAGGGAACGGGCCGACGCCGAGCATACCGTTCTCCGACTGGAAGATGACGTGAAGTCCCGGCGGGACGTAGTTGGCCACCAGCGTCGGCATGCCGATGCCGAGATTGACGCAGTAGCCGTCCCGAAGCTCAGCGGCCGCCCGCCGGACGATGAGTTCTCTGCTCGATTCGCTTTTCATAACCGGTCCCCTGGAAGATACGGCTCACGAAGATCCCCGGTGTGTGCACCTGCTCGGGCTCGATGCCGCCGGGCTCCACCAGATGCTCCACCTCGGCGATGGTGATCCGCCCGGCGGTCGCCATGATCGGGTTGAAGTTGCGCGCCGTCTTGCGGTACACCAGGTTCCCGAGGCGATCGCCACGATGGGCCTTGACGAGGGCGAAGTCCGCCGTCAGGGCGGTCTCGAGGACGTAGTCGCGATCGCCGAACCGGCGGGTCTCCTTGCCCTGGGCGACGACGGTGCCGTACCCGGTGGGCGTGTAGAAGGCCGCGACGCCCGCCCCGCCGGCGCGGATCTTCTCGGCGAAGGTCCCCTGCGGCAGCAGCTCCACCTCCAGCTCGCCCGACAGGAATTGCTGCTCGAACAGGTCGTTCTCGCCGACGTAGGTCGCGATCATCTTGCGAATCTGCCGGGTGCGCAGGAGAAGACCGAGACCGAAATCGCTGACGCCGGCGTTGTTGCTCATGACCGTGAGCTGTCCCGTCCCCTTGCGGCGCAGGGCAGCGATCAGGTTCTCGGGGATGCCGCACAGACCGAAGCCGCCGACCATGAGAGTGGCCCCGTCGGGGATGTCCCGGACCGCTTCGTCGGCGTCGCTCACGACCTTGTTCACGGCATCGACTCCGACTCGGTCCTGCACCTCTCCCGCAGCTCGATCAGCACGCCGCCCGTGCCCCGAGGATGGATGAACGCGATCCGGGAGCCCTCCGCGCCCCGGCGACCTGCGGCCCCGGCGATCTCGAGACCCGCCTTCCGGAACCGCTCC
Organism: uncultured Acidobacteriota bacterium; assembly: GCA_964384905.1. Taxonomy (GTDB): domain Bacteria; phylum Acidobacteriota; class Polarisedimenticolia; order Gp22-AA2; family Gp22-AA2; genus Gp22-AA3. Next base: position 3,965 of record CAYLND010000100.1, read on the forward strand.
ACGGCCTCGCCGAGATCCCGGACCTCGAAGCACAGGTGGTGGATGCCCTCGCCGCGCGTCTCCAGAAAGCGCGCCACGGGCGTGCCCTTCCCGGTGGGCTCGAGCAGCTCGATGCGCGTCCCGCCCGCGGGCAGCAGGGCGACCCGAACCCCCTCGCCGGCGACCTCCTCCACGCCGAGCAACGGAAGACCGAGCACGTCGCGATACAGCGCCACGCGCTCCTCGATCGTCCGCACTGCGATGCCGAGATGATCGAGCACCGCCGTCCGCTCGTCTCCCGGCGCCGCGCCGGTCTGGCTCCCGAGTCGCTCCAGCATCTCGCGCGCCGCGGTGTACGGATCGATCTGCCGGCGCATCAGACGGGTCTCGTACCCCTCGAGGGTCGCCTCGCCGATGCGGCTCGCCAGGACGCCCGTCGTCAGGCGATGGTGGAGAATCTCCAGAAGCCGCGTCGCCGTCGCCGCGCGTCGCCGCTTCTCGAGGCCGTCTCCGGCACGCAGGAACGCCGCGTGTCGATCGATCGCGGCGACCAGATCGTCGACTCCCCTGCTTTCCGTCGCGACGGTCATCACGATCGCCGGCGTCCAATCGCTCCTCTCGCCCAGAGCGAGGAGCCCCTCGAGATCCGAGGCCAGGCGATCGGCGCCCGCGTGATCGGCCTTGTTGATGACGAACAGATCCGCGATCTCCAGGAGCCCCGCCTTGATGGCCTGGATATCGTCGCCCTGCCCGGGTGTCAGGACGACGAGTACCGTGTCGGCCACGCGCACGATGTCGACCTCGTCCTGCCCCACCCCGACGGTCTCGATCAGGATCGGGCTCCTCCCCGCCGCGTCCATCAGGTCCACGGCGTCCCGCGTCGCCCGGCTCAGGCCGCCGAACCGGCCGCGGGTGGCCATCGAGCGGATGAAGACGTCCGGATCGAGCGTGTGCTCCTGCATGCGGATGCGGTCCCCCAGGATGGCGCCGCCGGTGAAGGCGCTGCTCGGGTCGACCGCAACCACGCCGACACGCTCCGTCCGCGCGCGGTACACCGAGACCAGGCGGTTGACGAGGCTGCTCTTGCCGACGCCCGGCGGGCCGGTGATGCCGATGACGGGGGCGCGGCCGGTCCTTCCGTAGACCTCGGCCAGGATCGCTTCGCCGCGGGGGGTGCCCTCCTCCACGAGGGAGATGGACCGTGCCAGGGCCGCGGCGTCCCCCGCCAGAAGAGCGCGCGCCAGATCCTCCATCAGGAGGTCCGCTCGGCCGACGCTCCCAGGATCTGCCGGGCGATGACCAGACGCTGGATCTCGGAGGTGCCTTCGCCGATCGTGCAGATCCTGGCGTCCCTGTAGGCCCGCTCCACCGGGTATTCCTTGACGTAACCGTAGCCGCCGTGGATCTGCACGGCGCGGTTGGCGACGCGCACGGCCGTCTCTGAGGCGTACAGCTTCGCCATCGAGGCGGCCCGCGTGACCTCCTGACCCGCGTCCTTCAGGAACGCCGCCCTCTGAACCAGCAGTCTCGCCGCATGGATCTCCACCGCCGAATCGGCCAGCATCCACTGCACCGCCTGGAAATCCGCGATCGGCCGGTCGAACTGGTGCCGCGTTCTGGCGTACGCCACGGCCTGCTCGAAGGCGCCCTGGGCGATTCCGACACCGAGAGCCCCGATCCCGATGCGCCCCCCGTCCAGGATGCGCAGGGCGTCGATGAAGCCCTGACCCTCGCGGCCCAGGAGATTGGCGCCCGGGACGCGGCAGTTCTCCATGACGATTTCCGCCGTGTCGGAGGCGCGGCACCCCATCTTGTTCTCCTTCTTTCCCGATCGGAATCCGTGCATGCCCCTCTCGAGGACGAACGCCGAGATGCCGTGCTTCCCTTTGCCGGCGTCGCTGACCGCGAAGACCACCGCCAGATCGCAGACGGAGCCGTGCGTGGCGAAGGTCTTGCTGCCGTTCAGGACCCAATCCGTCCCGTCGCGCGCCGCGGTGGAGCGCGTGCCGGACGCGTCGCTCCCGGCCGTGGGCTCGGTGAGGCTCCAGGCTCCGATCTTCTCGCCGCGCGCCAGGGGCACGAGGAAGCGCCGTCTCTGCTCCTCGGTCCCCGCCACGAAGATGTGATTCGAGCAGAGGGAATTGTGCGCCGCCACCGACAGACCGATCGATCCGTCGACGCGGGCCAGCTCTTCGATGATCAGGACGTAGTCGATCGCCTTGAGGCCGGCGCCGCCATACTCCGGGGGGAAGAACACACCGAGCATCCCCATGTCACCCAGCTTCCGCATCAGATCGCGCGGAAACTCCTGGCTTTCGTCCAGTTCGAGGGCCCGCGGCGCGATCTCCTTCTCGGCGAACTCGCGAACCGTCTGGCGTGTCAGCTTCTGCTCTTCGTTCAGCTCGAAATCCAATCCAGGCTCCCGGGGAATTGCGGTGCAGATGCGGGGATTCTAGTGCAGCGGCGGCGGGCGATCAAGGCGTGGGTACTCCGGGAGACGCTCCAGTCTCTATCCGGGGCATTGGCCGAACAGGGATGCAGCATTTACCTAAAAATTTCATTGTTGCCTTGAGATACTATGCTAAACCATTCAAAATACAATAGAAATAATACATAAGTATTATATGCTAATAAAACTTGACAATATCATTATCAAGTTATAGATTAGGCAGCGTCACAGCCCGCTCGGGCATCAAGGAGGAGGTAAGAATGATGAGTCTGATCCGATGGGAACCGTTGCGAGAGTTCGCCACCCTTTCCGACAGGATGAACCGCATGTTCAAGGACCCGACGTTCCGGCTCGGGCCGGTTGAAACGAACGGCGGCTGGCTCCCGGCCGTGGACATCGAAGAGGAGGGAGACCGGGTCGTCCTGCGGGCGGAGATCCCAGGCGTCGGCCGCGACGATATCGACGTCAGCGTGGAGAACGGAACGCTCACGCTGCGCGGGGAGAAGAAGCAGGAGCGCGAGGTCGACACCGAGAACGCCTATCGTCTCGAGCGCTTCTACGGCTCGTTCTCAAGGAGCTTCGTCCTTCCGACGAGGATCAACGCCGAGCAGATCAAGGCGACCTACCGGGACGGTGTTCTCGAGGTCGTGCTGCCGAAGGCCGAGGAGGCGAGACCGAAGAGGATCAAGGTACAGGACGCCTCCCCCGAGTCCACCGCACCGGCCGATCCGAAGAAGGAGCACGCCGCGTCCTGAACCGAAAACGGACGCGAGCCCGGGCACCGGCCCCAGTGGCGGTGCCCTTTTTTTGGGTCAGGACGCCGGCTGCACGTCACGCAGGATCCGGGAGAGACTGGCGCATGCCCGGTCGATACCGGAGGAATCCACCTCATAATGGGTGACCGCCCGGACCTGGCGCTCGTCGATCGCCAGGGCGAGCACCCCCTCCTCCCTCCAGCTCCGCACCACCTCGTGGGCCGTCACGCCGGGGATCTCGACCGCGAAGAGAACGATGTTCGTCTGGACCCTCTCCGGGTCTACGGACACGCCGCGCATCCCCGCCACGGCTTCGGCCAGGCGACGGGCATTGGCATGATCGTCTGCGAGCCGTTCGATGTTCTCCCGCAGGGCCACGATGCCCGCGGCCGCCAGCACCCCCGCCTGCCGCATGCCGCCCCCCAGGCGCTTGCGTACGCGCAGGGCTTCCTCGATGAAGGTCGCCGGGCCCGCCAGGATCGAGCCGACCGGGGCGCCCAGCCCCTTGGACAGGCAGAACATGACCGAATCGAACGGCCGCACCAGCGTCGCGGGGTCGCAAGAGAGCGCCACGGCGGCATTGAAGATGCGGGCTCCGTCAAGGTGGGTCGGCAGGTGCTCGGCCCGCGCCAGGGCGCCGATCGCTTCGCTCTCGGCCGCAGGAAAGATCGTCCCGCCCGCCATGTTGTGCGTGTTCTCGAGGGCGACGAGACCGGTGCGTGTCAGGTAGTAGACCGGGGGGCGGATCGCCCGGCGAACCGCCTCCACGGTGAGCGACCCGTCGCGACCCGGCAGCGGGCGCGGCAGGACTCCCGAGAAGACCGCCATGTTTCCCATCTCGTAGTTGAAGATGTGACTGCGCTCTTCGAGGATGACCTCCTGTCCGGGCCGGGTCCAGACATTCACCGCAATCTGATTCCCCATCGTCCCGGTCGGAACGAACAGCGCTGCCTCCTTGCCCATGGCCGTGGCGGAGATCTCCTCGAGACGCCGGACCGTCGGATCCTCCCGGAAAACGTCGTCCCCGACCTCCGCGTCGGCCATGGCGCGCCGCATGGCGGGGGTCGGTCGCGTCACAGTGTCCGAGCGCAGATCGACGGGGGCTCCGGGTCCCGGACGTCCGCTGTTCTGGGTCATCCGACCATCGTACACGATGCGTCCCGGGGCAGGCGCTATAATCCAGGAGCGTGATCGCTCCCCGTCTCCTGGTCCCGGCCGTTCTGTGCCTCGCCGCGTGCGGTCCCCACGCCCCTCGGCCGAGCGTCGTGCTGATCACGATCGATACGCTGCGCGCCGATCATCTGGGCTGTTACGGCTACCCTCGGCCGACCTCCCCGCACATCGATCGGCTGGCCTCGGAGGGGGCTCTGTTCGAGCGCGCCTTCACCACGCTTCCGCGCACGACCCAGGCGGTCGCCTCGATCGTGACCGGGCGTTACCCCAAGACGCACGGGGCGCGCGGGTTGTTCTCGACGCTGGCGCCCGCCAACCTGACCCTGGCCGAGATCCTCAGGAACGAGGGGTATGACACGGCCGCCTTCGTTTCCAACCTGTTCCTGAAGCCGGGTCAGGGATTCGAGCAGGGGTTCGACAGATACGACAACCCGCCGGAGCGCTGGGACGGCGACTCGGCGCGGTCGATCACCCGGGCGGCACTGGAGTGGCTCGGGTCGCGCCCCCGGGACAAGCCGTTCTTCCTCTGGGTCCACTATCTCGATCCCCACTGGACCTACCGGCCGGACCCGCCCTTCGACACGATGTTCGATCCCGGTTTCAGCGGCCCGTTCACGCTCTACGACGATCTCGACGCCGGACGGCTGACCAAGGGTCAGGTCATCTTCGAGAACCGGCTCAGCGCGCGCCAGGTCGAGCACGTGCGGGCTCTCTACGACGGCGAGATCGCCCAGGTGGACGCCGCCCTGGGCCCCCTGCTGGAGGCCCTCGCGACGCCCGAGCCGGCGGCACCGCTCGTGCTGCTCACCGCGGACCACGGCGAAAGCCTCGGGGAGCACGGCTACTACTTCGCGCACGGCGAGTACCTGTACCAGGAGACCCTGCACATCCCGCTCATCATCCGCTTCCCGGGACGCGTCGCGTCGGGGGTCCGGCTCGACGCGCTCGCCGAGAACGTCGATATCGCGCCGACCATCCTCTCGCTTCTGGGAGTCGAGCGCCTGCAGGGGGTCGACGGGCGGCCGCTCCTGGTTGCCCGCGCGGCGCGCGATCGCGACGTCGGAGAGTACGCGCCCGCCCCCGGGCGGGGCACGGTGTTCGCCGAAAGCGATTTCCAGCTCATCCATCCGGAGAATCGCCGCTTCTACATCAAGGGGCCGGCGGGCAAATGGTCGTCGGCGTTCGACGGCCGCTTCAAGCTGATCCACGTTCCCCGACCGGGAGGCGACATCGTGGAGCTCTACGATGTGGGGGACGATCCGGGCGAGATGCACGATCTGGACGGTCAGGCGGCCGACCGGGCGGCGCGGCCGCGGCTGTTCGGCGAGCTGGAGCGCTTCGTCGACTACGGACCGGCCGGCCCGGTCCTGCCGGAGGATCTGGAGCCGGAGCAGCGGCAGCGATTGAGGTCGCTGGGCTACGTGAACTAGACGGCCAGCCTCTCGAACACTTCGTTCGAGAGGAGGCGTCCCCGCCGGGTCAGCCGCAGGCGCTCGGCCTCCACCACCAGAAGACCCGCCATCTCGAGATCGGCCACGCCGTCGCGCGGCGGCGCGGAAAAATCCCTGCCGTACCTCAGGCGCAGCCGGGTCAGATCCACGCCCTCGGCCAGGCGCAGACCTGCGATGAGCGCCTCGGCGGCCCGTGTGGATCGGGGCGTCTCGTCGACGATGCGGCGCGTTCCGGCCCCGCCCCGCGCCAGGTATTCGTCGAGACGGGCCGCGTTCGACCAGCGCCGCCCGTCCACGTAGGAATGGGCCGCCGGTCCGAAGCCGAGATAGTCCTCGTCGGTCCAGTACTTCGTGTTGTGCCGGCTGCGGTGGCCGGGCCGGGCGAAGTTCGAAATCTCGTAGTGCTCGTATCCGCGGCTCTCGAGGCGGTCGGCCGCCGCCTCGTAGAGGGCGGCGCCGGTCTCGTCGTCCAGCGGTCGGAGCCGCCCGAGCGCGACCTCCCTCCCGAGGCGCGTGCGCGGATGGACCTCGAGGAGATAGAGGGACACGTGGTCGGCGCCCAGGTCCGCGACGCGCGCGATGTCGTCCAGGACGCGGGCGGGGGTCTGCCCCGGCAGACCCAGGATGAGGTCGGCGCCCAGGCTCCTCACCGCCGATCGCCGCGCCGCGGACAGGGCGGTGACGGCGGAGAGGGCGTCGTGCGGGCGGCGCATCATCTTCAGGAGAGCGTCGTCCAGGGTCTGCACGCCGACCGACAGCCGGTTCACGCCCGCGGCAACCCACTCCTCGAGTCGGGCCGCGTCGATGTCTTCCGGGTTCGCCTCCAGAGCGATCTCGGCTTCGTTCTCGAGGACGAAGCGCGAGCCGAGTGCCACGAGGACGCGCGCCAGCTGTGCGGGTGGCAGGAGGGACGGGGTGCCGCCGCCGAAGTGCACCGCGTCGGCCGCCCGAGCCGCGACCGGGGCCCCGGCGATCTCGGCGCACAGCGCGTCGATGTAGGACCCGGTGTCGCGCCCGCGCGAAGGCACGAGGTAGAAATCGCAGTAGGAGCAGCGCACCGTGCAGTACGGAACGTGCACGTAGAGGCCGATCACACCTGCTCCACCGAGCCGGCGCGGACCCAGCCGCTCATGGCGTTCGGCAGGCTCACCTGGTACCAGCCGTCCCGGCGGTTGCGCACCTCCAGACGGGTCCCCTCGTGGACCGTGAACAGCACCGTATTGTCCGCGGCCGGACCGCTCAGGACGTCCACCTTGTCCTCCATCACGATGGCCCGGGCGGCCGTCACCTGCTCGATCTTGTACGCCAGAGCGACCCCGCCGAGGAGCGCCAGAACGCCGAGGGCCGCGGCGCAATAGCCAAGGACGCGCCGGCGGGTCGGTCCGCGGGCCAGGAGCAGGAGGCCGACGAGGGCCCCGTCCGCCAGGTAGACGAGCAGGAAGACGGCGCCGATGAGGTTGGTGGACAGGCCGTCCAGAAGATCGCGCACGACCTTCACTGGGTAGGGAACCTCGGACTCGGTCACCCGATCACGGATCATCCCGCGGGCCAGCTCCAGGTTGTCGCGCGTGTCGGTGTCCGAGGGGTCGAGACGCAGCGCGCGCTCGTAATAGAGGATCGCCGCGCCCAGCTTGCCCAGCTTGAAGTAGGCGTTCGCGAGGTTGTACAGGACGCGCGGGTCGCTGACGCCATACCCCAGGATCTTCTCGTACGCAGAGGCCGCCTCGTTGAACCGCTCCTGCTCGTAGGCGCTGTTGCCCGTCTCGAACAGCTCGCGGGGCGTCGAGGCCCGCGCCGGACGCGTCGCGGCGGCGGCGCACAGCAGCAGCAGGCCCGCGAGCGCGATCCGACTCCGCCTCATGCGGTCAAGGACCGCTCGAGACGGACGAGGATCTCCTCGGCGGCCTCCAGCGCCCGCTTCATCTCCTTCTCGTCCGAGGAGGTGGGCGCGAAGCGCGCGTAATCGCACGCCTCGAGACAGTGGTGGAACTCGCGGCGATCCTCGTCGCCGGCCCCGCGCGAGGCGAGCAGCTCCTCGATCCGATCCCGGGTCAGCCCGGCGGCCGAGGCGTCGAATTTCGCCGCGACGTACTCGGTGAGGGCGCGCGCCACCTCGGCGTAGAAGGCGCGAGCGGTCGAGGGGGCCAGGCGGCGGCGCGCGTCCTTGAGACGCCGGCGCGCCTGGGATCGGGCCCTGCGCTCGCGGCGCTGCCGCGCGTTCGCCTGCAGCGACTCGCGGCGGCGGGTGAGCACGTAGACGCCGAGATCGGCCGCCACCGGGAGCATCAGCAGCACCATGAACATCGGCGCGCGGTAGAACAGCCGGGACCGATCGGCGAGACCCTCCCCGGCCTGCTTGATGAAGTGGATATCCTTCCGGAGCTGCCGGACGTCGCTCTGGGCGACGTACGTCCCGCCCGTGCCGGTGCTGCCGTCGGCGGCTCGGGCCACCTGGATCGGGATCGCGCCGCTCGACACCCTACGTAACTGCCCGGCGCGCGGGTCGAAGAACGAGAAGGTGACCGGCGGTATCGTCTGGGCGCCGGGCGCGAGCGGGATCAGGACGTAATCCCAGGTCTTCTCGCCACGCAGACGCTCCCCGACCACCGAGGACGACGAGGTGACCTTGGGTGCGTACTCCTTGAAATCGCTCAGCTCCGCCAGGGGCGGAGAGGTCACGGCGCTCAGATTCCCCTCGCCGGCGATTTTCACTTTGATCCCGATCGCGTCATTGACGCGGGTCTCCTTGCGGTCGGCGTTCACCGCCAGCGAGAAGTTGCCGACGGCGCCCGAGAAATCGGGCGGGCGCGACGCGGTCGGCAGCGGCTCCACGCGAATCGTGATCGGCTCGGTCCGGCGGCTGATGGTCTCGGTGGGCGTGAAGAAAAAGGACTCGATCGGATCCTGGCTGCGGCGCCGCACCTGAATCTGGTAGGTCATGGCGGGCACGGTGAGGGCTCCGCTGCCGG
>CAYLND010000101.1:0-12727 GCA_964384905.1 uncultured Acidobacteriota bacterium
GGGAGTCGCCTGATCTCAAATCGGAATCACGCACCGCCGCGACCGTTCGCACGCCAGCGGCTGCCGTGCCGACCCCGGGCCGACCGGTACTGGCCGAGTCGGAGGTCGGATACGACCCCGGGTTCGCGGAAGCCATCCGGGACGGCGCGCTGACGCCGCGCCAAGCCCTGGAGCGGGGCGATCGCCGAGCGCTGGCGTTGCGCCTCTCGCAACGCCACCGGCTGCCGATGGAGCTGGCGCTGCGGGTCGCCGACAACCGGCTCACCGTGCACCAGGCGCTGCAGCAGAAGGCCTCCAACGAAGCCAAGGAGCCGCCCCGCCCGCAGACGTCGGTGTCGCACGGTGTCTGGAATTTCATGGTGTACAGCGTCGGCGCCTTGATCCTGACCGGTCTGGGCGTGCACATCTACGGAGTCTGGGGGGAGTATCTGGCGCAGCGCGGCGCCGCCGCCTTCTCGCTTCCCGAAGCGGCGGCCGCGTCACGGCATCCCGCCGGAGCGCCCGCCGCTGTAGAGGCTGCACCCGGCGTTCCCGCCCCGCCGCCCCCGCTGACCGTGCCCAAGACCGACTCGACCGGGCAGCTGGTGGAGGTGGTCGGCCCCGACCCTAGGAGCGTGTTGATCGCCTTCTGCTCCACCGGCCGGCAGTCGGGCCGCCGCGAAGCGATCGAGATCGATCCGACCGTGCCGGCGGACGCGTCCGCGCGCTGGGGCCTGTTCCGCAATCTGGAGCAGGCCGCCATGCCGGTGCGGGCCATCCTGATCCGGAAGGACCCGAGGACGGGCCGCTGGAGCACGGGCGACGGTCGTACTCCGATCATGACGGAGACGCCGCCCCAGCTCCCGGCCGGGACGCGATCCGTCCCGGTGACCGCCGCGGGGGAAGGCTCGTGACCTTGTGACCGGGCGCGGTTGTCTGCTAGAGTAAGACGGTTCCCGCGAGCGTTTGACGCCGGCCGGAATCCTCAGGAGCGATCGAGATCGCGATTGCTCCTTTGTTTTTTTTCGCGGAGAGTTGCGATGAGCGCGCGACGTGTGCTGATCATGGGAGCCGCCGGCCGGGACTTCCACAACTTCAACGTCTGCTTCCGCGACAACGCCGCCTTCGACGTCGTCGGCTTCACCGCGACCCAGATTCCGAACATCACCGATCGGCGTTATCCGGCCCAGCTGGCCGGCGCGCGCTATCCCGACGGCATCCCGATCTACGAGGAGGACCGGATCGAGGAGATGATCGGCAAGCTCTCCGTCCATCTGGTGATCTTCGCCTACTCGGACGTGTCCCACGACCACGTGATGCACAAGGCTTCGCAGGTCATCGCCGCGGGCGCCGACTTCGGTCTCCTGGGCTTCAACGACACCTCGCTCCGCTCGACACGGCCGGTGGTCTCGGTGTGCGCCGTGCGCACCGGCGCCGGGAAGAGCCAGACGACGCGCCGCGTCTGCCGCAAGCTCCTGGACCAGGGGCGGCGCGTCGTGGCGGTCCGGCACCCGATGCCTTACGGCGACCTGGTGAAGCAGCGCGTGCAGCGGTTCGCGACCTTCGAGGACCTGGATCGGTACGAGTGCACCATCGAGGAGCGCGAGGAGTACGAGCCGCACCTGCGCAGCGGGACGGTGGTGTACGCCGGTGTGGACTACGGGGCCATCCTGAAGGAGGCCGAACGCGAGGCCGATGTCATCGTCTGGGACGGCGGCAACAACGATCTCCCGTTCTTCAAGCCGGACATCGAGATCGTCGTGGTCGATCCGCATCGGCCCGGGCACGAGCTGAAGTACCACCCCGGCGAGGCGAACTTCCGGCGCGCGTCCTGTCTCGTGATCAACAAGGTCGACACCGCGGACAAGAAGGGGATCGAGGAGGTCAAGTCGAACATCGCCCGGTTCAATCCGAAAGCGCTGGTGGTCGAGGCCGCCTCGCCCGTGACCGTGGAGGAGCCCTCCGCCATTCGCGGGAAGCGGGTGCTGGTGGTGGAGGACGGCCCGACGCTGACGCACGGAGAGATGGGGTACGGGGCGGGCGTGATCGCGGCGCAGCGCTTCGGCGCGGCCTCCCTCGTCGATCCGAGGCCGTATGCCGTCGGCTCGATCGCCGCCGCCTTCCGCAAGTACCCCGGGATCGGGACGCTTCTGCCGGCCATCGGCTACGGCGAAAAGCAGATGAACGAGCTGAAGCAGACGATCGAGAAGGTCGATTGCGATCTGGTTCTGATCGCCACGCCGATCGACCTGCGTCGCACCATCCACTTCGAGAAGCCGGCGCTGCGCGTCACCTACGAGCTGCAGGAGATCGGCAAGCCCGATCTGGAGGACGTTCTGGCGCGGCTTCCCCGGTCCGGGTAGGGAGGCGGCGTCTCCGATGCCGCGGTGCGGCAAGCTCGCGGTGGTCGCCTTCGGCGGCAACGCCCTCATCCGCAAAGGTCAGGAAGGGACCCAGTGGGAGCAGCTCGAGAACGCGCAGCAGACGGCGCGCTCCCTCGTGCCGTTCCTCAAGGACGGCTACGGGCTGGTCCTGGTGCACGGCAACGGTCCTCAGGTCGGCAACGTCCTGATCCAGGTCGAAGAGGCCGTGACCAAGGTCCCGCCCCTGTCGCTCGACGTCTGCGTCGCCATGTCCGAGGGGAGCATCGGCTACATGCTCGAGGTGGCGCTCCTCAACGAGCTGAGACGACGGCGCCCGCCGCGCCGGGGCATCGTGACGCTGATCACCGAGGTGGTCGTCGACCAGGACGACCCCGGGTTCCGCCGGCCCACGAAGCCGATCGGGCCCTTCTACCCGCGCTTCCGGGCCGAGGAGCTGATGCGCAAGCAGGGGTGGACGATGATCGAGGACGCCGGGCGCGGCTGGCGCAAAGTCGTCCCCTCGCCGCGCCCGCTCGCGGTCGTGCAGCGGGAGGAGATCCGTCAGGCGGCCCTCTCGGGGGCGATCGTGATCGCGGGCGGGGGTGGCGGCATACCGGTCTACTGGACCAGGAGCGGCGATCTGCGCGGGGTGGAGGCCGTCATCGACAAGGATTACACGGCCTCGCTGATCGCCAACGATCTGCGCGCCGACTTGTTCGTGATCCTGACCGGCGTCGACCACGTGTCGATCAATTTCGGCAAGGCCGATCAGAAATCGATCCGGACGATGGACGTCCATGAGGCGCGCGCCTGGCAGGCCGGGGGACAGTTCCCCGAGGGGAGCATGGGACCGAAGATAATCGCCGCCGTCGAATTCGTGGAATCAACCGGGAAGGAGGTTCTGATCACCTCGAGCGCCCGGCTGGTGGAGGCGGTGCGCGGCAGGGCGGGCACGCGCATCGTCGCCGGGCGTCGGTCCGGGCCGCGGGTGCCGGCGCGGGCAAAGACCGCGGCGCACGGACGGGGAGCGTGACATGAAGAGCACCGATCTGATCTCGATCCACGATCTCGGACGGGACGAGGTCGCGGAGATCCTGGGCCTGGCCGCCCGGATCAAGAGAGCGCCGGAGGATTTCGGCGACCGCCTGTCGCGCAAGACGCTGGCGATGATTTTCGAGAAACCGTCCCTGCGCACCCGGGTCAGCTTCGAGGCCGGCATGACGCAGCTCGGAGGGCACGCCATCTGCCTGGGGCCGACGGACATCGCCATGGGAAAGCGCGAGAGCGTCGCGGACGTCGCCCGCACCCTTTCGAGCATGGCGGACGGCATCATGGCCCGGACGTTCTCCCATCAGGCGCTCATCGACCTCGCGCGTCACGCGAGTATCCCCGTGATCAACGGATTGTCCGATCATCTCCATCCCTGCCAAGCGCTGGCCGATTTCCTGACGATCCGCGAGGTGTACGGACGCTGCGAAAGGATCAAGGTCGCCTATGTCGGCGACGGGAACAACGTTGCGCACTCGCTGATGTACGCCGGCGCCAAGCTCGGAGCCCGGGTCAGCGTGGCGACACCGGCCGCTTACGCGCCGGACCCGGAGGTGGTGACGAGCGCCCGGCGCGACGCGGCGGAGACAGGTGCGGTCATCGAGACCGGTCACGACATCAAGGCCGCGGTCGAGGACGCTGACGTGGTCTACACCGACACCTGGGCCAGCATGGGCCAGGAGGCCGAGCACGACGAGCGGGTCGCCGTGTTCCGGCCGTATCAGATCGATGCCGACGTCATGGGGCGCGCCAGAAAAGGCGCGATCTTCATGCACTGCCTGCCGGCGCACCGGGGGGAGGAGGTCACGGAAGAGGTGTTCGAGTCGCCCGCCTCCGTCGTGTTTCGGCAGGCCGCCAACCGCCTGCACGCGCAGAAAGCGGTGCTCGTCCTCCTCATGGCGGGCTCCTCCGCCCAACCCGAGCATCCGAAAGCAGATAGGACTTGACAGGTCTCGCGGGCACCTGCCACAATGACCGACTTGCGGCACAAGGCAGGGGTCCTTTTTCGTGGAGCGAGGGAGGATGCGCACCTACGTCTGTAAACAGGCCGAGGCAGAGCGCAAGTGGGTCCTGGTGGACGCCGAGGGGCAGTCGCTGGGGCGTCTGTCCACTGCCGTGGCCCGGATGCTGATGGGCAAGCACCGTCCGACCTACACTCCGTTCGCCGATACCGGTGACTTCGTGGTGGTGGTGAACGCGGACAAGGTGCGTCTCACGGGGCGCAAGGCGGACAAGAAAATCTACCGCTGGCACACCGGTTACCCGGGCGGCCTGAAGCAGGTCGCGGCGGGGCGTATGCTCAAGGAGAGGCCGACGCGGGTGGTGGAATGGTCCGTGAAGGGGATGCTCCCGAAGGGAAGCCTCGGGCGGCGGCTCGGGATGAAGCTCAAGGTGTACGCCGGGCCCGAGCACCCGCACGAGGCCCAGAAGCCGGAGAAGGTCGGGCTTCCGGCCTGACGCCGGTTCGGAGATCGTGGAGATGTCGGCACTTCAGTTCTACGCCACGGGTCGGCGGAAGACCGCCACAGCCAGGGTTTACCTGCGTCCGGGCGGCAGCCAGTTCGTGGTCAACCGGCGTCCGATCGACACTTACTTCCATACCGACGCCCTGAAGCGCGTCGTGCGCGAGCCGCTGGTGCTGACGGAGACCGGGGACAAGTTCGACATCCTGGTGAACGTCGCGGGCGGTGGCGAGGCCGGCCAGGCCGGGGCCATCCGGCACGGCATCGCCCGAGCCCTGGTGCAGTTCGAGCCGGCACTGCGCGGCCGGTTGAAGGAAGCGGGCTTTCTGACGCGGGATTCGAGAGTCAAGGAGAGAAAGAAGTACGGACAGCGTGGCGCGCGGGCCCGCTTCCAATACTCCAAGCGCTAGGCATACAGACGGCGGTGCGCCCGCACCGCCGGCATCGAGGCGGCGCGGATCGCCGCTCCAGGGACGGGAGGACTATTTGACAGCGGTCACGATGAAGGAGCTTCTGGAGGCCGGGGTCCATTTCGGGCACCAGACCAAGCGATGGAACCCGAAGATGCGGGAATACATCTTCGGCCAGAGAAACGGCATCTACATCATCAACCTCCAGAAGACGCTCATCAAATTCCGCGAGGCCCTTGAGTTCGTGCAGCAGGCGTCGACCCGAGGCGGCACGGTGCTGTTCGCCGGCACCAAGCGCCAGGCACAGGAGGCGATCGCCGAAGAGGCGAACCGCGTCCGCATGCCGTTCGTCAACCAGCGCTGGCTCGGCGGCACCCTCACCAACTACCGTACCATCAAGAAGCGCATCGAGCGTCTCAGGTGGCTGGAGAACTTCCTCGAGAACCCGGTCGAGGGTCGGTACAGCAAGAAAGAGCTGCTGCAGCTCGAGAAGGAGCGGGTGAAGCTGGCGAAGGTCCTTTCGGGGATCAAGACGCTCGACCGTCTGCCCGATGCCCTGTTTGTTATCGACCCGAAGAAGGAGCACATCGCGGTCCAGGAAGCCCGCAAGCTCGATATCCCCGTCGTGGCCGTGGTGGACACGAATTGCGACCCGGAAGACATCGACTTCCCGATACCGGGCAACGACGACGCGATCCGGGCCATCAAGCTGTTCGCGTCGCGGATCGCCGACGCCATCCTGGAGGGGCGCAGCGTCTACGAGAAGCAGGCCGGAGAGCAAGAATCCGAGGAGGCGGCTCTGGCGGCCGCCGGTGGCGGCGGTGTGGTGGTGGCGGGCATGCCGGCGCTCGGCGAAGAGTCGACGAGCCGTCCTCCGCGCCGCCCGCCGTCCGGTGACGGCCGCAGGGCGGCGCCGCGCCGGAAGCCGCCCATCGTCCGTTCCGAGGGACCCGTCGCAGCGCCCGACAAGACGTCGGGCGCCGAGCCGGAGACCGAGACGGTCGCGAAGGTCGAGGGGGGCTCGGAGCGCAAGACCGCCGTCCCCGGCGGTCGCGCGATCCCGGAGTAACCCGGGGGCCCCCGCGCCGGATCTGTCCCAACCCCGCCCAGCCGCAGACAGGACAGGAGCCCGAGCGAGCCGGGCCGAGGCCGGCGGCGCGCGTCGCGCGAGCGTTCGATCGGTCGAGCAGGAGGAGTGGATGGAGATCAAGGCGTCGATGGTCAAGGAGCTGCGCGACAAGAGCGGCGCTCCGATGATGGACTGCAAGGTCGCTCTGGTGGAGGCGCAGGGAGACCTGGATCGGGCCCACAAGATCCTCCGGCAGAAGGGCCAGGCCACCGCCGCCAAGCGCTCGACGAAAGCGACGAGCGAGGGCGCCGTCGGGGCCTATATCCATGCCGGCGGGCGCATCGGCGTCCTGGTCGAGGTCAACTGCGAGACCGATTTCGTGGCACGCACGCCGGATTTCCATACCCTGCTGAAGGACCTCGCGATGCATATCGCCGCCTGCGAGCCGCGCGCCGTCGACCGCGACGAGGTGACCGACGAGGTTCTGAACGAGGAGCGCGAAATCTACCGGCAGCAGGCGGCCGCGTCCGGCAAGCCCCCCGCCGTGGTCGAGAAAATCGTGGCGGGCCGGATGGAAAAGTTCTACCAGGAGTTCTGCCTGCTCGAGCAGCCGTTCGTGCGGGATCCCAACGTCACGGTGCGCGACGTCATCAGCGGCGTGATCGCCAAGACCGGCGAGAACATCCGGGTCAGGCGGTTCGCGCGCTTCGTGCTCGGCCAGGACGGCGCGCCCAAGGGAACGGGTCACACGTCGCGTTAGGGGGTCCCCCCCGGCGCCGGAAGGTCCCGTGGCGAAGCAGCCGAAATATCGCAGGATCCTCCTCAAGCTCTCCGGCGAAGCCCTCATGGGGTCGAAGCCCTTCGGCCTCGAGTTCGAAACCATCCGCGACATCGCCGAGCAGGTGCGCGAGATCCACGCCCTGGGAGTGCAGGTGGCCATGGTGATCGGCGGCGGGAACATCTACCGCGGTCTCTCCGGCGCCGCCGAGGGAGCCATCGACCGGGTGACCGGCGACCACATGGGGATGCTGGCGACGGTCATCAACTCCCTGGCCGTGCAGGACGCGCTGGAGAAGCTGGACGTGCACACACGCGTCCTGTCGGCGATCGAAATCCGGCAGGTTGCGGAGCCGTTCATCCGGCGTCGTGCGGTCCGTCATCTGGAGAAGGACCGCGTCGTGATCATCGCGGCCGGCACCGGCAATCCCTACTTCACGACCGACAGCGCCGCCGCCCTGCGCGCCATGGAAGTCCGGGCCGAGGTGCTCCTGAAGGCCACCCAGGTAGACGGCATCTACTCCGCCGATCCGAAGAAGGTCCCCGGGGCGAAGAAGTTCGACGCCATCAGCTATCGTGAGGTGCTCGAGAAGGGTCTCAAGGTGATGGACGCCACCGCGACCTCTTTGTGCATGGACAACCATCTGCCGATTATCGTCTTCAACCTCGGCGTGCGCGGCAACATCCTGCGGGCCGTCCTGGGGGAGAAGATCGGATCAATCGTCAAGGAGTGAGTCATGAAGGTCAACGAGATCGTCCAGAACGCGCAGAAGAAGATGAACGAGACGGTCGAGCACACGCGCCGGGAGCTGGCAGCGATCCGGACGGGACGGGCCTCGCTGTCCATTCTGGACGGGATCACGGTCGAGTACTACGGCACGCCGACGCCTCTCAACCAGGTCTCCACGCTGACCGTGCCGGATCCCACCCTGATCGTCGCCCAGCCGTGGGACGTCACGCTCATTCCGAAGATCGAGAAATCGATCCGCGCGTCCGATCTCGGCCTCAATCCCTCCAACGACGGCAAGGTCGTGCGCATCCCGATCCCGGCGCTCACCGAGGAGCGACGGAAGCAGCTGGCCAAGAGGGTGCACGAGATTGCCGAGCACGGCCGCACCGCCATCCGACTGGAGCGCCGGGACGCCAACGAGGCTCTGAAAAGGCTCCTCAAGGACAAGGCGATCTCGGAGGATGACGAGAAGCGGGAGCTCGACCAGGTGCAGAAGCAGACCGATCATCATATCCAGCAGCTCGACGAGCTGGCGAAGCACAAGGACGACGAAATCCTCAAGATCTAGGGGCCGGTCAAGGCGGCGTGGCAGGGGCGCCCGCCCGCCGAGTGTCGCCGCCGTCGTCGTCGCCGCGGGTCGAGGCGTTCGCATGGGAGCCCTGCGTCCCAAGGTGTTCCTCCGGGTCGGCGGCGAAACGATCCTGGAGCGTGCCGTGCGCGTCTTCGCGACGCATCCCCGCATCGGTCGTGTCGTCGTCGCCGTCACCGATCCCCGGGCGGCAACCCGCGCCCTGGGCCGGCTCGCGGGGCGCGTGGTCCTGGTGCGCGGCGGAGCCGAGCGGCAGGAGTCGGTGCGGGCGGGGCTCGGAGCGATTCTCGAGACCGAAGCCGACATCGTGCTCGTGCATGACGCGGCACGCCCCCTGGTGCCGCGGACCGTCGTCGACGCCGTCATCGAGGGGGCGCAGAAGGGTGGCGCCGCCGTGCCGGCGATCGTGCCGACCTCCACCGTCAAGCGCGTGGCGGCGGACGGTCGGGTGGAGGAGACCGTGCCGCGCGAACGCCTGCGTCTGGTCCAGACGCCGCAGGGTTTTCGCGCCTCGATCCTGCGTCGGGCGCACGCGCAGGCGGCGCGCGACGGATTCCGGGGCACCGATGACGCGGCGCTGGTGGAGCGCACCGGTCACAGCGTGACAGTCGTCCAGGGCGCGCCGGAGAACATCAAGATCACCACGCCTCTGGACCTCCTCCTGGCGGAGGCGATCCTCGGGCACGCGACCCACGGGGAGCGCGATGTCTAGGACCGTGGCGAAACGGAGCGCGCGCGCCTCGCCCCCCGCGCCCCTGCCGCGGCTCCGCGTCGGATGCGGCGCGGACGCGCATCCCTTCCGGCCGGGTCGCCGTCTGGTCCTTGGGGGTGTCGAAATACCGCACGCGCGGGGGCTGTCGGGTCACTCGGACGCGGACGTCATCGCCCACGCCATCGCCGACGCCATCCTCGGGGCCCTGGCGCTGCCGGACCTCGGCGCGCGGTTCCCGGCATCGGACGAGAGCCTGCGCGGCCGATCCAGCCTCTGGTTCCTCGAGGACATCATGCGGGAGGCTCGCGAGCGCGGGTTCGAGATCGTGAACGTCGATGCCGTCGTCCTGGCGGAGACCCCGCGCCTGCAGCCTCATCTCGAGGCGATGCGCGCCGCCCTGGCCGCCGCCCTGCGGGTTCCGAAGACGAGCGTCGGGCTGAAGGCCAAGAGACTCGAAGGGCTCGGGGCGCTCGGCCGCCGGGAAGGAATCATGGCGCAGGCGGTCGCCCTTCTCGGCGCGCGCGAAGCATGAGCGGTCCGCGCGTCCGCTTCGCTCCGTCGCCGACCGGCGAGCTGCACGTCGGAAACGCCCGCACCGCGCTGTTCAACTGGCTGTACGCGCGCCGCCACGGGGGCACCCTCCTGCTGCGCATCGAGGACACGGACGCGGCGCGCTCCTCGAGCGAGCACGAGACGCGTCTTGTGGAGGACCTGCGCTGGCTCGGCCTCGGCTGGGACGAGGGACTCGGCGAGGGCGGCGAGGACGGGCCGTACCGGCAATCGGAGCGGCTGACGCTGTACCGCGACCGCGGCGAGGCGCTGATCCAGCGCGGTCTGGCGTATCCCTGCTTCTGCTCCCAGCAGCTCCTCGAGGAGGAGCGCGCGGCGCAGCGCGAGGCCGGCCGCGCGTCGATCTACCCCGGTCGGTGTCGGGGCATCCCGAAAGAGGAGGCGGCGCGCCGCCGCGCGACCGAGGAGGCGGCCGTGCGCTTTGACGTCCGCGCGGCCGCGGCCGGCGATCCGTCGATCGGGTTCGCCGACCTGGTGCACGGCGAGGTGCGCTTTCCGGTCTCGCAGCTCGGCGATTTCGTGATCCTGCGGCGCGACGGCTGGCCTTCATACAATTTTGCGGTGGTGGTGGACGACCTCCTGATGCGCGTCACGCACGTCATCCGCGGCGACGATCACCTGTCGAACACGCCGCGCCAGATCCTGGTGCATCGCGCGCTCGGTGAAGGCGCGCTCCCGTCCTTCGCGCATCTGCCGCTCATCGCCGGACCGGGGGGCGCGCCGCTGAGCAAGCGGGAAGGGAGTGCGTCGGTGGCGTGGTTCCGCGAGCAGGGGTATCCCCCCGGGGCGCTGATGAACTACCTCGCACTGCTCGGCTGGTCCCCGGCGGGCGGCCAGGAGTTGCTGACGCAGGAGGAGCTGATCGCCCAGTTCGATCTCGATCGCGTCTCGCGCGCGCCGGCGCTGTTCGACCGCCAGAAGCTGGACGCCCTGGCGGCGCGCCACATGGCCCGCATGCCGCAGGAGCGTCTGGCGGCGCTGGCGGCGGAGCAGCTCCGCCGGGCCGGTCGTCTCGGCACGGAGACGTCCCGCGGCCTCTTCGAGTGGGTCGGCCGGCTCGCGATGCTGTACGCCGATCGCCTGCCGCGCATGGTCGATCTCGTCAAGGAGAGCGTCTTCCTGTTCGAGTTCTCACCCGAGAGGAGCCTGATGGACCCGGAGGTGCGCGAGGCGCTGACCGACGCGAGATCGCGGGCGGTGATCGAGGCTCTGACCCGCCGACTCGGAAGCGGGTCCCTGGCCGCCGGCCGCTTCCAGACGCTGGCGGAGGAGACCCGCCGGGAGACCGGGGCCAAGGGTCGGGATCTCTACCATCCCATCCGCGTCGCCTTGACCGGCGCGGCGTCCGGGCCGGAGCTGGTGAAGCTGCTGCCGGTCATCGAGGAGGGGAGCCGCCTGCCCCTGCCCCGACCGATCGCCTCCTGCGCCACCCGGGCGGGCGCCCTCCTCGAAGCGGTCCGGAAGACATCCGGGTGAGCGGCCGGGTGTACGGCATCCACCCGGTGCTCGAGGCCCTCCGATCGGGCCGACGGCGGGTGATTCGTCTCGTCGTCTCCGACGCGAGAGGCGATGCGCGGATGCGACGGGTGCTGGACGCGGCGCATCGATCCGGCGTTCCGGTCCAGCGCCAGGCGCACCAGGCACTCGACCGTCTGGCGGACGGGGCCTCGCATCAGGGAGTGGTCGCCTTCCTGGCCGGCTCCGACTACGTCGACGCCGGGGAGCTCCTCGGTTCCGGCGGAACGCCCGCGCTGTTCGTCGTCCTGGACGGAGTGGAGGATCCCCGCAACCTGGGGGCGGTCATCCGCACGGCGGCTGCCGCCGGCGCCGACGGCCTGTTCCTGCCTGAGCGCGGGGCGGTCGGCCTGACGCCCGTGGCGGTGAAAGCGTCTTCTGGAACCGCCGAGCGTCTTCGGGTGGCGCGCGTGACCAATATCGTCGGGCTCTTGAAATCGATGCAGGAGAAGGGGTTCTGGGTCGTCGGTCTGGATTCCAGCGGGAGCGACGACTGGACGTCGTTCGATCTCACGGTCCCTCTGGCGCTGGTGCTCGGCGGCGAGGGAAGGGGGTTGAGACGGCTGGCGCGCGAGACTTGCGACGTCGTTCTGAGGATTCCGCTGGCGGCGGGGGTGGAATCCCTGAACCTGTCGGTGGCCGCCGGGGTCGGGCTGTTCGAAGTGGTGCGCCAGAGACGAGCCGACCGCACAAAATAATTGCAAGGGGCCTCTTGCGGCATGCGTAAATGCATGTTAGCATGCGACGTTTGTCAAGCTGGCGTAGCTCAGCGGGTAGAGCAGCTGATTTGTAATCAGCCGGTCGGGGGTTCAAATCCCTTCGCCAGCTCCAGCCCGCGCGAGCGGGCGTTTGTTTTTACGGCCACTGCTTTCAGAGCGATGCGTGTCGCGCGCGGCGGCGATCGCTGCCGTGGGGAGATTCCCGAGCGGTCAAAGGGAGCAGACTGTAAATCTGCCGCCGTTGTGCTTCGGAGGTTCGAATCCTCCTCTCCCCACCACGCTCCGGAGGGTGGCTCGGAGACGCGGCGGTCGGACGGTTCGAGCCAGACCGGAAGACGGCGCGGCGGTTTCACGACTCAGGACTTCGAGGGGCACGGCGGCTGCGGCGAGGAGCCAGCAACGCGATGGTTCTTCACCCCAGCCGGACGCAGGCAGAGCGCGGGAGTAGCTCAGGGGTAGAGCATCAGCCTTCCAAGCTGAGGGTCGCGGGTTCGAATCCCGTTTCCCGCTCCATGGCTTCATTCCCGGGCCCACGTGGCTCAGTGGTAGAGCACTTCCTTGGTAAGGAAGAGGTCACCGGTTCAATCCCGGTCGTGGGCTCCACCTTTCGGATGACAGAGGGCGCGAGGACGCCCCCGGGCCCGACGGCGCGCGCGACGCATATCGCGGGAGCCGGGCGGAGCGGGCCGCGGCGAGCGGAGGGTTGAGATGGCCAAGGAGAAATTTCAAAGGACGAAGCCGCACGTGAACGTGGGGACGATCGGGCACGTGGATCACGGGAAGA